>CALVFO010000035.1 GCA_944326855.1 uncultured Alistipes sp. | reverse complement strand
GTTACCGGACTTCCCACGTGTCGCCGCTGTGCAGCAACTCATCGACACTGCGGAAGGTGCCGTGAGCCCGGACGTCTTCGACCTGATCCCGGAGGTTGTCGTCGTAGGTGTGGTCGGGAACGTCGCGGATGACTCCCAAAGCCACCGGATAATTCGGGTAGCTCATGTTGGCCAGCATCATGTGAATGCCCGGATTGGGCTCGTGGGCGTTGTGAATGAGAATGTCTTCTTCCGTCACACCTCCTTCACCCAAGGTGACGACCATCAGTTTCATGCCGATCTGTACCAGCCCTTTGTCGCGATTATGGCCGAAAATCATCCGTTCGCCATGACGCAGGGTGATGGTACGTTCTTCGCGCAACTCTTTCGAGAGGGCGAAATCGCCGAATGTCTTGTCGTTGAAAATAACGCAGTTTTGCAGAATTTCTACCACCGACGTCCCGTCGTGTTGGGCGGCTGCCACCAGGCATTGCTGGGTGAGGGCCAGTTCCACGTCGATGCTGCGGGCGAAAAAGGTCCCGCGTGCCCCTAAAACGACCTCGCCGGGATTGAACGGATGTTCGATCGTACCGTATGGAGAGGTTTTGGTGATTTTGCCCAATTTGGAGGTAGGGGAGTATTGTCCTTTGGTCAGCCCGTAGATTTCGTTGTTGAACAACAGAATGTTGATGTCGATGTTGCGTCGGATGGCATGGATGAAGTGGTTGCCTCCGATGGCCAAGGCGTCACCGTCTCCGGAAATCTGCCACACCGACAACTTGGGGTTGGCAACTTTGACCCCGGTGGCAATCGCCGTGGCCCGGCCGTGAATGCCGTGGAATCCATAGGTGTTGACGTAATATGGGAAACGGGATGAACAGCCGATCCCCGATACGAAGGTGAAACGTTCGTGTCGATAATGGAGCTTTTCGGCTACCTCCGGCAGGGCTTTGAGTACCGAATTGAGAATGGCATGGTCACCGCAACCGGGACACCATTTTACTTCCTGATCGCTGCGGAAGTCGGCGGGGAGGTATGTGTATTTCGAGGTTTCGTTCATGGTTTTTAGGCTTTAAGTTGCTGGCGGAAGGCTTCCTGGAGTTCGTGAACGGTGAATGGAAGCCCCTGGATTTTGTTGTATTGCCGGTATTCGAAACCGGGGCAGGCCGTGCGCAGGTAGTCTGCCATCTGGCCGGCGTTGAGCTCGCAGACGAGGATGCGACGGAATCGGCTGAAAATTTCGGAAACGCCTTTGGGTAGCGGATGGATGAAGTTGAAGTGGCAGAGCGAGACCTTCTCGCCTTCGGCCTGCAGAGATCGAACGGCCGAAAGCAGATGCCCGTAGGTGCCGCCCCAACCCACGACCAGCAGGTCGCCGCTCGGCTCTCCGATGACCTCTTGAGAAGGAATGTAATCCTGTACGCGAGCTACCTTGGCGGCGCGTATGCTCACCATGCGTTGATGGTTGTCGGGATCGTAGGAAACCGACCCTTTCAAAAAATCTTTTTCCAGTCCGCCGATGCGATGTTCCAGTCCTTTGGTGCCGGGCAGGGCCCATTGACGGGCCAGGCGTTGTTCGTCTCGGGCATAGGGCATAAAGCCTCCTTCGGGGGCCTGTTTTACAAGGGGCGGATGAATGGCCGGGTAGTCACTCATCGACGGGATGCGCCAGGGCTCCGAACCGTTGGCGATGAATCCGTCCGAGAGCAGCAACACGGGAGTCATGTGTTCCATGGCGATTTTGGCGCTCCAGAAAGCGTAGTGGAAACAGTCCGACGGGCTGCTGGCGGCGATGACTACCAGGGGGCATTCACCGTTACGTCCCCAGAGGGCTTGCCCCAGGTCGCTTTGTTCGGTTTTGGTAGGAAGTCCGGTCGAAGGGCCGCCGCGCTGGACGTCGACGATCACCAATGGTAGTTCGGTCATGACGGCCAGGCCGATGGCTTCCGATTTGAGCGAAAGTCCCGGCCCTGAGGTGGTTGTTACGGCCAGGTGCCCGGCGAACGAGGCTCCGATGGCCGTGCAGATACCGGCGATTTCATCTTCCGCTTGCAGGGTTTTGACGCCCAGGTCCTTTCGCTTGGCCAGCTCTTCCAGAATCGCCGTGGCGGGCGTGATGGGATAGGAGCCGCAGAAAAGCGGCCGTCCGCTCTTCTCCGAAGCCGCCAGAAACCCCCAGGCGATCGCCTGATTGCCGTTGATGCTGCGGTAAAGACCGGGTTTGTTCGGGGCCGGTTTTACGGTGTAGGTGTTGGCAAAGGCGTGGGTATTTGCTCCGTAGTTGTAGCCGCCTTTGAGGGCCAGAATATTGGCTTGGGCGACCTCCGGTTTTTTGGCGAATTTACGATTCAGAAAATCAATCGTGTGGTCGAAGTGACGATCGAACAGGTAATAGCAAAGGCCCAGCACGAAAATGTTCTTGCATTTCAGGGCGGCCTTGAGATCGAGGTTTGACTCCGCTACCGCGTCCCGGGTCATGGATGAAATGGGCGGAAAGAGTACGGGGTGATCTTCCAGACCGAGTTCCGCAATCGGGTCATCCGTGGTGAAGCCGGCCCGTTGAATGTTCTTTTCGTGAAAGGCGTCTCCGTCGCAGATGAGGGTCGCGTGGGGTTTCAGCCAGCGGGCGTTGGCTTTCAGGGCTGCCGGATTCATGGCGACCAATACGTCGCACAGATCGCCGGGGGTGTTGACCGGATGGTTGGCAAAATGGACCTGAAAGCCGGAAACCCCGGAAACGGTACCTTGCGGAGCACGGATTTCGGCCGGATAGTCCGGAAAAGTGGCGATGTCGTTGCCTTGTAAGGCCGAACTGTCGCTGAACAGGGTGCCGGTCATTTGCATGCCGTCACCCGAATCGCCCGAAAAACGGATAACCACGTCATCGAGCTCGGTTCTGTGGGTGGTGGAAGTCATACAAAACGTCGATTCGGTTTTCTATGACCTAAGGTAGTTAAAAATTATAACAAAATAAATATTTGTTGATTAATTTTTTGCGGTCGGGGCGGCTTCAGGGAAATAGCGGGGAAGGAGAAGGTTAACGATCGGAATCGATGGTTTGTGGCGGAAGGGATTGCTGCGGGGGAAGCAGGCGGTAGAGATTCGCCCGTTCGATGCTGCGCGAGGTCCAGTTGTTGAAGTTGAGGTAGCGGGTGACCCATCCGGGGAAAGGACTCCACGGAATTTTTTCCAGGGGAATATCGAGACTGTCGGTCAGGTGGGGATTTTCACTCAGAATAAGAACCTCTTGCGAGGAATGATCGAGGCTTCGGGCTGCCGCTTCCAGGGATTCCAGGCTTTCGAAAGATTGGCGGCACATATTGTCCGGGGTATAGAAGTATTGTACCACCTCCCGTTGGCCGATCACGTTTTCAGGGATTTGGTAATAGGTTCGCTCGTTCTTGAGGCTGAGCAGAATGACCTGTTGTTTGTCTCGACAGTAAGCCCTCATGTCGTCGTAAAACCGCATGTTCGGGTCCGGAAAGCAGAGTGCGTAAACCATCAGCAATATGTTGGCGACACCCAGCACGCCGAGCAGAATACGGACACCTCTTTGGGTCCACCATCCGGAAGGCAGTCTGCGCAACCATACGACCAGCAGATAGGGGGCGAAGAACAGCAACGGGAACAAAAACCGTAATTCCTTATGGCCGATGATCAGGTGAACGATCAGGAAAGGAACCAGTGTCCAGGTGAGAATGTGTCGAGGCCGATGGATGAAAAAGGAGAGAGTCGCAATCAGCACGAGCAGACCGAACAAGGCTCCGCCTTCCCCCAAAATAGCCCCGAAATAGTAATACCAAGGCTCGATACCGAACGTAGCCATGTGGCTGTTGAGAATGTTTTCGCGCAGGTAGTTGATCGGGGTGAAGCACCACTCTCCGTAAAGCCAGCGGTCACACAGCAGGCCCACCCCCAGCATGGCGATCCCGCCCGGCAGCATGCCTGCGATCAGTTTCCAGCGACGGTCGAAGACGAGGAGCCACACGCCGAAACCGAGCAGTGCGAATCCCATCTGGAAACGGACGATAAAGAGTAATCCGGCAATACTTCCCAGTATCAGTCCGGTTCGAGCAGGAGAGGATTGCCGATATTTCAGGTACAGGGAGATCAGTAACAGCAGTAGGTTGCCGGAGAGCATCTCGGCGTTGAAGTGGACGTGGAGAAAGGCCATGAACCAGAGAAAGAAACTCAGGATCAGAAACCATTTTTGCCAGATGAGTTCTCCGAGTTCGTCCCGTATCGTCCGGAAAAAGAACAGCGCAATGCCCACGGATAGAGCTCCGCTGAAGAGTTGCAGCAGAAAAACCAGCAGGACGGGAGAATACAGATTCATCTGCAGAAGGATCCATCCGAGTCCATAGGCGATGAGCGGTTGCAGTCCCGGGCGCATCATCAGTCCGTATTCCCAGGGCAATTGTTCGGGGGTCGGGGTGCCGAACAGTTTCATGTGGGCATATTCCAGGATCTGATAATGTTCGTCCGAGTGGTAGGCTCCCCGGCTGAAAGCGGCATATAACAAGGTGAGCAGACATCCGACCCCTATGATTTGCGAGAGGGTCGATCGTTGGAATAGGCGGGCTATGAGGCTGTCTGTTTTCACGGACATAAACGATACTTCGAAAGGGTGATGGCGCAAAATAAGAGAATATTTCCGGTTTGACCTTATTTCTGCCGGAAAAATGATTAAATTTGCGTTTTTCAATCATGGAACTTTTGTAAAATCAGATACTAACCATGAAACAAATCAAATTCGTATCGCCCGCCGAGGCGGTCAAAGTCATCAAGTCGGGTGATCACGTCCACTTGAGCAGTGTGGCCAGTGCCCCCCAGTGTTTGATCAAAGCCATGTGCGATCGGGGTCGGAACAAGGAACTCAAGGACGTTCACATTCACCATCTGCACACCGAAGGTCCGGCTCCTTATGCCGATCCTGAATTCGAAGGAATCTTCCAGCTGGATTCTTTTTTTGTCGGAAGCAATGTGCGCAAGGTGACTCAGTCTGGTTATGCCGATTATATTCCTATCTTTCTGAGCGAAACGCAGCGGCTCTATCGGAGCGGCGTGCTGCCTTGTAATGTGGCCATGATTCAGGTCTCGCTGCCCGACCAGCACGGTTATGTGTCGTTGGGGACTTCGGTGGATGCGACGCTGGCTGCCGTGGAATGTGCCGATTATGTGATCGCCGTGATCAATAAATACGTACCTCGTTCGTTCGGGGATGCCTTTATTTCACTGGACGATATCGACATTTTCGTGCAGGAAGACTGCCCCCTGCAGGAAGCCCACTTCAGCGTTCCTTCCGAAATCGAAACGAAAATCGGGAATAACTGCGCCGCTCTGATCGAAGACGGAGCCTGCTTGCAGATGGGTATCGGGGCCATTCCCAACGCCGTGCTGGCACAGTTGGGTAACCACAAAGACCTGGGTATCCACACCGAAATGTTCGCCGACGGGGTGTTGCCGTTGGTGGAAAAAGGGGTGATTAACGGCCGCAACAAGGCCATCGACAAAGGGAAAATGGTGTCGACCTTCCTGATGGGTTCTCAGAAGGTATACGATTTTATCGATAACAACCCGGGTGTGGCCATGATGGATGTGGGTTACACCAACGATCCTTATATCATCGCCAAGAACCCGAAAGTAACGGCCATTAACTCGGCTTTGCAGGTCGATCTGACCGGTCAGGTTTGTGCCGATTCCTTGGGGACCAAGTTCTATTCGGGCTTCGGCGGTCAGGTGGACTTCGTGTATGGGGCTTCCTGCTCCAAAGGCGGGAAAGCCATTTTGGCCATGCCGTCGGTGACCAACAAGGGAATCAGCAAAATTGCTCCCGTATTGACTTCGGGGGCCGGTGTGGTGACCACGCGTGCTCACATCCACTGGCTGGTAACCGAATACGGTGCTGTCGATCTGTACGGGAAGACCTTCCAGGAACGGGCCCGCTTGATTATCAGCATTGCTCACCCCGATCATCAGGAAGAACTGGATCGTGCCGCCTTTGAACGTTTTGGGGAACATCACCACTACATCAAGGCGACGACTCCGCTCAAATAAGAGTTTGTCTCTTGCAGACCCGAGGCCCGGCTGTTGATGCCGGGCCTTTTTCGTTGCAGTCGGTTTCGAAAAATGAATGGGGAGCCCCCCGCTGTTTGAGACCTAAATACGAGTCCGGTTTGTTTGGGGAATATGCGGCGAGGCGATCGGGTTTCTGTCGCTCTTGGGAACTTCTGAACGTAGAGAATCGCAGCTGGAGGTTCGTTGGAAAAGAGAACGTTTTGCGAGTCGGAATAGATCGGAGATGGGGGTGTTCCGTACCGGAGTGATGGAGGGGTCGTGGCGAATCCGAATATTCGAGCATGAGAAAATACCCTGAGATCTCCCGTGCCATCTGCTGCCTGTTTTTTGTCCGGATGGTGGGGCGGAACTTCGGAATCCTTACTTTTCGGACAGGGGATGGTGCTCCTCCAGGCTCTCCCGAAGGGTTTCACGATCCAGGTGGGTGTAAATTTCGGTCGTGAGGATGGATTCGTGTCCCAACATTTCCTGCACCTGCCGAATGCTGGCTCCCCCTTCGAGCAGATGGGTGGCGAATGAGTGCCGGAACGTGTGGGGGCTGATCTGTTTGTCGATGCCGGCTTTGCGGGCCAGTTCCCGAATGATATGGAAGACCATTACCCGGGTCAGGCCTTTGCCTTTGTTGTTGAGAAAAAGAATATCGGCGTATTTCGCATCGACCGTCAGATGGTTCCGTTGTTCCAGATAGAACTCGATGAGTCGGATGGCCGAGTCACTGATCGGAACCAGTCGCTGTTTGTCGCCTTTGCCGATCACCCGGATAAAACCGTCCCGGAAAAACAGGTCGCTGATATGCAACCCGATCAGTTCGCTGACCCGGAGCCCGCAACTGTACAGGGTTTCGATCATGGCTTTGTTACGGTGTCCGAAGCGTTGACTCAGGTCGACGGCGGCCAGAATGCGTCCGATCTCCTCGACGCTCAATACGTCCGGCAGTTTGCGTCCGATTTTCGGGGTGTCGATGAACTCGGTGGGTAGTATTTTAATGCGATCGTTGAGCATCAGGTAGTTAAAGAAACTTTTGATGCCGCTCAATACCCGGGCCTGGGTACTTTTTTCGACGCCGCGGTCGTACAGGTGCGCCAGGAAGGCTTCGATGTGTTCGGAGGAGACCTTTTCCGGCTTGCGGATCGAAAACTCACTCAGCAGGTACTCGGCCATTTGACGCAGATCGCGCAGGTAGGCTTCAACGGTATTGTCGGAGAGTTTTTTCTCCAGTTTAATGTAATAGATGTAATCTTTTAACTCGCTGTCCCAACTCATAGGTCAAAATTACTAAATTTGCAGGGAATTCAAATCCATTCCGTATGCAATACGTTGAAATGTCCCTGCCGGTGGAGGGAAGTGAACAGGCCGAAATTCTGATGGCCCAATTGAGCGATTGGTCGTTCGATTCGTTCAGTGAAGAAACCGGATTGCTGAAGGCTTACATCCCGGCGAAAGCCTATGCGGAGGAGAAAGACGAAATTACGGCCTTTTTACAGGAAAACGGTCATGCCTTCTCGGTCGAAACCATGCCCGATACGAATTGGAATGCTGTTTGGGAATCTCATTTCGAACCGATTGTCGTTGAGGATCGTTGTTTGATCCGGGCTCCGTTTCATCCTGCTCGACCTGGAATCGAATACGAGGTGGTGATCATGCCGAAAATGTCATTCGGAACGGGACATCATGCCACGACCTGTCTGATGGTGGGCGAGATGTTGGATTTGCCGTTGTCGGGTTGCGGATTGGATATGGGGAGCGGTACGGGCGTGTTGGCCATATTGGCCGTACAACGCGGAGCGACTCATGTGGATGCGATCGATATCGATTCCTGGGCTTACGAGAATTGCCGGGAGAACATTCACTCCAATGGGGTGGAGGATCGTGTTACTCCTTATCTGGGCGATGCCGCTCTGTTGGCCGGCAAGCACTATGATTTTGTACTGGCTAATATCAATCGGAATATTCTGTTGCGGGACATGGAGGGGTATGTCACCGCCTTGAATCCGGGAGGCGTGCTGTTGCTGAGCGGCATTCTGGAACAGGATGTTCCTGCCATTACGGCTCGGGCTGCCGCCTTGGGTCTGGAACGTGTGGGGAATCGTCGACGGGATGGTTGGGTGGCCATGCGTTTTGTGAAAGCCTGATTTAGGTTGACTTCGAGGTTTTTTCTTTGAGAGAGTGTTCTGTTTTCCGGAAAGAGTGCTCTGTTTTGGACCTCTCCGCATGTTCTGATAGGCGGAGTGCTATCTTTTTTGTATATTCATTTTGACGATACGTCCGAATTCCGTTTTCTGTTCTGAAGCATGGGCGAAAAGAACGAAAAACTCAAACAGGTGTAACTTTTGCGGGTCAAATTCGTCCTAAGGCAAGAATAGAATGGAATCAAAATTGTAAGGAAATCCATCTGTATAGTCGTCTGCAAAACACGATAAGTATGTTTTTATTTATTCACTAATATTTCAAGATTATGAAAAAGATTGCATTACTGGTTGTGAGTTTGGTCGCATTGACTACTGTGGCTTCCGCCCAGGGTTTTGGATGGGGTGTAAAAGCCGGTATTAATGTGGCAGGAGTAACCAATGCAGCTAACGGTGTAGGTTCCATGGTCGGGTTTACCGGCGGTGTGTTTGCTGACTATCGTTTTTCGGATGCCTTCTTCTTGTCTGCTGACCTGCTCTACTCGGCACAAGGATGTCGCTATAATAGCGATAATAAAGTAACAACGAGTTATTTGAATATTCCTATTTTGGCAAACTTCAACATCTGGGGTAATTTGGCGGTGAAAGCCGGTTTGCAGCCGGGTTTCCTGTTGGGGGCTGCTATACGCTCAGGTGGTGAAAAAGAGTCTACTACCGATCCTTTCCATACGGTGGATTTGACCATTCCCGTGGGTATTTCGTATGAATTCCCGATGGGGTTGATCCTGGATGCCCGTTATGGAATCGGTGCTACGAATATTTGGAATTTTCACGAAGCCGGAACGAGTCGTAACGGCGTCTTCACGATTACAGCCGGGTATCGTTTCTGATAAATACTGTTGTTGGTCTTCCATGAAAAAAGGGTTCTCTAATCCACAGAGAACCCTTTGTTTGTCTGATCATGGACCAAATACCGGGTGTTAACGCTTGGCAAAATTCAGGTGAATGTCGGTTCGGCCGTGAACCGACTTTTTTTGTTTTTGGGGGGTACGAAAGGGAGAGAGGGAAGAGAGGGAAGAGAGGGAAGAGAGGGAAGGAACCGTATTCCTGGAAGTTGGAACGCAGTTGGGTATTTCCAGGGTGCGAACCGTACACTCTTCGGATCACGGTTTGGTCAACCCGGGTGTCGGATCGATCCTCGGGAACGCTGTTGCCATGCTTGAAAATCGCCCGGTCTGAACCGAACAAGAGTCCAGTGGCTACAACAACCGGCTTTTCTTGGGGAGGTCTTAAAAGTGCCCTACGACTCTGATGACTGTGGAAAATAGCGGTTTTTCCCAAGATCGGGTTTAAAGGACGGAGCCTGGACCTCGGACGGCGGGAGTAGCGACAGAGCCCAGCGATTCGAGAGGAATTCGGGTGTTTTTCGGGATATCCCGGAACAGCTGAGCCGAAAAATCGTTTACTTTGTATAAAAACACGAGCCATGGAAAACAGACCGAAAATCGTCGTCTTCACCGGAGCCGGTGTGAGTGCCGACAGCGGTATCTCGACATTCCGCGATTCGGACGGATTGTGGGATAAATATCGTATCGAAGATGTGTGTACACCCGAAGCCCTGGTGAAGAACCGGGAATGGGTGGTGAATTTTTATAATACGCGTCGCAAGGAGGTGATGGAGACCGAACCCAATGCGGCACATCGTGCGATCCGCCGTCTGGAAGAGGCTTTCGAGGTGGAGGTGATCACGCAGAATATCGACGATTTGCACGAACGGGCGGGCAGCAGTCGGATTACTCATCTGCACGGCGAAATCCGTAAACTGCGCAGCAGCATCGATGAGAATTTGATCGTTCCGTTGGAGGGGTGGCGGCAGGATCCCCAGGCCAAAGCTCCCGATGGATCGTTGTTGCGTCCGTTTGTCGTCTTTTTCGGAGAGAGCGTTCCGATGTTCGATCGGGCGACCCGAATCGCTGCGACGGCGGATATCCTGATTATTGTCGGGACCTCCTTGGCGGTCTATCCGGCTGCCTCGTTGGTACGTTATGTGCGTCCTGAGATCCCGGTCTATCTGGTCGATCCCAATCTTCCCGATACGACAGGAATCCGCAATCCATTGGAACACATCCGCCTGAGAGCGGCTGAAGGAATGCCCTTGTTGGCGGATCGTTTGTTGTCTGCACGGTAAGCGGGGAGACTTATTTGCGCAGCGAATGGGTCGGATTGGTGGTGGCGCTTCGGTAACTTTGAAAAGTGACGGTGAGGAGCGTGAGTATCAGAACCATTAAAAACGCAACCAGAAAAACCCAGGCGTAAATGGGGGTTTTGTAGGCGAAGTTCTGTAGCCAGATTCTGACTCCGAACCAGGATACGGGAACGGCGATCACAAAACAGAGCAGTACGATCCGTACGAATCCCCGGTTGAACATCCATAAAATTTCGTGTACGGTAGCTCCCATGACTCTCCGTAAGGCAATTTCTTTCGCTCTGCCCTGAGATTCGAAGACCACCAGCCCGAAGATGCCGACAATGGCCAGCAAAACCGCCATCAGACTGAATAATGTGACCATAAGGCTTTGGTTGCGACTCTGACGGTACAGTTCTTTCAGGGTTTGATCGAAAAATTGGATTTCGGCGGGGTAGGCCGGATCGATTTCCTGGAGGGTTTGGCGAATGTGGGCGATCACACCCGGCAGATCGTTTCCCCGGGCTTTGATGTAGGAGAAAATGAGCGGGAATTGGATATGCCACTCCCCTTTGGGCGATACGAGAAATCCCATGGGTTTGATGGGGTAGTACATCGATTCGAAATGCAGGTCGGGGAAAATGCCGACGATGGGAACCCCTTCGATTTCGCTGCCGACCTCCAGATCCATCATGCGGGCAGCCGATTCATTGAACATCCAGGCCGATCGATCGTCCGTGCGCAATTCGTCGCTCGCTCTGAAATCGCGTCCTTGGGTGGCATGGATGCCGATCAGGGCCGGAAAATTGTACGATACCTGAAGTAAGTAGTGGTAATAGTGTTTTCCATGATAGCTTACACCCAGATTGGGCTTTATATCGTCGCTGACAAATTTCTGCTGGGTGAAGGCCACATCTACAATGTCCGGGTGTTCCAATAATCGTTGTTTGTAACGAAGATCGTCACGAACGGCCATCGCTTCGGAGAGCCGGACCTGGATCAGGTACTCTTGGTCGAATCCCATATCGAAGCGGCTGATGTATCGATTCTGCAGGTGGATGAACAGAGCGCAGACGATCAAGGTGAGGGAAATGACGTATTGGATGCCGATGAGACTTTCACGAATAAATTGAGCGCGACCGGAGACGGCAAAGGAACCGTTGAGCACCAGGGCCGGCGGGAACGAGGTCATATGCCAGGCCGGGTAGAGGCCCGAGCAGAGGCCGACTCCTATGGCCAGCAGGGCGGTCAGTCCGATCAGCGGCAGGTTGTGAGCCATCGATAACGAGTTTCCCAGCAATGAATCGAGCCAGTGGCTTTCTTGCAGGTTCCAGACCCAAAACAAGGCAGTCAGGTATGCCAGCAACGTAATGACCAGCGATTCCAGAATCAGGTCCCGGCGCAGCTTGCCGACCGGACACCAGGACCTTTTGGGTGTTGATGCCTTTGATACGCAGCGGAGTCAGGGCTACCGAGAAGTTGACGAAATTGATCGAGGCGATGAGAATGACCAGCAGGGCGATCAGCAGCAAGATATCGGTAATCGTTTTGTTGCCGTGAGGAACATAATCGTTGGAGATGTATTCACCGAAGTATAGTTCGTCGACGCACCGAAGTCGAACCGCTTTCATGTGATCGCCGCCCGCCTCCGAAGGATAGCGAGTTAAGTAGTTTTGCAGGATTTCGTCGATGGACTGGGGAGAATCGAGCTTCAGATAGCAATAGAAAACGCCCATATGCCAGTCTGAAATCAATTCCCGGGGATCTTGTTTTCCGTAGATGTGATTGGCAACCAGGGAATTCGAAGGGAAATCCTGATAGACGCCTCCGACTGTTACCCGGGTGGGATATTGGGCTCCCCAGGGGGAGTCGTACCAGGCTCCCTCGGAGCCGAACTCCTCGATTTTCAGCGTTTGTCCGATGGCACTTTCCGTTCCGAAAAGTTTGCGGGCCAGGCTTTGCGGAATCAGGACCTGGTCGATGTTGTGAAGAGACGACGCGCTTCCTTCGAGGATCTTGAAATCGAAAACTTGGGCAAAACCCGGCGTAATGCGTTCGATCGAGGCTCGAATCCCCTGCTGCAGCGTGTCATGTTCGGTGGTGATATAAAACGGAACGGGCAGGTTGACCCGCAGCAGACCTCCGGCTTCGATATGGGGTGAGGCCGTTAGCATCAGTTCTGCGGCCGGGCGGGAAAAGTTCGGCTCCCATTGGAGACTGTCCCGAAAATATTCGAACCGGAAAATCCGATTTTGATGGGGGAATTGGTTGTATGTATATTCGTATCGGACGTGCATGGCAATCAAGATGAATGCCGTGAAAGCGACCGACAACCCCAGCAGATTCAAAATGCTGGCTGTTTTATAGCGTCTCAGAATGTGCAATAAGTTCTTGAACGAAAAGATCATGACGGGACAGTTTGAAGGTCTGATTACTTTCGAACAATAAAAATGCCATTGGATTTAATAAGCTGACAGATAACTTTTTGTGTATTTTTAGGGTTGTCGTTTGTGTCTAATTTTTAGACAGGGAATGTCTATTTTTTGGACAGAGGAAAATGCTGAAACTTCAAACGGCCTCTTTGTGAGGGGCCGTTTGGGGATAGGGAATCTGAATCCGCTGTTGGGGGTTAGCGAGAGGCGACATTGTCGATCTTCTCGCCGGGTACATACCAGTCGCCGCGGGCCCGGAGTACCTGCTCCACGACATCCCGCACACAGCCTTCACCCCCCTTGAACTGGGAAACGTAACGCGAAATCTCGATCACTTCGGAGGCTGCATCGGCCGGACATACCGGCATGCCGACCTGCATCATGGGATTGATGTCGGGAATATCGTCGCCCATGTAGAGAATCTCTTCGGGACGCAAATCGAGTTTTTCCATCAGATCGTGCAGCGCTTCCAGTTTGGCCAGACAGTTCAGATAGACGTGTTTGATTCCCAGCATGTCGAAACGGACTTTGAGGGTGTTGCCCCGACCTCCGGTGATGATGGCTACGTGATAGCCTTTTTTGAGGGCATAGGAGAGAACGAACCCGTCTTTGGAATTATAACGACGAATGAAATCACCCTCGGGGGTTACCTGGATGCCTCCGTCGGTCAGGACGCCGTCCACGTCCAGCACGATGGCCCGAATGCGGGCTATGTCTTCTTTGAAGTTTCCCATATGTTGTGGCTTATGTTTTGGTAGATTTGTTGCAGATCGGGTCGGTCGGCCAGCATATTCAGATGGCGTTCCTGGGTAGAGAAGTCGCCACGTCGGGCCGGACCGGTTTGCACGTCGGCCGCACGGTCTGCCGACAAGGCTTTGGCGGTGGTTTCGGCGATCAGCGGGCGCAGTACGTGAGCCGGAATCTCTTTCCGGGCGAGCAGCTCTTGTGCGATGGCATAGAGATGGTTGCTGAAGTTGCAGGCGAATACGGCGGCCAGATGAATTTGGCGCAATTGTTCCGGATTGCTCGGATAGACCTGATCCGACAGCCTGTGAGCCAGATCGGTTAACGGGCCGGTCGTTATGGAGTCGGTTCCGCAGATGAATAACGGAACCTGACGCAGATCGATGTGACGTCCCGCCGTGAATGTCTGTAACGGGTAAAAAATGCCTCTGTGGCGAATCTTCGGCGATAATTCGTCGAAAGGTACGCTGCCGGCCGTATGCGCGACAATGGCCTCGGCCGGAAAATCCAGACAATTTGACAACTCGCCGATCGCCCGGTCGCTGATACTCATCAGATAAATGTCGGCTGGAGCCAGTTCTTCCGGAGAGGTTGTCCAAGCGCAGCCGACCTGGTCGGCGATTTGTCGGGTGCGTTCCGGATTGCGACCGAAAAGTTGTGCCAACGAGTAGCCCTCGGAAATGCCGGCTAGGGCCGGAGCCAGGGATGCGGCAACATTCCCGCTGCCGATCAGGACGATTCGTTTCATGCCTTCTCCTCCTTTCTCGGCTCGGGAGCGGACGAAGTCCCGCTGTCGTCGCTGTCGGAAGCCTCCCTTTGAATGTCCATCAGCCGGATGTTGTAGGCGGATTGTTCGATCGAAGCTCCCATTTGTTCGAGAATCCGGTCAATGGTATGGTATTCGGGACATTGTTCGATAGCGAGGGGATCTCTGCCGTAAGTCTCCACTTTGTGGATCACTTCGTAGATTTTCAGGGTGTGTACGTCGCGAGCCGGGACATAATAGTTGATTTTTTCGTCCTGACTGGCCGTGGAGACGATCAGTCCGGCTTTCTCCATGTCGAAAATCACATCCCGGACAATACGTAACGGCAAGTTTACATCTCGGGCGATCATTTCCGACGATACGGCACCTTCGTTATGGACGAAATGGCGGACGATCTGTTGCATGACGACCAGCATGGCTTTTTTGCGGTAGTCGTAACTCATCTCCTCGGCCTGTTTTTCGTACTCGAATTTGTCGATATTCTGGTAGGCGAACGACAGCTCGGCTCCGAACAGAACGATCTGCCAGCTGATCTGCAACCAGATCATCAACAACGGCAGTGCGGCGAAACTCCCGTAAATGGCGTTGTAGTTGCTCAGGCTTGATTGGATGTTGACGTAGATGATTTGAAAGAGCTGGAAGAAGGTTCCGGCGATGATGCCGGCCAGAAAAGCACTTCGGAATTTGACCTTGGTGTTGGGCATGACCCGGTACAGAAAGGTGAACATCAGCCAGAGAATGACCATTGAGGCGAGTCCGAAAATGAATTCGACGAACCAGCCGGAGGTGATGTGCAGCAAATGGTTTTGCAGTTGAAAACTGATGGTGCCGGAGAGTACCCATAAAATCGGGGTGACGATCACCACTGAGAGGTAATCACTGAATTTGCGGGTCAGGCTACGCGATTTGCGGACTTCCCAGATTTTGTTGAATGAATCTTCGACATTGCTGAACACCTTGATGATCGTCCAGAACAGGGTGAGCAAACCGACCGTAGCGATGATACCTCCTTTGGTACGTTCCAGCAGGTTGTCCGCAAAGCCGATCACCTGGTCGATAACAACGGAATATTGGGGAAATTCGGTGTACAGGTAGGTATTGAAACGGGCCTCGAAACCGAATCCTTTGGCGATGCCGAAAACCAATGCAGCCATGGGAACGATGGACATCAGGGTGTAAAAGGTCAACGCGGCCGAACGCAACAGAATGCTGTGTTCTCCGATGCCCTGAGCCGTGAACAGAAGCACTTTCAACTGACGGACGAACCACCGTACTTTGGTCGAACGGTATTCGTACTCCTTTTTAAACCAGATGTCGTAGGAGATATATTGGATGATTTTCTTGAGCATGCTCCTCTCGTTAGGCTATTTACAAAGATAGCGAATTGTTCGGGTTTTCGGTCTCCGACGAGGACTCTTCCGGGGAGATACGACGGATTTTGAGATTCAGCCAGGCGAACAGAATCGACATCAGCGGGCTCAGATAGCAGAAAAAGGCATAAGGCAGGTAGGAAAACGTAGCGACCCCCAAGACTCCGGCCTGGGTGGCACCGCAGGTGTTCCAGGGGATGAGTACCGAGGTGGCGGTTCCGCTGTCTTCCAGCGTACGGCTGAGCACTTCGGGAGCCATGCCGTTTTTGCGATAAGCTCCGGCGAACATTTTCCCGGGAACAACGATCGAAATGTATTGGTCGGAGGCCGTGGTATTGAACAATATGCAGGTAGCGGCGGTGGTGGTGACCAGCCCTCCGTCGGAATGAACCCGTTTGATGAGGGCCTGGGTGATGCGTTCGAGGAACTGTCCGGCTTCGAGTACTCCGCCGAAGATCATGGCCGTGATGATCAGCCAGATTGTATTGAGCATGCCGGCCATGCCGTGGGAGGTGAACAGCGAATCGAGGGTGGGATTGCCGGTTTGCAGGGAGGTGGTTCCGTACATGGCCTTGGTTACGACTCGATAGGCTCCTCCGGCACTCAGTTGTTCTTCGCCGCTGAGCGACGCGATGACATCGGGCTGGAAAATCAGTGCCATGATTCCTCCGAGGAGGCCGCCGATGAACAGGGCCGGTACGGCCGGCATTTTTTGGATGATCATCACCACAACGGCTATCGGTACGACAAAAAGCCAGGGGGTGATGTGATAGAAATTGCCGATGGCTTGTTGGACTTCCCGCACTGAATCGGGAGCTGGAGCGTGATTGCCTCCGCACAGCGAGAAGACCGTAAAGGCGCCCAGGGTCAGCAGCATGGTGGGGACGGTGGTGTACATCATGTAACGGATATGGGTGAACAGATCCGTTTGGGCGATGGCGGAGGCCAGGTTGGTTGTATCGCTCAGGGGCGATACCTTGTCTCCGAAATAGGCTCCGGAGATGATGGCTCCGGCCACCAGGGCATCGTTGAAGCCCAGCGCCTGTCCGATACCCAGCAGGGCGACGCCTACGGTGGCTACGGTGGACCAGGAACTGCCGGTAGCTACGGAAATAATCGCTGAAATGATGGCGGCTGCAGGAAGAAAATAGTCGGGTTTGAGGATATAGAGGCCGTAATAGATCATGGCCGGGATGATGCCGCTGAGCATCCAGGTGCCGGCCAGAACCCCGATCATCAACAAAATCAGCAGGGCCGACATGGAGGTGTTGAGGGTGTGGAGAATGCCTTGGAGAATCTGGCTCCAAGGGACCCGGTTGTAGATGGCGATACCGATGGCGACGGCACTGGCGCACAACAGGGAAAGTTGATTGGCTCCCGACAGGGTGTCATCTCCCAGCAGGATGACATTCAGACTGATCAGCACGATCAGGGTGAGAATCGGAATCAGCGATTGCAGGATGGTAGGGCGTTTAGTCATGGTCTAATAGAATGGCGTAACGATGGTGGCCCAGGCTGGTGAATGCCGCATAGCGGTTACCTCCTTCCCGAATGCCTAAGGCCGATGCGATTTGGGCGGCGGTGAAAGGAAAATCCTTTTTGAGCAGGTTGCAGCGTTCTATGCCTTCGGTTTTAAAATGTGATTTGAGTATTTTGGGCCGATAGGGCAGGATTTGCCGGATGGGGTATCCCTTGCCGAAAAACCCGGTCGGAATATGATGGGCAAAACAGTATCCTGTCGGGGACGTACATTGAATGCCCAAAGCCTGTGCGTAGCTTCCCACCAGATGAGCGTGGTAAAGCGAAACGTCCGGAATCAACAGATACCGGGGTGCGAGGGTGAGAAGATCGTCGGACGGATCATTTCTCAGGGGCTTTTGCGTGTCGGACGGATTGTCCAGGAGAGAGTGCCCCTGCAGTTGATATCGGGCTTTCCCCTCGGGCCCCATGGGTTCCCGAACGAATTCCAGCGTTCCCTGACCGACGGCTGTCGTGCGGATCAGGCCCGAGACGGGGCGTTGGTCCGGATCGTTCTCTGACAGGATGAGGACCTCTTTGCATTCCCCGTGCAACGAAACGGTTTCGACGATCGTGTTCGGACCGAACAGCCGGAATGCTTCTTCCACGTCGAATAGCGGGGAGGCCTTGATAACGAGCCTTCGTGCCCAGACCTCGATTTGAGGCAGAAGGGCCAGTACATTGGGGGAACATGTTTCCAGACGGAATAATTTTTCACCCTGAGCACCCCGCCGGGCCGGATCGACATAGATCAGGTCGGCTTGGGAAAAATCGTGTATATAAGCAGGGGGATTTTGGAGAAATTCTTCGGCCGAAAGCGTCAGAACCTCGATGTTGTCGGCTCCCAATCGGGCGAAATTGATACGGGCGACTTCGGCGATGAGCGGATCGCGTTCCAGCGAAATGACACGGGTGAATCGTCGGCTCAGATAGAGAGAGTCTACGCCCAGCCCGCAGGTCAGATCGATACATATATTTCCCTCGAAAGATTTGAGGGCTGCCGTTTCTTCGCTGCTGGCTTGTTCGAACGCCAGGGGAGGCAAAATGCATCGGGCCCGGTAGTAGGAAGGCAGCTTGGTCCGGGCGCGTTGCAGGTATTTGACTTGCGTGGCGATTTGAGCCCCGTACCGGGGAGCCGATAAGGCTACTTGAGCCGGATCGAAAGGTAGTGCGTGTTCGATTTCCCGGCGGACGGTTTCGTCGAGCAATATGGCCAGATCGCTTGCTGTCATAGGACAAATATCCGGGATTTTTTTGGAAAAGCCAAGTTGTCGTTTATTCTTTAAGTGTGATACGAACCCGTTGTTCCCGCATTTTCCAGAGAAGGGCCACGCCGATCAGCAACAGGTAGATGCATGCGATTTGCCAACCGTTCGGATGCAGGCCTTCGATGGCGGCCAGCGGCCATTCGCTGGCCCGTTCGATCAGTGAGTTTTGCAGGTGCAGAGTCGTTGAGACGATTCGACTGACCAGGGTATTGAGAAATTCCAACGGCAGGAGCAGCCATAAAAAGCCGGTGCTGACGACGATAAAGGAACAGAAGACCACAATCGGATTGATCCATATGGCGATCAATGGCAGGTTTCCGAAGGAGTAGGCGACCAGAGGCAGCGTTCCGATTTGGGCGGCGATTCCCAACAATATACTGCTCCAGAGGGCGTCGACTCCTCGTATTCGGCTCAGTTTACGGCGATAGAGTCGTGGATAGAGAAATAGAATGGACAGAACGGCCAGAAACGACAACTGAAAACTGATGTCGAACAGATAGTGGGGGTTAATGGCCAACATCAAGGTGGCCGCTCCGAACAGCAGGTTGTAACGATCGCCCCGGATCGAGAGTCCGAAAGCCAGTTGAGCCAGACTCATCATCAAGGCTGCACGGATCACGGGTGGGGATAATCCGGCCATGGCGGCGTATATCCACAGGGCGATAATCACGAAGGCGTTGCGAAACAGGTGGCCACGCCGGAAGATGACGATCCATCCGGTCAGGATATTGACCAATATCAGGATGAAACCCATGTGCAGGCCTGAAACGGAGAGGATGTGTGAAACGCCGGTACGGGCATAGGCGGCACGTAAATTTCGATCCAGTCCCCGACGTTCTCCGGCGACCAGCGTGGTGAGCAGGTTCCGGTCGGTATCGTCGAGTTGTAATCGGGAGAGCCGTTCGACGGCCCATGTCTGCAAGGAGGCTGCTCGTCGGGAGAGGGTCGGCGGGGTGGTCGGAGCCCGGGCTATGAAGTTCCCGGGAGTCAGGTAGCAACGGGCCGATAGGCCCCGACTGCGCATGAGCCTGCCGTATGAACTCTCGGCGGTGGCGATCGGATTGAGGTATCCGAATAGGGATACTGTTTCTCCGCCGGAGAAACGATAGACGGTGTCGATGTAGAGTTGGATTTTCTCTTCGCTGCTTTGCCATTCGGGACGCATGGGCGAGTCTGCCGGGTATGGAGTCTTTCGGAAATAGCCGACCCGGGCGGTTGTACGTCTCCAGCGTCCTTGTTGTTGAGGCGTTTCCTGTATCTGGACGATCAGGGCCAGCCGTTCGCCACGCGGTATGTTTTCCCGGGTGTCGGAAAGAATGCTCAGTACGATGCCCGTTAGCCCGATCGCGGCAAACAGGTAGGCTTGTCCCCACGGTTTGCGGTATAACCACCATGCAGTTCCGTACACAATACCGGCCGTGACGAATACTACCGTATCCGGCGCGGTTACGAAACGTGCTATGAGAATACCGATCGCCAGCGCAGTGAATACGCGTACGAAGGGCATCAGACGGAGTTGTTCGTTCAACTGCATGAGGTGTTCGGGTCATTAAGTGCACGGAGTCCTCACTCGGGGACGAATGGAGCGGTTTTCGGGTCGTTTTGCCGTTAATGGCCACCCCAATTGCTGCGGTCGAGGCTGCGATAACGGATCGCTTCGGCGATATCTCCGGGTCCGATCTCGGAACGACCTTCCAGATCGGCGATCGTGCGGGCCACTTTCAAAATGCGGTCGTAAGCCCGGGCCGAAAGTTCCAGACGTTCCATGGCATCCCGCAGCAAGCGGGAGGAGGCGGCGTCCAACGTGCAAAATTCTTTGACTTGACGACTGTTCATCATCGCATTGGTGTGGATCCCGCTCTCTCCGAAACGTTGCGTCTGTCGGTCTCGGGCTGCCATCACCCGGCGGCGAATTGTGGCGCTGCTTTCGGGAAATTGTCGGGTTTGCAGATCGTCCAGCGAGACGGGCGTTACTTCGATATGCAGGTCGATGCGGTCGAATAAAGGTCCCGAAATGCGGTTGAGGTATTTGTATACGGCACCGGGAGGACAGACGCAGGCTTTGCTCGGGTGGTTGTAATAACCGCACGGGCAGGGATTCATGGCGGCGATCAGCATGAAATTGGCCGGGTATTCCACGGCATAGCGGGAGCGGGATACCAATATGCTTTTGTTTTCCATCGGTTGCCGTAAGGTTTCCAGCAGGTTGCGTCCGAATTCGGGCAATTCGTCCAGAAACAGAATTCCGTTGTGAGCCAAGGAAATTTCGCCCGGTTGAGGCGAACTGCCTCCGCCGATCAACGATACCTGAGAGGCCAGGTGATGAGGCGCCCGGAACGGCCGGCTGGTTAACAGGCCGATATGTCCACCCAGTTTTCCGGCCACAGAGTGTATCTTGGTAGTCTCCAGGGCTTCGGCCAACGTCATGGGCGGCATGATCGAAGGCAGGCGTCGGGCCAGCATGGTTTTGCCCGAGCCCGGAGGACCGATCATCAATACATTGTGCCCGCCGGCCGCTGCAATTTCCAGCGCCCGTTTGACTTGAAACTGTCCCTTGACCTCGCTGAAGTCACCGTCAAACTGTTCTTGCCGGGCTTCGAACTCCTTTTTCAGATCGATGCGGGTAGGGGTGATGTCGGAAGTGCCCTGCAATACGGCTACGGCTTCACGCAGTGAACGGACCCCGTATACGTCGATTCCTTGGACAACGGCGGCTTCCCGGGCATTTTCACCCGGTAAAATAAGGCTTTCAAAACCTTGTTCCCGGGCTTCGAGAGCAGCCGGGAGCGCCCCTTTGATCGGCAGAACGCTGCCGTCGAGCGATAATTCGCCCAGAATCATCCGGCGGTTGAGCTTTTCGGCGTCGAGTTGTCCCGTGGCACCCAGAATGGCCATGGCGATGGCCAGGTCGTAGGCCGATCCCTCTTTTCGCAGATCGGCCGGGGAGAGGTTGACCACGACCTTGCGTCCGCTCATTTTGTAGGAACTGTTTTCGAAGGCGGCCCGGATCCGTTCCTGGCTTTCGCGGACGGCGTTGTCGGGCAGTCCCACCAGAAACATGCCGATGCCGGCCGAAATGTTCACCTCTACGGCAACGGGAACGGCCCGGATTCCGGACAATGCGCAGCAGAAACTTTTGACGAACATACGCTCAGAAAACAGTTAGACGGATAAAGACGTGTCAAGGTCTGAAAAAGCAGGAATCGAAGGTGTCGGAGAGATTAGAATGGAGAGTTTTCGTCGTCGGGGCCGTTTTCGAACGTTCCTCCCAAAGAGAGCGGGCCACCGGTGTTCGAACCGGACGGAATGCCGAAATCGCCGTATCCTCCGAAATCGTTCATGGCACCCGGGCCGCCGGCTGTATCGCCCAGCGAAGAGGCAAACTCGGTATTCAGGGTGCTGTCTATTCCTCCGTAGCTGCCCATGTCGTCGTCGAAATCGGTGAATCGGGCCTGTTCCTTGCGGAAACGCAGTTTGATCGTATCCACGGCTCCGTTACGGTGTTTGGCCACGATGATTTCGGCCATACCCTGGGTGGGGGTGCCGTCTTCGTCCACGGTCAGTCCGTAGTATTCCGGACGGTGAATGAAAGCCACCAGGTCGGCATCCTGTTCGATGGCCCCCGATTCACGCAGGTCGGAGAGTTGCGGCCGCTTGCTGCCCCCGCGGGATTCCACCGAACGGTTCAACTGAGATAGGGCGATGATCGGAATATCCAGTTCTTTGGCAACGGCTTTAAGCGAACGCGAGATCATGGCGACCTCCTGTTCCCGGTTTCCGTTGCGGCTGTCCGTGACGGCAGTCATCAGCTGGAGGTAGTCGATGATGATCAACTGAATGTCGTATTGGGTTTTGAGCCGACGGGCTTTCGAACGAAATTCGAAAACCGACAGCGCCGGGGTGTCGTCGATAAAAAGCGGAGCCGTCGAGAGCGGTTTGATGGAAGTTTCGAGGTGCTTCCACTGCTCTGGAGTCAATTGGCCGTTGCGCACATCGCGCGAGTCGAGTTCCGATTCGGCGACGATCAGACGCATCATAAGCTGTTGTGCACTCATTTCCAGCGAGAAAAAGGCAACGCCTTTGTTATAGTCGACCGCAACGTTGCGGGCCAATGAGAGTACGAATGCGGTTTTCCCCATCGACGGTCGGGCGGCGATGATGATCAGGTCCGAAGGTTGCCATCCTAAGGTGAGCCGGTCGAGGTGGGTGAAGCCCGAAGGAACCCCGCTGAATCCGCCTTCGCGTTTGGAGGCTTCTTCGATCATTTGCAGGGTTTTGGTGAGGATGTCGCGGGATTTCTGGACGTCGCGTTTGACGTGTCCCTCCGATACCTTGAAAATTTCGGCTTCGGCCCGGTCGATCAGATCCGTCACATCCAATGATTCATCGTAGGCCATTTTATGGATTTCGGTGGTCACACGAATCAATTCGCGCTGGATGTATTTTTGGGCGATGATCTTGGCGTGAAATTCCACGTTGGCGGCCGAAGCCACTTTCTGAGTCAGTTCCGCCAGGTAAGAGGCCCCGCCTACGGCATTGAGTTTCTTGATCTGTTTGAGTTTGTCCACCACCATGTGGTAGTCGGTGGGCTTGAGTTCCATGGACAGATCCAGAATCGCCTTGTAGATGATCTGGTGGGCTTCCTTGTAAAAGGCTTCGGGGGTGATGAGCCCCTGAAGTTCGATGATGGCGTCTTTTTCCAGCATCAGGGCACCCAATACCGCTTCCTCTAACTCGACGGCCTGGGGAGGAACCAAGGCGCTCTGTTCCATCAGGGCGTTTGCTGTTTCGGTATTTTTCTCGTTGGGAGTGTAGCGCTTAGCCATAATTGATTGCTGTAAATGGGAGGTTAAAGGTAACAAACAGTTTTGAAATTATCAATTGCCGTACCTTCGGTTTCTCGCTGTGAGAATCGGGCCCGAGCATTCGACTGTTCGATGAGAGGGGGTATGGATTCGAAACGGTCGGGATGTTCTGTCGGCAAGGGTGTGATAAGGGGGCTGCAAATCGGTAAAAAGTCCATGGGGCAGGGAAAGGACGTTTTTACAAATGTAATGTTATCGGGAAACGTGTGATTTTTTCCAGGTGAAGAAATAGCTCTTCTGACGGCGTTTTTCTTCTTGAGAACGTGCCACATAGACCTTCTCTCCCGTATAGGGATTTTCTCCGGTGTAGAACATGACCGACGAAAGAGTCAGGGGTGTGGGGGTGAGGTCCTGTACCTGTTCCAGCCGAAAATGCAATTTTCGGGTTTCTTCCGCGAGGTGTTTCATGTCGGTTTCGGTGCAACCCGGGTGACTCGATATGAAATAGGGAATGAGTTGGTACCGTAATCCTTCTTGCTGACAAATGCGATGGAAGCGATCATTGAGATCCCTGAAAAGATTGAATGATGGTTTCCGCATAAGTTTCAATACATTATCTTCGGTGTGCTCAGGTGCTACTTTAAGTCGTCCGGAGACGTGTTTCAGAATGACTTCCCGTAAATAACGATCGTTATCCGCTTCGAACAGATCGTAACGAATACCGCTTCCGATAAAGGCTTTTTTGAGGCCGGGTATTTTCTCGACCTGACGATATAGCTCCAACAGCGGGGCATGACTGTTATCCATATTCCGACACAGGGTTGGGTAAAGACAGGATGGGCGACTGCATCTGCGACACAACGCTTTGTTTTGTCCGCTCATGCGATACATGTTGGCCGACGGACCGCCCAGATCGGACAGGTAGCCTTTGAAGCCGGGCATTTCGGTGATGCGGCGGATTTCGGCGAGAATCGAGCTGGGGCTGCGACTCGAAATGAATTTTCCCTGATGGGCCGAGATGGTACAGAAACTGCATCCGCCGAAACATCCCCGATGGAGATTGACCGAAAATTTGATCATCTCCCAGGCCGGAATATCCCCTTTGCCTTTATAGCGGGGGTGAGGCAGACGGGTGTAGGGCAAATCGAAACTGCGGTCGATTTCCGCTTCGCTCAGCGGTTCGTGAGGCGGATTGACGACCACGAATTGATCTCCGACAGGTTCGATCAGCGTGGCGGCCTCCCAGCGGTTGGATTGGGTCTCGATCTGCACGAAATTGGCCCCGAACGCTTTTTTATCTGCCAAGCATTGTTCGTAACTGTGCAGACGGATCGTTTCGTTTTCGGCCAATCGGTCGACATACGGTTTGTCGGCTAAAAATGCCACTTGCCTGAGCTTGCGCAAGAGTTTCAGATTGAAACCGTTGCGTAAAGTATGGGCGATTTCGGGCATGGTTTTGTCCCCCATGCCGTACGCCAACAGGTCGGCTCCGCTGTCGATCAGAATCGAGGGCATGAGCCGGTCTTGCCAATAGTCGTAATGGGTCAGTCGTCGCAGGGAAGCTTCGATGCCTCCGATGATGACCGGGGTGTCCGGAAACAGTTTTTTGAGAATGCGGGTATAGGTGACGGTGGCGTAGTCGGGGCGAAAACCTGCTTTACCGCCGGGGGTGTAAGCGTCGTCGCTGCGCAATCGTTTGTTGGCCGTATAGTGGTTGACCATGGAGTCCATGTTGCCGGCCGTAACTCCGAAAAATAGGCGGGGGCGTCCCAGTTTGCGGAAATCGCGCAGATCGTCCCGCCAATTGGGTTGGGGAACGATGGCTACGCGCAGCCCCTCGGCTTCCAATAACCGGCCCACCACGGCGGCACTGAACGACGGATGGTCGATGTAGGCGTCTCCTGAAAACAGAATGACGTCCAGTTCCTCCCAGCCGCGTGCGCGGACTTCTTTGAGGGAGGTGGGCAGAAAATCGTTCGGTGTGAATTCTTTCATGGCGCGAGGGTCGGGATTGGCAAGACCGCGAAGAAGGCGTTTCGTGATTCGGAATCGGCGGAACGCGGAAACGGTTTCCGGGTTCAGGCTCATTCGTTCGGGAAGAACACTCCGGTAGGGGTGAAAACCTTTTCGGATCGCTGGTTCAAAAGTAGAGAGTTTCTCGTTTAATGTCAAATAATACCTACATTTGCCCCGAAATTTCAAGGACGATTTTGCGATGTTGATTACCGACGACAAGAATGTACGGGGCCATATGGCCCTTTTGATGGCCAATTTGATTTTTGGTTTGAATGCCCCGGTGGCCAAAATGGTATTGAGCGACCCGGCCGTCAGTCCCTATGCCTTGAACTTGTTTCGTATGGCGGGTGCGGCCGTGTTGTTCTGGATCGCTTCATTGTTTGTCAAATGGGAGAGGGTCTCGCCCAAGGATCTCTTGTTGTTGTTTGTGGCTTCGTTTTTCAGTATTCAGCTCAATCAGACCTCGTTTCTGATCGGACTTTCGATGACTTCACCCATCGACGCCTCGATTGTATCGACGATGGTGCCGATCCTGACGATGGTGTTTGCGGCCCTCTTTCTCAAAGAGCCCATCACCTGGCTCAAAGTGTTGGGGGTTGCGGTCGGTGCGGCCGGAGCCATGATTCTGATCCTCAACAATACGACGATTGCCCGGGGCGAAAGCAGTATGGCCGGGAATCTGCTCTGTTTGTTGGGCTCGACTTCTTACGCTATTTATCTGAGTGCCTTTAAACGCTTGATCTCGCGTTATTCGCCCATAACCCTGATGAAATGGATGTTCCTGTATGCGGGAATTTGCGCCGTGCCTTTCTGCTATCAGGACGCAGTTCAGATCGATTATGCGTCTTTGAGCTGGAGCGTCTACGGCGGGATCATTTATGTGGTGGTCGGGTCGACTTTCCTGGCCTATATGCTCATTCCCATCGGCCAGAAGTTTCTGCGTCCTACGGTGGTCGGGATGTATAATTATTTGCAGCCTTTCGTTTCTTCCCTGGCGGCTGTGGCCCTGGGGCTGGATGTCTTCGGGTTCACCAAAGGTTTTGCGGCCTTGTTGGTGTTTCTGGGGGTTTATATCGTTATCAAGAGTAAATCCCGGGCCCAGGTGGAAGCCGAACAGGCTCAAGATGCCGCATCCCGGAAATCGTAACGGACGCTTCCTGAGCGTTGGCCAGCCTGTCTGAACGGCTTATCGGATCAGCAGAGAACTGTCTCCGTAGCTCAGGAATCGAAAATCGTTTTCCAGCGCATAAGTATAGACGGAAGGCCAGTCGTCGCCGATAAAAGCGGATACCAGCAGAAGAAGGGTGCTTTTGGGCTGATGAAAATTGGTGATGATGCGGTCCACGACCCGGAAACGGTAGCCGGGCATGATCAGAATCTGTGTGGCGGCTTTCAGTGCGGTCTTTTGTGTCCGGTCCATATAGTCGGCCAGCGCTTCCAACAGTATCTTTCCCTCTTGTTCGTCCGGAATATCGTAAAGTTCCCATTGCCCGATGGTACGTTCCGGTTGCGGGTCGCCGTCGGTCAGAATGCGGGCCCCCAGAGCACAAAGCGATTCGAGCGTACGGACACTGGTGGTTCCTACGGCGGTAACTTGACCCCGGTTGTCGATCAGTTGTTGCAGCGTATCCCGGTGGATTTCGAAGTGTTCGGTATGCATGGGATGTTCGCTCACGTCGTCGGTCTTGACGGGAAGGAATGTGCCGGCTCCTACATGCAGGGTTACTTCGGCTCTCTGATGTCCGGTACTGCATAAGTGTTCGATCAGTTCCGGGGTGAAGTGCAGTCCGGCGGTCGGTGCGGCTACGGAACCTTCCAGTTTGGAATAGACGGTTTGGTAGCGGCTGTTGTCTACTTCCTGGCTTTCGCGGTTCAGGTAGGGCGGAATGGGAATCCGACCCAGTGTTTCCAGAACCTGTCCGAACGTCAAATCTCCGTTCCAGTTAAATTCCACGATCTGTTCCTTGCCGACCGTCTCGATTTTTCGGGCGGACAGGCGGTGTGTCTGTCCGGCCACCTCGAAATCGATATGGAGAGAACCGGATTTCCATTTTTTCAGGTTGCCGACGATACATTGCCATTGACACGCCTCTTTGACGGCAAAGGCCCGTTCATAGTCGGCCGGATCGTGCGGTTCGAGGCAGAAAATCTCGATGCGCGCTCCGCTTTCCTTGAAAAAAATCAAACGGGCTCGGATGACTTTGGTGTTGTTGAATACCAACAGACTGTGTGGGGGAAGGGCCTCTCCGATGGAAGCAAAACGGCTTTGGCGGATTGTTCCCCGATCGTAAATCAGCAGTTTGGAATCATCGCGGTGTTCGAGCGGGAATTTGGCAATCCGCTCTTCGGGCAGCGGATAGTCGTAATCGGAAATACGGATATCGGTTCGTTTCATATTTTTTGAAATTGAGGCAAAGGTAACCATTCTTAACGGATATTGCGCGTTGGATGGACGACTTCCGAAAGAATCTTTGTCGGAAGGAAAACCGGTTTTTCAAAAACGAAGGAGGTTTGTTTTTGCTCTCGGCATGTCGTATCTTTGCTCCCGCATAGCAGGGAGGCTCTACCGCTGCCTGTGACGGGAAACTGTCGCGGGGGGAGGAAAGTCCGGGCAACACAGAGCGCCGTCCTTCCTAACGGGAAGATCTTCGTGAGGGGATAGTCGCGTAACAGAAAACAACCGCCGGAGGCTTCGGCTTCCGGTAAGGGTGAAAAGGTGGGGTAAGAGCCCACCGCGGGCGTGGCGACACGTTCCGGCCGTACGTCTGACGGGTTGCAAGACCATGTATACCGACAAATAAGGGTTGCTCGTCCGATGTCGGGGGGTAGGTTGCTGATGAGCCGTGGGGGAGACCTCCGGCCTAGATAAATGGTAGAGGCTCCGCAAGGAGTACAGAACCCGGCTTATACGCCCTGCTATGTTTTTGATGGAAAATTGGGGCGGGATCGTCATGGAGAGCTTCTCCGGAAGAAAAGGAACGTTCGGTGAACGGCACTCCGTTTCGAGAGACAGATCCGGGTATATGCCGTGTGTAATAGAAAAGTTCGGAAATGGATCGTGGATGATTTGTTTCCGAACTTTTTTGTGAGTATGGATTTTGATCTTGAACTTTTATGTCTGTAGCTTTTTGTTGGCTTGATTTTTTTAGGTTTGTTTGAATAATTTATAAAAATAAGTGAACAATAGTGAGATATAATAGAAAAATAATTATATTTATACGTGTGATTAGTCGGCAAAAAAGAAATACTTGTTTTTTAGGTGAGTTGAAAACTGCTTCAGGAATGATCTCAGGGTCTTATTAGGTAGATGCAGGAAAGCCTTTTGAGTCGGAAGGAGGGATGGAATGCTAAAAGGTTTTTGAGGAGAAGTTGGATCGGACCACTTTTTTGTTCCATGGCTTGTTTTGAAAACCTGTTCATGTTTAACCCCCTAAATATGTTGTGATTATGAAAATGAATTTTTTTGCAGCTATCGCAGTTTCTGCGCTTGCCTTCATAGCCTGTGGAGGCGGTTCCGGCTCTTCTTCGTCTTCCGATGCCATGCTTTTCGGCGCAGTACCTGGCATTTATCTGAATTATGAAAAAGAAACGACGGCCCTGCTCGAAAAGGCACAGCAGTCAACGGATGTTAAGGATCTTCAGGCCATCGATGAAGAAGGAGAAGCCCTGAAGGAAAATTTGCACGGTGAGTTGGAAAAAGCCGCTCAGGCATGGTCCGGAACGACATTGGAAGTAGCGGTGGGGAATGAATTGAAAGTCAATACTCCTTTGACGGTAACTTTCGATGGCTTCGCCAGCAGCACGTCGCCTCGTTTTGTGGTCGCCGGTGATGTTGAAACCACGCAGGAAATCAATGCCAATTACAAAGAAGATCTGATCAAATATTATAGCACCCGTCAGGATCAACTTTTGACGTACGGTGTTCTGTTGGTCGGTCTGGATGAACAAGGACAGGAAGTCGTTTCACAACGGGTCGGCAGTCTGCAGCTCGCATGGGCAAATGATCAGGTGGTGATCTCGGCCGGTACGAAAGTTGTTTTTGACGATAAATTGTCGTTTAAGAACGGTTCTGCGGAAAAATATCTTCAGATTAAGAGCCTGGCCCTGAAAGTAGATAACAAGTAGAGGGAGGGAAATCCACTCAGGTTCGTACGGGATTGTCGGAAGAGAGAACGTGAAGCAGAGACTGCCCATGGTGTTGTCGGATTGCAAAACCGAACCTCTTGTCATGATCCCGTGTCGAAACGGAGCCTGAAAAACTTTACGTACAGAGAATACCCGGTTTTACAACTTTTTGTAAAACCGGGTATTCTGATTTTGGGGATGGGAGATACCGTGTAACGACAGAAATTGTCCGAATCTGGGACGCCCGGGTGTCGGGGTGAGGGGAAACGGAGTTGTTCCATACGGATTCCGGTCGGGGAAATGCCGATGACGGAGCGTCGGAATCTCATCCGTTCGAACGAAAAACTTGTTTCTCGGAAACGGCGGGCGGATGTGTCAGGCGGATGAATCCGATCGATAAAAAACGGTGATTGGGTGTCGATGCTGTTTGGTAAACCGCCTTCAAAAGCAGAACGACGGCCGTTCGGGAAGATCAGATTTTTCGGGCGAGCGCCAACATCGGATGGTAAGTGAGGGTGACTTTACCCTGGGGGGTCGCGAAACGCTGAAGATAGGTCTGTTCGAATGCTTTCAGCCGGCCTCGCGTCCAGCGGACGGGACGAATGGAGTTGACGCCTGTGGCCCGAATGTGATGCAGAACCTCCCGTGGAGTATCGAAAGTGAGTTGTCGGAGGTATTCTTCCCATTCGAGTATTTCGAAACCGCATTCGTTCAGCAGTTGTTGAAAGGTCTCCGCATCGTAATAATTCAACCCTTCGCCCGTGGTGGCTTTGATTTCCCGGAAATTTTCCGGACCGAATGAGCTTACTATCAAGGCCCCTTCTGCATTCAGCCCGGAGTGAACCCGTTGTAAGAATCGGGGCAGTGCATCGAACCATTGAAGAGTCGAAGCCGAAGCCACCAGGTCGAGATTCTCCGGCAGGGCAACGACTTCGGCGTCTCCCCATTGATAATGAGAATCGGTGTGGTGGAGATAAGGCGACAAATAGTGCTCGGCACCCTCGGAGAGGTCATTGATGAACCAGCGGGCCGTCGGGTAGCGTTTGATGAGGCGGCGTGTCAGAAAACCGGTTCCGGCTCCGATTTCCAAACCGCGGTCAATGGATACGGGGCCGCTGGCGGCGAGCAATTCGTCGAGTCGGGCGCATATTTCATCCTGAACGACGGCCAGGGTGTTGTATGTGCGGAAGTTGGCGGTAAATCGGTTGCGTAACCAGGTTTTGTCCGGATTCATCGTAAAAAAGAATCGATTTTGAGGCCTCAAAGATAGAAAAAGTTCCCGGCTTTATTCCGCCATCAGCTCCATAATGCGTTGTGGGTCGGCAAAAGGATAGTGAGGGGAGTCCGGGGCGTAGACGATGCGTGTTTGGGGAGAAAGTTCCTGCCAGCAGGCGTGTTGATTTTCGGGCGGGAAAATCAGATCTTGCCCACCGATCAGGGCGGTGTGCCAGCAGAATGGAGGGCGGGGGGACGAGACGGAAAGATGGTATAATGTTTCCAGCTCTTCGGTCTTGGCCTCTATGTCTCGGGAGGGAGTCCAGGAGGCGGCCTGTGGATAAAAGGCTCCATAGGTGCGTCGTTCGAAAGCGTCGGTGCCGGCCGACCGAATACTGCGGAGCGTGAGTCGGAAAGGTCGGATCGGAATGCCGAACCGATCGTCCACGGGATAAGGGGTCCCGTTCAGAGCGATGGCTTTTCGGAAAGGAACGGAAGCGAGCAGGCGTTCGGCCATCGTGACGCCGAAGGACCAGGCAAACAGGTAGACGGCCCGGTATGCTTCGAATTCGTGGGACGACAGAGCGGACGGTGCACGATAGTCGTACAGACACAATATGTCGTATCCCGAGGGACGGATGTGGGCGATGGCCTGAGGCTCACAGGCCCATCCCAGGGCGAAAACGATTAAATCGGGATTGTTGTTTTTTACCAGCCAGCGTTTTTCCATAATTCGGCGAATCGGGTGATTTCTTCGGGAGGAAGTGTTGCGCTGAGCGATACCCGTACCCGGGCACTGCCTTTGGGTACGGTCGGATAGCGGATAGGCATGACCCAAAATCCGGCTTCCCGCATCTGACGACTCATTTCGATGGCCCGGTGGTTCTCTCCGGCCATCAGGGGAATGATGTGGGTGCTGTGGTCGGTGCCGGTGATCAGTCGGGATAGAGTGCGTAACTGTTGGCGCTTCCCTTCCATTTCCGGCAAACGGTGGAGTATCCGGTCTGTCCAGCGTAGCGAAATGGGCGGGAGGGCGGTCGAGAAAATCAGCGTGCGCATCCGGTTAATTAAAAAATCGCGGATCGGAGGATCCGAAATCACGAAAGCCCCTTGGGAAGCAATGGCTTTGCCCAACGTGGCGATCAGGATGTCGCAATCGTTCATGACTCCGGTCTGAGCGGCGATGCCTCGTCCGTCGGGGCCGCAGACCCCGAAAGCATGGGCTTCATCGACATACAGCCGACAGTCGTATTGTCGTTTCAGGGCGACGATTTCCCGCAGGGGAGCGATGTCTCCGTCCATGCTGAAAATCGATTCGGTGGCGATCCAGACGTTCTCATACCGGGAACGCAGTTTGCGTAATAAACGTTCCAGATGTTCCAGGTCGTTGTGGGCGAAACGCTGCATGTCGGCTTCGCTCAGCCGCAATCCGTCGATCAGACTGGCATGGATCAGCTTGTCGGCCAAAATCAGATCCTTTTTGGTGGTCAGGGCCGGTAATACCCCGCTGTTGACCAGGTATCCTGAACCCAGTACCAAAGCCTCCCGACCTGAAAACAGCTCGGACAGCGTGGCTTCGAGTTGTCGGTATTCGGGGCTGTTGCCGGTAATCAGACGTGAAGAGGGGTTGCTCAGCATGAATCGTTTTTCGGCGAGGATCTCCTCCATGAACTCCTCTTGCCACGATTCGTCGGTGATGCCCAGGTAGTCGTTCGAGGAGAGGTTGAGGTAGCGTTTCCCCTCGTGGAACAGGTATTTGCCTTCGACACGCAAGTCGGGCAAGGTGCGGAAATTGTCTTCGGCCCGTAGCCGATCCAATGTTTGCGCTATCATACGAATATCTCTTGATCGTGCAGGTTTAATAGTTGCAGGACGGCCTGATGTCCCTCTTTGTCCAGACTCAGGGAGTAGCGATTTACGAAAAGATCGATGTGTTGGCGGGTAACTTTTTCGTCGAGCTCCTGGGCGTGTTGCCGAACAAAATCGGCGGATGCCTCCGGGTGTTCGAATGCGTATTGGATGCTGCGCCGCAAAACCCGATCGATCGTTTTTCGCAGGGCGGGTTCCAGACGCCGGGAGACGACGATGGCTCCTAAAGGAAGTGGCAGAGCGGTCTGCCGTTCCCATTCCAGCCCCAGATCGGCAATCGGTAGCAGATCGAGTGTTCGGTAGGTGAATCGTCCTTCGTGAATCAGTACACCGGCCGGGTATGCTCCTTGGGCTATCAGCGGAGCGATTTCGGAGAACAGGTGGGGGTGTCGGGGGCCGATACCGGGAAATAACCGCTCCAAAAGCAGGTTGGCGGTCGTGTGCAGACCGGGAACCGCTATGCTCATCCCCTGAAGCTCTTCCCGACGCAAAGGCCTCCGGCTGACCAACAGCGGGCCGTTCCCTCGTCCCAAGGCACTGCCGCTGTCGAGGACTTGGTAGTCGGACAGGATTTCGGGCAAAACGGCATAGCTGATTTTGGAGATGTCGCTATGATGATGTAATACAGCGGCATTCAGTTGCTCGATGTCGGCGAAAGTCGGTTCGAAGCGCAGGCCTTCGGTGTCGATGCGTCCGTGCAGCAGGGCGTCGAACATGAACGTGTCGTTGGGGCAGGGCGATAGACTAAGCGTCAGTTTCATGGAGTATGCGGTTGAGGGTTTCGGTCAACCGCTGGGTGGCCAAAGGTATATCCCAGCGTTCGAACGGTTCGCCCACGGTATTGGAAATAGCTCGTATTTCCCAACAGGGAATGCCCTGTTGTCGGCACAGGGCGAAAAAAGCGGCACCTTCCATATTCTCGATCTGTGCATCCGAGGTCGGCAGGAAGGGGGCTCCGGCGGCATTGACGCAGAGGGATGTCACGGGGGGTAATCCCGGTGGAAGTGGGGTCGGACAGTCGTAGCGTTGTCTGAATTTGGGCGTGAAACGTGTACCGGAAAACGATCCGGTGTCGGCGGTGTATTCGGCCTGGACCGCCACGCAGTCGCCCGTATGCAGGCCGCTGGTGGAATAGGCGCCTGCAATGCCGGCCAGAATAGCTCGGGAGGGACGTTCCGTGCGCAGCACCCGTTCCAGGGTGAGTGCGGTTTGCAGCATGCCGATTCCGCTTTGGATCATGACGACAGAATCGGGGAGGTTCTTGCGAAGGAGAGCGATTTCCGTTTCGGAAGGCACGAACAGGAGAATGTGGTTCTGCTTTTTCCGGCGGCCGATGCGTTGGATGTGCCAGGTGATCAGAATCACCGTCAGCAGTAAAATACCCCGTATGCGTAGATCGTCGGTGAGAACGATGGCCGAAAAGGCAATGCCGCTCCAGAGCATGATCAGGGTGGCGAGGTTGACGTCCGGCGGGATGCCGGCTCCGCGCTGGTAGTTTTGCAGATAACGTCCGAAGAGCCTGTTTTTCAGTAGCCATTCGTTCATGGCCGGCGAACTTTTGGAAAAGCAGTATACGGCCAACAGCAAAAAAGGCGTGGTCGGCAACAAGGGTAGAAAAGCCCCTGCAAACCCCAGCCCTACAGCCGTGTATCCGATTCCTTGCCAGATGAACTTCTTCATAAGCGTCGCCGCAGAGGCGCACAAGATACGAAAAATCAAAAAAATGTTTACCTTTGTAGGCCTAATTTAGCCTGTGAATATGTCTGAAAATTCGCTTCTTTCGCGCCTCGACGGCCTGAAAATCAAATACGAGGAGATCTCTCAGCAAATGACCGACCCGGAGGTGATCGCCGATATGAAAAAGTTCGTTGCCCTGAACAAAGAGTACAAGGAACTGCAGCCGATCGTGGAAACCAGCGAAAAGTACCGGACGGCTTTGAACAATCTGGCCGATGCCCGGGATATTCTCCAGAATGAGAAAGACGATGAGTTGCGTGAGATGGCCCGTGAGGAAGTCGCCGAACTGGAACCGGCTTTGGCGGCCATGGAAGAACAGATCAAACTGTTGTTGATTCCGGCCGATCCGCAGGACAGCAAAAATGCCATTCTGGAAATCCGGGGCGGAACTGGAGGGGATGAAGCTGCGATCTTTGCCGGGGACCTGTTGCGCATGTATTTGAAGTACATCGAAAAACGGGGCTGGAAATACGAGATCAACAGCGCCAGCGAAGGCGCTGCGGGCGGATTCAAGGAAGTGGTCGTCAAGGTGACGGGCGAAGGTGTTTACGGGGTGTTGAAGTATGAATCGGGGGTTCATCGGGTACAGCGTGTGCCTCAAACCGAAACCCAGGGCCGTGTTCATACTTCGGCGGCTTCGGTGGCCGTTTTGCCCGAGGCCGAAGAATTCGACCTGGAGATCAATATGAACGATGTGCGCAAGGATATTTTCTGTGCCTCGGGTCCCGGGGGGCAGTCGGTCAATACGACCTATTCGGCCATTCGTTTAACCCACATTCCCACGGGAATCGTGGTGCAGTGCCAGGACCAAAAATCGCAGCTGAAGAACTTCGACAAGGCTTTCGAAGAGTTGCGTACCCGTATTTATAACCTTGAGTATCAGAAATACCTGGATGAAATCGCCAGCAAGCGGAAAACGATGGTTTCGACCGGAGACCGCAGTGCGAAGATCCGGACCTACAACTATCCGCAGGGCCGTGTGACGGATCACCGCATCAACCTGACGCTTTATAACCTGAGTGCCGTGATGGATGGGGATTTGCAGGAGATCATCGATAAGCTGCAGGTGGCCGAAAACGCCGAACGTCTCAAGGAAAGCGAACAGTAATCGACCCCGTGACGGGGCAGGGGTTTGGTCTTTTGTGGAAAGAGGATAGGATTCGTCGGAACAAAGCCAATAAATTTAACGCGATATGACTTCAAATCAGTTGTTCGAACAGATTCAAGCCAAGGGTTCCTTCTTGTGTGTGGGCCTGGATACCGATCTGAACAAAATTCCGGTTCATTTGTTGAAAGAGGACGATCCTGTGTTCGCTTTCAACCGGGCCATCGTGGATGCCACGGCCCCTTATGCGGTTTGTTATAAACCCAATTTGGCTTTCTACGAAGACAATGGGGCTAAAGGATGGATCAGTTTCGAAAAAACGGTGCGTTATATTCGGGAAAACTATCCCGAAATTCTGATTATCGCCGATGCCAAACGAGGCGATATCGGAAATACTTCCCAGATGTATGCCCGGGCGTTTTATGCGACGGACCTGGTCGATGGAGTGACCTTGTCTCCCTATATGGGGCGTGATACGGTCGACCCGTTCCTGAAGTTCGAAGGGAAATGGGCTGTTCTGTTGGCCTTGACTTCCAATCCCAGTGCAGCCGATTTCGAGTTGTTGAAACTCGAAGACGGAGGTTGTCTTTACGAAAAGGTGATCGACGTTTCTCGGGAATGGGGCAGCGAAGACAATATGATGTATGTCGTGGGGGCTACGCAGGCCCGCATGCTGAAAGGCATTCGTGCCTTGATCCCCGATCATTTCCTGCTGGTGCCCGGCGTAGGGGCTCAGGGTGGCAGTCTGGAAGAGGTGGCTCGTTACGGCATGAATGCCCGTTGCGGACTGCTGGTCAATTCGTCGCGGGGTATCATTTATGCTGGGAAAGAGGAGGATTTTGCAACGGCTGCAGGCCGGGAAGCCCGGAAATTGGCTGAACAGATGAAGGATTTGCTGAAACGCTATTTGTAACAGAATAAGAACGTTAACCCCTTTGAAGAACCGGTACAAATCGTACCGGCTTTTTTTTGTTCGATATTTTTAACCGAATTGGGTTAATTTGATTAAATTTGGGCTCCGATACGAAAATTTTGTTACGAATTTAAATTTTAAAACATTAAATACTAACTCATGGACATTACTAAAAAAACGTTGTCGGGCGAAACCCGTACCGAACACGACCTGCTGGGAAACAAGGAAGTTCCCGTTGAATACTATTTCGGCGTGCAGACCATGCGTGCGATGGAAAATTTCCACATCAGCCGCGTCCGTCTTCATTTCTTTCCGGAACTGATCAAAGCCTTCTCCATGGTGAAGGAAGCCGCCGCTTGTGCCAACCGTGATTTGGGCCTGCTGGATGCTAAAATTGCCGAAGCGATCATCATCGCCTGCCAGGAAGTGCGTGCCGGAAAATTCGACGATCATTTTGTAGTCGATATGGTACAGGGGGGGGCCGGAACCTCGACCAATATGAATGCCAATGAAGTAATCGCCAACCGTGCCTTGGAATTGCTGGGCCACAAAAAAGGCGAATACAAATATTGCCACCCCAACAATCATGTCAACCTGTCTCAGTCGACCAACGATGCCTATCCTACGGCTGTTAAGATCGCTTTGATCAACAGCGTGGAAAAGATGATCTATTCTCTGCAGGGGCTGGTCGAAGCTTTCCGCGCCAAAGGGACGGAGTTTGCCGGTGTGATCAAGATGGGGCGTACCCAGTTGCAGGATGCGGTTCCCATGACCTTGGGTCAGGAGTTCGAAGCCTATGCCGCCAACTTGGCTGAAGAAGTAGACCGACTCAAACAAAACCTCAAACTCTTCCTGGAAGTGAACATGGGGGCAACGGCTATCGGAACGGGTATCAATGCCGATCCGGATTATTCGCCGTTGTGTATCAAATACTTGCGTGAAATTACGGGGCTGCCCCTGGTGGCTGCCTCCAACATGATCGAAGCGACCAATGATACCGGGGCATTCATCATGAACTCTTCGGCCCTGAAACGTATGGCCGTGAAACTTTCGAAAATCTGCAACGACTTGCGTTTGCTCTCTTCGGGACCGCGCACGGGGCTCAACGAAATCAACCTGCCTCCCATGCAGCCGGGTTCGTCCATCATGCCGGGTAAGGTCAATCCGGTGATTCCCGAAGTGGTCAATCAGGTTGCCTTCAAGGTGATCGGGAACGACCTGACGGTAACGGTCGCTGCCGAAGCCGGTCAGTTGGAACTGAATGTGATGGAACCGATTATCGTTCACAGCCTGTTCGAAAGCATCGAAATGCTGGTGAACGGGATGAATACCCTCAAGGATAAATGCATCGTAGGGATCACGGCCAATGCGGATGTATGTCGTCGTATGGTGATGAACAGCATCGGTCTGGTAACGGCTCTGAATCCTTACCTGGGTTATGAAGTCTCTTCCGAACTGGCTCAGACAGCCTTGAAAACCGGTAAAGGAATTTATGATCTGGTACTGGAAAAGAAACTGATGAGCAAAGAGGAACTGGACAATATCCTCTCTCCGGAAAATATGGTAAAACCGCGTAAATTTCTTCGGAAATAGGTCGCTGTAAACCTCAGGAAAAAGGGGATGTTCCAAAATAGGAATATCCCCTTTTTGGTGGGGGGATCAGGGCTTGCTTCGGGGAACGGAAGAGTGGTTTGGTGCGGATATCTCGAGAAAAAATGTTATTTTTAAGGCAGTCTAAGCTGCTCCATCGAAAGTGATCCTCTGAGGGACGGACTCCATCTCCCGGGGTGGTTCGGAAAGTTGAACAGTTCTCTGCGGGTCGGGTAGCTGGATCGGATTCAGAGGCATGGCGGGTTGGGTAGAGAGGTGGAACGATTTGCTTTCGATCGGGTAGGGACTAAAAGGAGCATCCCGTTCGTTGTATAGAAAAAGCTGGAAGATTCGTCGTAGGTCGAAGGAATTTCCGCCTGAAAATGAGTAAAAGAATTGTTGAATGATAAAACACCGTGCGTATGGCTTCCGAAGAGAGAGAGATTAAACTGGCTCCGGAGTATTGGCAACCGTTTCTGGAGCTTTCAAAAAGTACTTTCAGCGAATTGAGCCATCGGATGATTACCGATGCGTTGACGTTGGCGGCCGAAAAACTCGACGGCCTGACACGTCATGACGGTACGCCGTTGGTGCTTCATTCCCTGAATACGGCCTCGATCGTGATTCAGGAGATCGGTCTGGGACGAAACTCGACGATATCTACCCTGTTGCACGATGTGGTACGGCTGGGACTGATGGAAGCATCGGAAGTGGGGAAACGTTACGGGGATGCCTGTATCGGAATCCTGCAGGGATTGTGCAATATATCGGATGTGGATACGAAGGAGGCTGATGATCAGGTCGACAATTTCCGGGAACTGATCGTTTCCTATTCGACCGATCCCCGGGTGATTTTGATCAAACTGGCCGATCGGCTGGAGGTAATGCGGGCGTTGGAAATGTTCCCGCCGGAAAAGCGGAAGAAGAAGTCTTGGGAAAGTCTGCATCTCTACTCCCAAATCGCCCATAAACTGGGACTCTATCCCATCAAGAGCGAGATGGAGGATATCTCGCTGCGCTATCTCGAACCGAAAGATTATGCCTACATTCAGCAGCGGTTGGCCGATACGGCCGATGAACGAGACCAGTTCATCAAAGAATTTGTCCGGCCCATCGAAGAAAAGATGCAGCAACAGGGCTACCATTACCACCTGAAAAGCCGGACCAAATCGATTTATTCGATTTGGCGGAAGATGAAACGCATGCACATTCCTTTCGAGGAGGTGTTCGATCTGTTCGCTATCCGGATCGTGATCGACTGTCCGCCCGAACAGGAAAAGGCACTTTGTTGGGGCGTTTATTCCATCGTGACGGATTTTTATACGCCCAATCCGGATCGTATGCGCGACTGGATATCGATTCCCAAATCCAATGGATACGAGTCCCTGCATACGACGGTGGTCACCGATACGGGACGATGGGTCGAAATACAGATTCGTTCCGAACGTATGGATGAGATTGCTGAACGAGGCGTAGCGGCCCATTGGCGTTACAAGGGCGTGAAGCGCGACGGCATGGGAACCGAAGAGTGGTTCGCTAAATTGCGCGAAACCATGGAATCCGCACAGGTCGAAGGATTGACGGAACGATTCGATGCCAAACTCTCGTCGGGTGAAATTTTCGTGTTTACGCCCAATGGTGATCTGCGCAAGATGAACGAGGGAGCGACGGTGCTCGACTTTGCTTTCGAAATACATTCCGGGTTAGGATCTTCCTGTGTGGGCGGTAAGGTCAACCATCGTAATGTCTCTTTCAAGGAGGTGTTGCGGAATGGGGATATCGTGGAAATCCTGACATCCAAAACCCAAAAGCCCAAAGCCGATTGGTTGAACGTTGTGACTACCGGCAAGGCGCGCAGTCGCATCAAGGCTTATTTGCGCGAAGAACAGGCCAAAGCGGCTTTGCTGGGACGGGAGGAATTGGAACGTAAACTCAAGAACTGGAAACTCTCCATCCCGATGGATGATGCGGTGACTTTTTTGTGCAAACACTATAAGAAAAAGACCGGTACTGAACTGTATGGGCTGATTGCACAGGAAAAGATCGGACTTGGGGAGGTGAAGGAGTTGCTGCAGCGTTATTTGAACGCCGAAACGGTTCCGGACGAGGGCGCACGAATCCTTAAAACACCGGCACGTTTGCAGACGGGTAGCGATGATGCTTTGGTGATCGACGAGTCGTTGAGCAACATCGAATATAAATTGGCGAAGTGCTGTAATCCGATCTATGGGGACGAAATATTCGGGTTTACGACGGTCAGCAACGGAATCACCATTCATCGTTGCGACTGTCCCAATGCCTTGCGGTTAAAGGATCGCTATCCGTACCGGGTGTTGCCGGCCCGCTGGCAGAAAGAGGCGGTGACCGGTTCATTCCGGGCAACCATCCGAATCCAGGCAGAGGATAGTACGGGCTTGGTGAACAAGATTGCCGAAGTCATCAACCGGGATTTGAAAATCAATATTCGTTCGATGAATTTAGGTTCGGCAGGCGGTGTGCTTTCGGGACTCGTCAATATCGAGGTAACCAGTAGCCAGATGGTGGATATGGTGATCCATAACCTGTTGCGAATTAAGGGCGTGCAAAAGGTTTTTCGGGTAAATAACTGATCGAACCATGACCGAATCCATTACGCTCAGTCAGCTGCAGGCACTCATCAAGCAGGGTATCGATCAGGCCCATCCCTTGCCTTATTGGGTGACGGCTGAGATCAGCGAACTGAAAGTCAATTATTCGGGGCATTGTTACCTGGAACTGGTCGAAAAGGGAGGAGCGAATCATGTGCCGCGAGCCAAGGTCTCGGCCGTGATCTGGCGCTCGACTTTTCAGATGCTTGATCCTTATTTTCGGGAGGCGACGGGACAGCCTTTGTCCGCAGGGCTGAATGTGTTGGTAAAAGGCGTGGTCTCCTATCACGAATTATATGGACTTTCGTTGCAGATTATCGATATCGATCCCAATTATACATTGGGAGATATGCAGCGTCAGCGTCAGGAAACGATCGCTCGTTTGCAGCAGGAAGGTATTTTCGACATGAATCGCGAAATGCCTCTTCCTCAGGTGATGCAGCGTATCGCGGTGGTTTCGTCCCGCAATGCAGCCGGGTATCAGGATTTTATGCGTGAATTGGGGGCGTCTTCCTATCGATTCGAAGTCGAGTTGTTCGACTCGTTCATGCAGGGGGCCGGGGCCGAGGAGGCTGTCATTGGAGCTTTGGAACGTGTGGCCGAACGTTTGGATGAGTTCGATGTATTGGTGCTGATCCGGGGAGGTGGCTCACAAAGCGATTTGGGGGCTTTCGATTCCTACCGCCTGTGTTGTCATCTGGCCCAATTCCCGTTGCCCGTATTGACCGGTATCGGTCACGACAAGGATCAGAGTGTAGCCGATCTGGTGGCGGCGGTTTCGCTGAAAACCCCGACGGCAGTAGCGGTTTATCTGAAAGAAACGAGCGAAAATTTTGAGGCCTGTATAGAAGGCATGTTCGGGGAAATTGCCGCGGCCGCGTGGGAACTGTTGGAGGCTCAGAAACAACGACTGCAACAGGGAACCTATACCTTGCGCATGGTCTCTTCGGAGCTGATTCATGGCTTGGAGATGCGATTGGAACAACTTCAGAGTGCCTTGCATCTTGCTACCGGACGTGAGGTCCAACGTCAGTTATCCCGTTTGGAGAGCTATCGGACGCGTTTGCAACAGGCGTCCGGCTATTATTTTTCGGCACGATCCGTGGCTTTGGATGTTTCTTCCCGACGCTTGTCGACTGTGGTGCGGGATTACCTGCAGGCCCGGAATCGGGAATTGAAGTGGATGGGAGACTTGGTCTCGGGGCAGGACCCTCGTCGTATTTTGCAACGAGGATTTGCCGTAGTTCGCAGGGATGGCCGTGCGGTGACCGGCGTGGAAGAGCTGCAACGGGGTGATTCACTGGATATCCAGTTGTACGACGGTCGGATCGAAGCCGAGGTCCGGCAAACTCAGACGACTAAATCATAAAATCGAATCATATGGGAAAGACGGAAATAACGTATACACAGGCGATCGAAGAGGTCGAGTCTATTTTGGAAAAGTTCAATAATGAACAAATGAATGTGGATGAACTGGGGGCTCAGGTCAAACGGGCGGCCGAGTTGATCAAATTGTGTAAAGAAAAACTGCGCAAGGCCGAGAAAGAGGTCGCCGATGTGCTGGAAAAAGAGTAGTAAAAAGGAGTCCGATCGGACTCCTTTTTACTACTATATTGGTCAGTCGTCAGGGGATCTTAAAGTACGTATTGATAGGTGCCGTCGGAACCGCTGAAAATTTCAGCAATGGTGGCGATCATGCTGTCGGGAATATTCGTATTATATTCATTGTTTCCCCTCGGAATTGTATAAATCATGCCTGCCAGTCCAGGACCATCGATTACGACATCTACATTGGAAGCTACGGGATATTGTGCACGGAGCCACCAAGTTCCGTTCATCGTTGTCAACCAAATCTGGCAGGTGGTGAGGGTCGCATCGTTGTCGAGCGTTACGAGAATCGCTTTTGCGGAGGTGTTGTCGGATGTGACGGCTTTTTCCATGCTGAAGCCCTGTACCGCAAACAGAGCCATTGCCATCATCAATAAAATCTTTTTCATGGCTTTTGAATTTAAGTAATGAAATAGGGTAAATGCCGGCTATACTAAGATAGAGAATTCGCCACAAAATAAACGTCCGATTGATGGCCTGTATCGGCATATCTGATGGGGAGGATAAACGGAAAAATAAAAGTAAAGGGCCTTGAAAAAGGCCCTTTATCGATGAAAACTATACTAAATAATCCGGGGGTTATTGTTTCGGTTTGCGCGGTATCATTTCATCCCGCATGGCTGCGTTGTATACGAACCAGGCCATAACGGCGGCATTGTGTTTGAGGTCGGCAACCACCAATCGGTCCGAATAATCCATGGCCTGATGAGCACCCCGCGTCCATTCGATATAATCCTGAATGAACTGGAATCCCGGAATGCCGGCATCGTCGAACGGCATGTGGTCGGTACTGCCCATGCTGCGGTTCGAGACCGTGGTCAACCCCATGTCGCGATACGGTTCCATCCAGGCCCGGAAAATCGGACCGGCCATCAGATTGTCCTGGGTATAGATGCCGCGGAAACGACCGGGACCGTAATCGGCGTTGAAGTAGACCGAAATCTTGTCGTATTCTTCTTTTTTCGTGTCGGTTTTTGGATCGTATACATGTTGTTCTACATAACCGCTCGATCCGTGAAGTCCCATTTCTTCTCCGCCCCAAAGTGCGATACGGATGGTGCGGCGAGGTTGGATACCCAGAGCCTTCAGGGTCCGCATGGCTTCGAGCATGGTGACACACCCGCCTCCGTTGTCGGTGGCTCCGGTACCGCCCTGATGAGAGTCGAGGTGGGCGCCCAGCATGACGATCTGATCTTTGAGGGTGGGATCGGTGCCCGGAATCTCGCCGATGATGTTGTAGATTTTACGTCCGGGGGTATATTTGACAGCGACCTCTACTTCCATACTTACTTTTTCGCCGTGTTCGATCATGCGTTGCATCAGACCGTGAACTTCACTGGTAACATTCAATTGACACAGGGAAGGTTTACTGCCTTGTTTGAAGTCGTAATGGGTCGTACGAGGAACATTGAAATCGCCGCTGTTGTTGATCACGGCAATGGCTCCTTCTTTTTGCAGAAAGTCCACGATGTCGTCATAGGCAAAAGGTGGGCGAGTACGGTTTTTCCGGGGTGCGCCGAAGCCCGTAATCGGGTAGTCGGTTTCCATTTTCTGCAACTCTTCGTCCGGAATACGCAGTGGATAATGGGTGTCCTTCATCTGATAGCGATAGTTCGAGCCCAGCAGGACGATTTTCCCTTTGACTTTGCCGGCATAGCTGTGCAGTTCGTCGAAATTTCGGGCCGTAACGACCATGACGTCCCCTTTTTTCAGTCCGTCGGTGCCTCCGCTCCAGCCGACAACCAAGGGATAGATATGCATGTAATAGGGAGCGGTCATGGCGCAGTAGGCTTTGGTGATATCCCAACCGCCTCGGTGCCAGTCGCGGGCAAATTCTTTGCGGACATTTTCCAGTCCGAAAGCCTTCATTTGAGCCAGAGCGGCTTCATAGCCGGCTTCCATCCGGTCCGAACCGGTCAGTCGGGGGCCGGTTGCATCGATGATGTTGTAGATCAGAGAATCGATTTGCGAGTGTGTGGCTACTTCCTGTTTGATGCGGAAGGCGGTTTCCCAGTCACAGGCTTCCTGAGCCGCCAGGAACATCGGTGCGCATAGACAGAATAAAGCCGCTACGAACGATTGCAGTTTCATAGGGTCGGTAGTTTTAATGGTTTGCTGCAAAAATAGTATAAAACCTGAATAATTGAAATAAAAAAGCCGGTTTTGCTTATAGAAACCGGCTTTTTTATGAAGAGGTACTTTATTTTCTGAATAAATTGAAGTGTTCGGTTACAGTCCCTTTCCGTGGCATTGTTTGTATTTTTTGCCGCTTCCGCAGGGGCAGGGATCGTTGCGACCGATTTTCTTTTCGACATGCACCGGAGCCGGTTTGCTGGGACCCTGGCTGACCGCAGCGGCGGCTTCCATGCGGGAGGTCTGCATTTGGGACATGTCGGTGCGCGGGCGTTGAACCGGTTGTTGAGTGCTGGCGGCTGCTTCGGGGTTTTCCCGGATGGGGATGAAGGCTTTGAAGAGGGTCGACAACACTTCCCGATTAACTTTATCCAGCATCTTGCGGAACAGTTCGAAAGATTCGAATTTGTAGATCAACAGCGGGTCTTTCTGTTCGTAGGAGGCATTCTGAACGCTCTGACGCAGGTCGTCCATTTCGCGCAGGTGTTCTTTCCAGTTTTCATCGATGGTGCTCAGCATGACGATCTTGCTGAAACTCTTGAAGATCTCCTTGCACTGACTTTCGTAAGCCTTTTTCAGGTTAACCGGTACGTTGTATCCGCGAATGCCGTCCGAAATCGGTACATAAACGTTTTCGAACTGTGCGGCCTGTTCTTCGTATACCCGTTTGATGACCGGGTAGGCGGTCGTGGCGACGGAATTCATCCGGCGGCTGTATGCGTCCTGGAAATCCTTGACGACCATGCCGATGAGCGTTTCTTTGCTGGCGGCTTTGTAGGCCGTTTCGTCGAACGAGGGTTGAACGGCGACCTGACGGATCATGTTGAATTTGAATTCTTCGAATTCGCCGTCGGCATAAGTGTCCACAAACGCTTCGGCGTAGTCCATGATGATGTTGTTCAGGTCGACTTCGATGCGTTCGCCATAGAGGGCGTGGCGGCGACGGGTGTAGATCACCTCGCGCTGAGCGTTCATGACGTCATCGTATTCGAGCAAACGCTTACGGATCCCGAAGTTGTTTTCTTCGACCTTTTTCTGGGCGCGTTCGATGGCTTTGGACATCATGCCGGCCTGGATCACTTCCCCTTCTTTCAGACCCATCCGGTCCATCAGTCCGGCGATGCGTTCCGAACCGAACAGACGCATCAGGTTGTCTTCCAACGAGACGAAGAACTGGGACGAACCCGGGTCACCCTGACGTCCGGCACGTCCGCGGAGCTGACGGTCCACACGGCGGGATTCGTGGCGTTCGGTGCCGATGATGGCCAGACCGCCTGCGGCTTTGACCTCGGGCGAGAGTTTGATGTCGGTACCACGACCGGCCATGTTGGTAGCGATGGTTACCTGTCCTGTTTGTCCGGCTTCGGCTACTACCTGGGCTTCCAGTTGGTGCTGCTTGGCGTTAAGTACGTTGTGCTTGATACCTCGCAATTTGAGCATACGACTGAGCAGTTCCGAGATTTCCACCGACGTGGTACCCACCAGAACCGGACGTCCCTGTTTGACCAGCTCGTCGATCTGTTCGATCACCGCGGCGTATTTTTCGCGTTTGGTTTTGTAGATCAGATCATCCTTGTCTTCACGGATCACGGGACGGTTGGTAGGAATAACCACCACATCCAGTTTGTAGATGCTCCAGAATTCACTGGCTTCGGTTTCGGCCGTACCGGTCATCCCGGCCAGTTTGTGGTACATGCGGAAGTAGTTCTGCAAGGTCACCGTCGCAAAAGTCTGGGTGGCGGCTTCTACCTTCACCCGTTCTTTGGCTTCGATGGCCTGATGCAGACCGTCCGAATAGCGACGACCTTCGAGAATACGGCCCGTCTGTTCGTCGACGATCTTCACCTTGTTGTCCATAACCACATATTCGACATCCCTTTCGAACATGCTGTAGGCTTTGAGTAACTGGTTGATCGTATGGACGCGTTCCGATTTGATGGCATAGTCGTTGAGAACTTCGTCCTGTTTGGCCGCTTTTTCTTCCGGCGAAAGGTTGCTCTTTTCGATATCGGCCATGATGTTCCCCATGTTGGGTAACACGAAGAACCCTTCTTCGCCTACCTGACGGGCCAGATTGTCATGACCTTTGTCCTGCAGTTCCACCGAGTTGAGTTTTTCGTCGATGACGAAATACAAATCGTCGACGATCTCCGGCATGCGGCGGTTGTTATCCTGCATGTAGATGTTTTCGGTCTTTTGCATCAGGGCCTTGATCCCCGGTTCGCTGAGGTATTTGATCAACGGTTTGTATTTGGGCAGACCTTTATGGGCACGGTACAGCAGAACCCCTCCTTCTTCGGTTTTTCCTTCCGAAATGAGTCGTTTGGCATCGGCCAGCAATTGGGTGACCAAAGCACGCTGTTCATTGAAGAGGTGTTCTACGGCTCCCCGGTATTGTTCGAACATCTGGTCGTCGCCTTTGGGTACGGGGCCGGCGATGATCAACGGGGTACGGGCGTCATCGATCAGCACCGAGTCCACTTCGTCGACAATGGCGTAGTGGTGTTTGCGCTGTACGAGGTCTTCCGGTGAAATCGACATGTTGTCGCGCAGGTAGTCGAACCCATATTCGTTGTTGGTCCCGAACGTAATGTCGGCCATATAGGCTTTCCGACGGGCGGCCGAGTTGGGTTGGTGCAGGTCGATGCAGTCGACCGACAGACCGTGGAATTCATAGATGGGGCCCATCCATTCCGAGTCGCGTCGGGCCAGGTAGTCGTTCACGGTAACGATGTGAACCCCCTTGCCGGCCAAAGCGTTCAGAAATACGGGCAGGGTAGCTACCAGGGTTTTCCCTTCCCCGGTCGCCATTTCGGCGATTTTCCCTTTGTGCAGCACGACGCCCCCGAACAACTGACTGTCGTAGTGAACCATGTCCCAGGTGATTTTATTACCTCCGGCCGTCCAGCTGTTGGCATACACGGCCGTATCGCCTTCGATGGTGACAAAGTCTTTGGTGGCGGCCAGATCCCGGTCGAAATCGGTGGCCTGTACTCGGATTTGGGTGTTTTGTGCGAAGCGGCGGGCCGTACTCTTTACAATGGCGAAGGCTTCGGGTAGAATTTCGTCCAGTTTTATTTCGATTTTCCGGTCGATTTCTTCGGTCAGTTCGTCGATTTGTTTCGAGATGCGTTCTTTGTCGTCCAGCGAGGTGTCGACATGTTCCAATTTGGCTTTCAGGTCGACGATCTTAGCCTCATCCGCTGCGATGTAATCGGCAATGGCTTGCCGTAAAGCCGCACTACGGGCTCGCAGTTGGTCGTCGCTCAACTGATCGACGGAAGGATAAACGGCCTTGATTTTTTCGACGTAAGGTTCGATTTCTTTTCGGTCTTTATCGCTTTTTGTTCCGAAGAATAGTTTCAGCATTCCGGTGACTAAACTCATATTTAGGTTTCTGTGTAAGGTTTATAAAATATCGGATAAAGATAGGGGTTTTTCCTGAGAACACAAGATGATCTTGCCCAGATTGCAACTCGCACACCGTTTTTTCGAACAGTATTCCTTGGAGAGTTGGATCAGCGCCTGGGAGAAAAAGGCGTTTTCAACGAGAATGCCGGCCTGACTCCAGTTCTTGACATATTCGTTCCGTTCGGCTTCGACTTTTTCGAGGATATCGATGGCTCGTTCTTGCAGCTGTTCGTTTCCGTGGGTTTTCCCATAGGTGAACATCATCGGGACCACCAGGTTGATGATCAGGGAATTTTGAGTCATTTCGCCGATTCGTTTCACGGAAAAATCACTGCGATGACTCGGCAAATGATGGGTGTGCCAGTATTCGGAAGTTTCTGCGCTGAGAATTTGCCGGATTTCTTCCGGACTCGTGCAGTCGATCAGTCTGGAAAACAGAAATTCTTTGGAACACAGCAGCGAAGCCAACTCGGCAATGCGAATGACCGGATGATTTCCGGGACGACATTTACGGATTTCCCATTCCCGAGCCTGCATGGGCTGGATTCCGAAACGACGGCAAAGGTGATCGGCCTCTTCCTGCAACCGAACGGTGTAGGCATCGGGAAAACGTCCCGTTTGTTCGGTATTGAGCAGCCCCGCAGCCCCCAGTAACAGTCCTTCGACCGACAGCAGCGATTCCTTGACCCGGCACAGGTTGCTGTAAGAGACGAGTTGAGCGAGTTTCGTAAAGGCCTCTTTGTTCTTGCCGGTGCCTATGGCAATGAACAGGGTGATGTAGAATGCTTCGTTCCAGTTGTTTCCGCCTTGAGCGTAGAGATGCAGAAAATCGTGGTACTTGCGTTCCAGTCGTTCGATCATCAGTCGGGTCAGCAGGTGATAGCGGTTGACGCTTTCCATCGATCGCAGCAAATGACCGCAAGGCAGCGAACCGTTTTGATGGTCGGTCAGATAGCGGTAGGTTTCATCCAGTGAATCCGGATAGCTGATCGTAACGGTCGGGATGGGTTGCCCGTCCTGAACCCGACAAACGGTGGCATCGTCCTCTTGGACGACATGGAGAATGCAGTTGTCGTATTCCATGTCGATATGATGCAGCTGTTGGCGCCAGTGGGAGGCTTTGACATGGATGGCGATCGGACCGCTGTATTGAACCCCGTCGATTTCGACCTGAGCGCCGATAATGTCGGGACCTGCAGCCGGGTTGATTTGTCCGGGATGGATAACGACGACGCAATGGCCATCCCGGGTTTTCAAACCCTGCGACGTGTAGAGTTTGTTTACCCAAACCAATTTAAGCAGTTCTTGCTGCAAAAGTGAAGACATAGACCCGAACTGATGAAAAAGAGTTGAAAATCATCCCTGACGCTTTTCGAATGCGCGTCAGACAAAGATACGGATTTTTTCGGGAAAACGCTCTGTGCATGGAGCTATCCCCATGGGGCGAGGGAACTTATAAAAGCCCCAGTTCCAACAGGCTTTCTTCCGAGATCATGCTGCGATCCCAGGGTGGATCGAAAGTCAGTACGACATTGACTTCTTTGACGCCGTTCACCTTGCCGACCTGGGTGTGGATATCTTCGAGCAGCTGATCGGCCATCGGGCAATTCGGGGCGGTCAGTGTCATGCGGATCGTGGCGACCCCGTCGGGCTCCACGTCGATTTCGTAGATCAACCCCAGATCATACACGTTGACCGGTATTTCGGGGTCGTAAATATTTTTGAGTGTCAGAATAATATCTTGTTCAATACGTATGATTTCTTGCGGCGTCGTCATGATGTTTTACATTTTGCTTTTGTAGGCCAGAGCATACAGCCTCATCTGTTTGATCATGGCCAACAGGCCGTTGGCCCGTGTCGGCGAGAGGTTTTCTTTCAGGCCGATCCGGTCGATGAAATAGAGGTCGGCCGAGAGTATGTCATCGGGTGTTTGTCCATTGAAAACCCGAATCAATAAGGCAATGATGCCTTTGGTGATGATGGCATCGCTGTCGGCCGTGTAATAAATGCGTCCGTTGCGCAGTTCGGCGTCGACCCACACTCTCGATTGACAGCCTTTGATCACGTATTGGTCGTTGCGGTGTTTTTCGTCGATGGGAGGCAACTCCCGGCTCAGTTCGATCAGGTAGTCGTATTTGTTCAGCCAGTCGTCGAATATGGAAAATTCGTCGATAATGGCGTCTTGAATTTCGTTGATACTCATCGTTTAAGGTTTGTTTATCGCACGACTTCTTCCAAAACGGTGCCCGTGGCGGCATTGGGGACGGGAATCTGCATGATTTGGGCGAGGGTGGGGGCTACATCGCTCATGGAGACGGTGCGGTCGATCTGGTTGGTGCCTACACCGCCGCCCAGCCACATCAACGGCACATGGGTGTCGTATTCATAGAGCGAACCGCTCGTCGAAACCACACCTTCGCGCAATTCGATCCAACCCGGCATCAGGTTGATGGTGATATCGCCTGAACGTTTCGGATAAAAACTGTTCTGCATTTTTTCGGCGTAACCTTTCCCGAAGTAGCCGCTTTGCATGGCCGAGGAGGTCATGGCTGCCGATACGCCCCGAAACTGCAGGGCGAAATTGGCGGCTCGGGTTTGGACTTCGGCCAAATCGAAGCCGTATTTGTAGATCATTTCCCGATTCAGGTACAACTGCCGGTCGATATAGTCGATGATCCAGTTTCCCGGTTCGTATTGGGCACTGAGAAAGCCGTTCATGATCATCTTGAACTGATCGGCGTTGAACTGGCCCATGGGAATACGGCTCGGTTCGCGGAAGGTGTCGCTGGTTCCGTGGTCGGACGTCAGCAGAATGATCGCTTCTTCCGGTTTGACCTGAGAGAAGATGAATTGGATCATTTCGCCGATTTCGGCGTCCAGTTTGTAGTACATGTCTTCCAACTCGATCGAACGGGGACCGAAATGCTCGCTGACATGACGCGGAGTGTCGTAACAGATGGTCAGCAGGTCGGTGTGTTCATCCTTGCCGAGGGTCTCGCTGATGATGGCCTGGCGGGCGAAATGGGTAACCAAGCTGTTGCCGAATGGAGAGTATTGCAAGGCTTCCACATCGAATCGTTCGTCGTTTTTGTCCGAGGAGGTGAACAGATTCTGGAAAAATTCCTTAATGCGGAATTTCTTTTCGGTTACGAAATCGATGACGCTGCGATCCGTGTTGTGGTACGAGTCGAAAGGTCGGCTGGGTTCCCAGTTACGGTCGAGGAAGGTCGTATAATGTTTTTCGTTGTTGTATTGTTTGACCCAGGCCGGCAGTTCGGAGAAATAGAAACTGCTGGAGACCCAGGTTCCATGATCGGTATAACACCAATAAACATCGGCCGACGGGCCTCCGCTGACAATGGCCGAGGTCGGCGAAAGGGCGATGGAAATTACCTTCGACGCGGGATCACTCTCTTTGAGCCGGTCGCCCAATGTGGCTGCGGTCAGGTTTAAGGGAGAGTAGCGTCCGGCACCTTCTTCACAATCGAGACCTTTGACCTGGGGGTCATCGATCAGATTGACCCGGTTTCCGGTCGTGAAGTCGACCCAGGCGGGAGCGATTACCCCGTGTTGAGCCGGATTGGTTCCGGTGGAAAGTGTGGCCAGGCCGGCTTCCGTGTTGGTCATCATGTAATTGTAGTAGGCGTGCGTATAGGAGACCCCTTCGTTCAGGAACGTGCGGAATCCGCTCTGCGAGAAATTGTCGTAAAAGCGTTGCAGGTAATCGTAACGCATCTGGCTGATTACGATTTGTACGACCAATTTGGGTTTGGGTGCGTTTTGGGCTGCGCCCTGAGCGGCCCATCCGCCCCACAAAAGGGTGCACAGACAGCCGAAGCGGAATATCGGGGAAAATTTCATGGGTTTCGAGTATATGTCGGGTTGTGGAAACGGCCGACCCGAAAACACCGCAGGCGGAATTTTCAAGTCGGGAACAAAGGTATAAAAACTTTCCTAAAACGTTTCGCCGGTAAATGGGTTTTTGATGACGGGTTCGTCGGTTTCGAAAGGGGTGTCGTCCGGCAATTTTTTGAGGGTCAGATATTCTTCTTCAGGAGTTTTTGAGACGGGGGGTTCCTCGGAAGCGGGTTCTGTTTCAGTGTCGGGCTGGGACTGGCGGGGGGTGCGGCGTACGATCCGGCGAACCCGATGCATCATCCAGGCTTTGCGCATCAGGAACCCGAACAGGATCCACAGCGGAATCAGTAAAAGAACGAATACCGGCATCGAGTAGATGCTCAGTACGTATACCAGGATCTGTACACATGCCATGCTCAGGCAGAGCCCCAGGGCGAAGAAAAATGCCCCCATCTTGTATCCCGTTTTGAAGGGCTGGCGACATTCCGGACAACGGAAAATACCTTCGATGCCGATTACCCAAAACCAGGGAATCCGTACATCGGCTCCGCAACGCGGACAAAGAATATGTCGGCTGGGTCGTATCATGGGTCAATCGGTGAAATAGGCGGTTTCGGTAGAGAAGTCAAGATAGGGAAATTCTCGTTGCAGTCGTTCGGCTTCTGTCTTCATGCGGGCTCGGAACGTACGGTGTGCCTCGCTGTCCGGATTGATCGGACGGTGTTCCATGGCGCGGTTCAGGGTGTCGATCTGCTGGGAAAGTTCCCGTTCGGTCGGATCGAATGCCGTTTCCGAAAAACGTTCCCAGATGTATTCGACGGCGACGGACGAAGGATGCATCATGTCGGGTTGGTAAAACCGGTAATCGCGCAATTCGTCCATCAGAATTTCGTAAGCCGGGAAGTAGACCGTCGTGTCGGGATGTCGTTCTTGCAGCCGGGCAGCGGCAACGATCAGGGTGGCTTTGCTGAGCTGGTTTTCGATCAGTCCGTCTCCGGCGTGGCGTACCGGACTGACCGTAAGAATGAGTCGTTTATTATTAAGGTATGGACTCAGGGATTTTTCCAGGATGGTGACGATCTCTTCCGGTTCCATCCGGTGCCGTTCGAAAACGGATGCCGGCAGTTTGTGGCAATTGGCGGCCACTTCCCCCGTGGGCTTGTAGCGGTATATCCACGCCGTGCCCAACGTCAGGATCAGATAATCGGCCTGTGCGAGAGCTTCACTTCCTGCTTCGAGTGCTCGGTTGATGCGGGTCAGGGCCTGGCCCTTGTCGGTCGATGAAAATTGACCGTGATGGGCGAGGCTGACCCATAAATCGCCATTGGCGATCAGGTCGGTTTCGTGAAACGGTTTGCCCGCGTGCAGTCGGTCGAGCGTGGCGGCGATGGATGCCGGATTGAACAGAATGCCGAAAGGATTGACCGTGACGGGCAGTTTGGCCCGCAACATGCGCGTCCCGATGTGTTCGCTGAAACAGGAACCTAACAGCAACCCTTTCTGTCGGTGGTTGATAGGGTGTTCGAAGGGAGCGATATGAACGGGTGTCCGAAATTCCATGGCAGGTTTTGGCGGTTCGATCCGGATACAAATATACGCATTCATCCGGAAACTCCCGGTCTGAGAAAAGGTTCCGATTTGGGAGTTTCCTTTTTTTTCGATACTTTTATTCGTTCGAGGCGGCATTTCAGGGTGCATGCCTGGTCGATAAGGAATGTTATGATCTTATTTCCGAATTGTAAAATTAATATTGGCCTGCGCATTTTGTCCAAACGTGCAGACGGTTATCATGAACTCGAAACGCTGATGTATCCCGTGCGGGGACTTTGCGATGCGTTGGAGATAATTCCGGGGGAGACAGAGGGGGTGAGTTTTTCGGCTTCGGGTTTGCCGGTCGATGCGCCGCTCGAAAAAAACCTTTGTATCCGGGCTTATGAAGCATTGCGCCGTCGTTATCCGTTGGGCGGCGTAAAAATACATTTGCATAAAAAGGTGCCTATGGGAGCCGGATTGGGCGGCGGTTCGGCCGATGCGGCTTATGTGATCCGAGGACTCTCCGAACTGTTCGGTTTGGGGTTGAGCCTTTCCGAGATGGAAGCTGTGGCGGCGGAAATCGGAAGCGATACGGCCTTCTTCGTGTCGGGATCACCGGCTCTGGCGACCGGAAGAGGCGAAGTATTGCGTCCGGTCGAGTTTTCGTTACGGGGGTATCGGCTGGTGATTGTCAAACCCTCTTTCGGGGTCTCTACGGCTCAGGCCTACGCCCGGGTGAAACCCGCTCCGACGGATGTCTCGTTATGGCATCTGTTGGCTCAGCCCGTATCGGCCTGGAAAGACTCGGTATTCAATGATTTCGAACCGTCGGTATTCGCTCAATTCCCGCACCTGAAACACCTCAAGGAGTGTCTTTATGAGGCAGGAGCCACCTATGCGGCCATGTCGGGTTCGGGGTCGGCGATTTTCGGCCTGTTCCCGGGAAACGAGACGATTCCCCTTCCGAATTTGTCGGATGAATTTGTCTATCAGGAAGATGCCGATTGAAAAGGCGATTAAAAGAACACGAAATTGCCGGTTTTGGAAAATAATTTGTAAACTTGTATCGGACAACGATTGAATTTTCAGGTAAAACAACCCGATAACTAATTAAAAATTAATCTTATGTCAGTTGAAGATAAGAAAGTTCTTGAGCTTCAGCAGCGCATCGAGAAAATCGCTGTCGGTGGCGGTGAAAAAGCTATCGAGAAGCAAAAGGCTATGGGTAAGTTGACAGCCCGTGAACGTATCATCGCGCTGTTGGACCCCGATTCTTTTCATGAGTACGACTTGTTCGTCGAACACGACGGCCGCGATTTCGGCATGCAGGACAAATCGCTCCCCGGTGACGGTGTAATCATCGGTACGGGGTCGATCTGCGGTTCGCCGATCGCTATTTTTGCTCAGGACTTTACGGTTGCAGGGGGATCGCTGGGCTTTATGCACGCCCGCAAAATCACCAAAATCATGGACTATGCGCTCAATATGCGCATCCCTCTGATCGGAATCAATGACTCGGGAGGTGCCCGTATTCAGGAAGGTGTCAATGCCTTGGCCGGTTATGGGGAAATCTTCTTCCGTAATACCCTTTCCAGTGGGGTGATTCCTCAGATTTCTGTCATTTTGGGTCCTTGCGCCGGTGGTGCCGTATATTCTCCGGCCCTGACCGACTTCGTGTTTGTGGTGGAAAACATTTCGAAGATGTTTATCACCGGTCCTGAAGTGATCAAAACCGTATTGGGTGAAGAAATCTCGATGGAAGAACTGGGTGGTGCCCGCGTACACAGCGAACAAACGGGGAATGCTCATTTCTTTGCCACCAGCGAAGAAGAATGCTTCGGTCAGATCCGCAAGCTCATCTCGATGATTCCGCCCGCCAACAACATTCCCGCTCCGAAAGCCGCTCCGGCTGATCCCCAGCCTCAATACGATATTACGTCGATCGTTCCGGCCGATCCTACGGTTCCTTACGATGTGCGGGATGTCATCAAGGCGTTGGTGGACGGCAGCGATTTCCTGGAAGTCATGGAACTGTTCGCCGCCAACATTGTGGTCGGTTTCGGTCGTATCGACGGCGAAACGGTCGGTTTCATTGCCAACCAGCCGATGGTGTTGGCCGGGGTACTCGATTGCGACTCTTCGGACAAGGCGGCTCGTTTCATCCGTTTCTGCGATGCCTTCGGTATTCCGATCGTAACCCTGGAAGACCTGCCGGGCTATCTGCCGGGTATCGACCAGGAACATGCCGGTGTGATCCGTCACGGAGCCAAGATGCTGTATGCTTACAGCGAAGCTACCGTACCTTCGATCACCGTCATTCTGCGTAAGGCTTACGGTGGGGGCTATATCGCCATGGGGTCTCGTCACCTGCGTGCCGACTTCGTATTCGCATGGCCCAATGCCGAAATCGCTGTGATGGGTCCCGAAGGGGCTGCCAACATCATTTTCCGCAAAGAAATCATGGGGGCAGAAGATCCGGCCAAGATGCGTGAACAGAAAATTCAGGAATACAAGGAAAAATTCGCCAATCCTTATGTAGCGGCTTCTCGCGGTTATATCGATTCGGTGATTGCTCCTTCCGATACCCGTAAGTTTATCCAGCACGCTCTGCACGTAGCTGCTCACAAGAGCCGTCATCAGCCGGCCAAGAAACACGGGAATCCTCCGTTCTAAATCGTACGCGTATGTCAGAAGAAAAAAAATACGAAACCTTGGAAACCGCCTATGGTACGTTTCAGACTACGTATAACAAGATGTATCGGGAACGTAAACCGTGGGTGCCGGCCAATCCGAAAAACATCGTTTGCCATATCCCGGGGACGATCGTGAAGGTGATGGTCAAGGAAGGCGATCAGGTGAAGCCGGGTGATCTGCTGATCCTGTTCAAGGCGATGAAGATGAATAATAACGTGGTTGCCCAGAAGGCCGGAACGATCAAAAAGATTTGTGTGAAGGCCGGGGAAAACGTGAAGAATCATACGGTATTGATCGAAATGGAATAAGTTCCGTTTTGTATCTTGAAAAAGAAGCTGTCCTGAATCATGCAGGACAGCTTCTTTTTTTAATGTGATGGTGTATGAGATCTTGAAAAGACTGAAAATTTTCTGAACCGAGGTTTGAAAAACGGGAGGATAAGTGGTACAGGGCCTGTTTTCCGGATGTCGAAAATCGGGTGCAGTAAGAGTGTTTACAGCGTTGGGTCGTTCCAGATTTCCCAGGCCTTTTCGGCCTGACCGATCAGCATGTCGTATCCGTTTCGGATACGAGCCCCTTGAGCGGATCCACGTTTGAGATATTCCGTGACAGAGGGGTTGTAGACCAGGTCGAACAGAAAGTGATCGGGACTCAGCGCGTCATAAGGAATATCGGGACACTCTTCGATCTTGGGAAAAGTTCCCAGCGGGGTGGCATTGATGATCAGCCGGTGCTGGCGGATGATATCGGAGGTCAGTTCGGCATAAGTGAGCCGTTTACGGTCGGAATGGCGTGATACTAGGCAATAGTCGATACCCAATTGGTTCAGTACGTATGTGACGGCTTTGGAGGCACCGCCTGTTCCCAAAACCAAGGCGGCAGGACGTTCCTCCCCGATCAGATCGAGCAGCGAACGGGAGAATCCGTATGCGTCCGTATTGAATCCTTTCAGGCCCTCCGGTTTGATTTTGACGCAATTGACGGCTCCGATCGCTCGGGCTTCGTCGCTCAGCTCGTTCAGGTAGGCAAAAACCGCTTGTTTATAGGGAATTGTGACGTTGAAACCTTTCAGTTCTTTTTGCTGCTCGAGCAAGGCCGGCAATTGCTCGATGGATTCCATCGGGAAATTCAGGTAGCAACACGCTTCGATGCCTTCGGCTTTGAATTTATCGGCAAAATAGCGCATCGAAAACGAATGCCCCAACGGATATCCGATCAGTCCGTATACGTTCATTAAAATACGTATTTAATCACCATGAAACCGCCGATCAGCAGCACCGTAAAGGCAATGGCCAGCCAATTGAAATACTTTTCAATGAATCCTTTGATCGGTTCCCCGAAACGATAGATCAGCCAGCCGATCAACAAAAAACGCAATCCGCGGCTGATGATCGAAGCGATGATGAACATCGGCAGGTTGAGTTTGAAAACTCCGGCGGTAATGGTAATCAGTTTATAGGGGATGGGGGTAAAGCCGGCGGTGAATACGACCCAGAAATTGTATTGGTTGTACAGCTCGCTGATATTGAGGTATTCTTCGTGGGTAAACCCGGGAATGACCCGGAAAAAGAAATCGGCGATGGCCGTGAACTCTCCGCTGGGAGATTGCCACAGAAAATGACCGATGGCGTATCCGGCCAAAGCACCCAGAATAGATCCGACCGTACAGATGATGACGTAACGATACCAACGGGTGACACAACCCAAACACAGAGCGATTAACAATACGTCGGGTGGGATGGGAAAGAAACTCGATTCGACGAAAGCCAGGATGAATAGGGCGGTGGCTCCCCAACGGCTTTCGGCCCAACTCAAAACCCAGTCGTACGTTTTTCGGGCGATATTCATGTCGTTGAAAGATTTGAACTGCAAATTTACCAATAATTTTTTACATATGGGTACTGAAAGTGGGGAATTTGCGTGAATTTCTAAAAATAGCCTTTTAGATAACCTCCCCCCAATACCCGATCCTGCTCATAGAGTACGACGGGTTGACCCGGAGCTGCCGCACGGGCCGGTTCATCCAATTGGAGATGGATACGGTCGGCCTCCTGTCGGATCAGTTGGGCGTAACCTCCGGGATTTTCGCCGACTCCCCGGATTTGTACGCTCAGTGGCGTGCCGGTTCGCAGGGATGAAGGATCCGTGATCCGGCAATGATGCAGGATCAGGTGGCGATGGAGCAACTCATCGGATTCTCCGGCCTGCAGTCGGTTGTGTGGAGGATCGATGGCCGTGACGGCCCAATTCACTCGGTCGATGTACAAGCCTTTTTTCTGTCCGATTGTGTAAAGAGCGCAGCCGTCATGCCGACCGATGATTCGGCCTGTCCGGTCGACGACCTCTCCGGGAGTTGTCGCGAGGTGCTCGCGCAGAAAGTCCTGGCAGGAGCGACCTCGCAGAAAACATACGCCCATACTCTCGCGCTGGAGTTCTCCGGTACCGTACTGTCGTACGATGTCGCGTTTGTAATGGTTACCCAGCGGGGTGAGTGCCTTGGTCAGATAACGGGAGGGAAGATCCCATAAATAGTAGGACTGATCTTTGTGGGGATCGATGCCTCGCCGAATGCAATACGATCCCCGGTTCTTTTCGATGCGTACATAATGTCCGGTAGCGATATGGTCGTATCCGCGTGCGAGCATTGTATCATATAGAACGGGCCATTTGATCAGGGTGTTACAGACTGTGCAAGGAGCCGGGGTTTCGCCCCGACGGTAACTGTCGATAAAATAATCGACGATGGTCCGCCGGAATTTTTCACGTATATCGTAGTATTCCCACGGTATTCCTAATTTTTCGGCTTGTCGGCAGGCCTGGTCGAGCATGTCGGTCGAGTCGATTGTTTGTAGCGTCAGTAGCAATACTTCGTGTCCGGCCTCACGAAGCATGATGGCCGCGGCTGTGCTGTCGATGCCTCCGCTGAATCCCAAGATCACTTTTCCCATGCCGCAAAGATAATCAGACGGTCGGGTATTCGAAACAAAACGACCGGAACCTCATTGTGGGCCGGTCGTTAGGGGAATGGATTCGAAAGAGAGCCGAGGCTATCATCCGTTTTTGTCGGTCAGGGGGCTGATGGCCGACCCGTCCGGATTGAAACATTCGGGTTTGTGCTGACGGATGTAGGCAATTACCTCTTCCAATCCTTCGACAAATTTCTGAAAGTCTTCTTTATACAAATGTATTTTCTGTTTTTCGAAGGAAAAAGTACCGTTGCCGCTCTCTTTTTTTCGACTTTCGGTGATCGTCAGAAAATAATCGTTGGCACGAGTAGCTTTTACATCAAAAAAATAAGTGCGACGGCCCGCGCGAACAGGTTTCGAATACACATCTTCGCTACCTTCCTGTTCACCTTCTTTGCGGTACTCATAGATCTTCATGGTACAGGTTCAATAAGGTTGTTACATAAAGGTACGAAAAGAAATCGGAACATCCAAGCTATCAGGCACTAATTTTTGGAAGAAGAGAGGATGCCCTGACTGAACCGGGACCATTCCTGCAAAACTTCCCGGGCTTTTTCGATCGTTTCATCCTGCTGGTTGGCCACCATGAAATATTCGTTCATGCCCCAGAGCTTTTGGGCGATCAGTGCCTTGAGTTGGGTAAGTATCAGTTGTCGAGAGCGTTTGAGGTCTTCATCGCTGGGCTTGATATCTTTGCGTGCGGCTGCTTGCTGCAGTTCCTCCAGCATGGCTTCATCCGGTTGGAACGTTTGCAGATAACGTTCGACGGTGGGGTAGAGTCTTTCCAGCTCTTTGCGGTGATGATCCATGTAGGAGATGACATATTCGACCAGAATACCCTGCCGGATGAGGGCACTCCAGTAATCGGTGTAGGGCAACGTGTCGGTTTCCACCGTGATATCGGGCGCGATCCCGCCTCCGCCATAAACGGTTCGTCCGCTACGCAGGGTTTTGAAAACCTGACTGCTGTCCATGGCCGAGGCCGTGCTGTCGTGTTGGATCCGTTTGATCAGATCCATTTCGTACTCGTCCCGTTTGCCTTTTTCATAGGGACGTTGGATGACGCGTCCACTGGGGGTGTGGTAGCGGGCGACGGTGATGCGTACCGCAGAGCTGTCTTGCAGCGGGAATTGGCGTTGTACCAAACCCTTCCCAAAGGTTCGGCGACCGATGATCAGTCCTCGGTCCCAGTCCTGAATTGCACCGGCGACGATTTCACTGCCGGAGGCTGAAAATTCATTGGTCAGAACGATCACTTTCCCCTCTTTGAAAGTCCCGTCTTTCATGGCCATCAGACGGATGGGAGGAACATGACGACCTTCGGTCGAGACGATGACCGCTCCTTTGGGTAAGAAAAAGTTGCTCAGTTCGACCGCCTGATTCAACAACCCTCCACCGTTGCTTCTCAGGTCGAGTACCAGCGCGTCGACCGGTCCCAGTTTGCGGAAAGCCTCCTCGAATTCTTTGTACGTCTGGTTGGCGAAACGGTTGACGCGGATATACCCCGTGAGCGAATCCAACTTGTAGGCGGCATCTACCGTATTGATTGGAATGTTGTCCCGGACGATGCGGAAGTCGAGCATCTCGGGCGCGCCGGATCGAACTACGCCGAGTTCTACTCGACTGCCTTTGGGTCCGCGCAGCAACTTGGGAACCCCCATTTGTTTGGTCCCGACGACGTTTTTTCCGTCAACGGTCACGATACGGTCGTTGGGCAACAATCCTACCGCTTCCGAGGGCCCTCCGGCGATGACGTTCACGACAATGATTGTGTCATGCAGGACGTTGAATTCGATTCCGATCCCACTGAAACTGCCGTCGAACGTTTCGCGTACGCCGACCATCTCTTCGGCGCTCAGGTAGGATGAGTGGGGGTCGAGTTGTTGCAATACTTCGGTGATCGCTTTTTCGATCAGGCGGCTGTTGTTGACCGTGTCGACATAGACACTATTCAAGTAACGGTAGAATTGATTGAACTTTTGTAGTTGTTGCAGTGCGTTTTTACCTTCTTCAGCATCGAAGGTTTGGGCTTGGATTCGACCGCTGAGCAAACCGAGAATGGCGACAGTGGTTAAAAATGCATATCGAATGTTTTTCATGATCGGAAGAGTTTTGGTAATCGCGGCCTTGGCGAGTCCTTGTCGTTGCATATAACGACAAAGTTCGGGTCGAAGGTATAGAAGCGTGCGATTTTCGGTCAATGATCAGGGCCGCTCCTTAGAGCGGCCCTGAAGGTTACATCAGAACACCAAAGCTTTCGGCAGATCGTCGAACGGGACGCTTTGTTGTTCTCCGCTGCCCATATTTTTCAGGGTTACGCAGCCTTCAGCCAGCTCGTTGCTGCCCAGAATGGCCACGAAGGGTACCCCCCGACGGTTGGCGTATTCCATCTGTTTTTTCATCTTGGCATTTTCGGGATAGATCTCGCAGGAGATCCCGGCTTCACGCAGCACTTTCATCAGACGTAAGGCCTGCAGTTGTTCCTGTTCGCCGAAATTCAGAAACAGTACTCGAGTGACGGCCTGGGCCTCATCGGGGAAGAGATTCAGACCGGTCATGACGTCGTAAATGCGATCGGCTCCGAACGAAATGCCGACTCCCGACATGCCCGGCATCCCGAAAATACCGGTCAGGTCGTCGTAACGACCCCCACCGCAGATGCTGCCGATGGCGTAGTCCCGGGCTTTGACCTCGAAAATGGCCCCCGTGTAATAGTTCAGTCCGCGAGCTAACGAGAGGTCGAGCTCTACGGTCAGGGTACTGTCCAGCTTGTCGACGTATTCGAAGATGGTCGTCATCTCTTCGATGCCTTTCAGCCCGGTTTCACTGTTGCCGATTACTTCACGCAGTCGGGCGAGTTTTTCGGCGTTTGTGCCGCTAAGCTCCAAAATGGGACGCAAGGCGGCAATGGCTTCGGCAGAGATCCCTTTTTCGGCCAGTTCGGCATTGACGGCTTCCAGCCCGATTTTTTCCAACTTGTCGATGGCGATGGTGATATCCATCATCTTGTCGGCATATCCGATGGTTTCGGCAATTCCGTAAAGAATCTTTCGGTTGTTCATCTTCAGAATGACGCCGATTCCCAGACGTTCGAATACTTTCTCGACGATACCCGCCAATTCCACTTCGTGAAGCAGGCTTCGGCTGCCGATTACGTCCACATCGCACTGGTAGAATTCACGGTAACGACCTTTCTGCGGACGGTCGGCACGCCATACGGGTTGAATCTGGTAACGTTTGAACGGAAACGAAATTTCGCTCTGATGCTGGACCACATAGCGGGCAAACGGCACCGTCAGGTCATAACGGAGCCCTTTTTCGCACATGCGTACCGAAAGAGCGTTCAGATTCTTTTCTTCCCATTGTTCCGGGGTGACTCCGCTGAGAAAATCGCCCGAGTTGAGAATCTTGAACAGCAGTCTGTCGCCTTCTTCGCCGTATTTGCCCAACAGGGTGGAGAGATTTTCCATGGCGGGGGTTTCCAGCGGCAGGTAACCGTAGAGTTGGAAAACACCCTTTATCGTGTCGAAAATATAGTTGCGTCGGATCATTTCGGCGGGGCCGAAATCGCGGGTTCCTTTCGGGATAGATGGTTTTTGTACTCCCATGATCGGTTGTTTAGAGTTCTTTGTTGCTTGTTGTCAGGGTAGGGGCTAATCGACGATTAGTCGGCTACCAGTTTGCGGTATTTGACGCGGTGGGGCGTATCGTCTCCCAGGCGCTTGCGTTTGTTTTCTTCGTAATCGCTGTAACTGCCTTCGAAAAAGACCACTTGCGAATCGCCTTCGAACGCCAGAATGTGAGTGGCGATGCGATCCAGAAACCAGCGGTCGTGCGAGATGACCACCGCACAGCCCGCAAAGTTTTCGAGACCCTCTTCCAATGCCCGTAAGGTGTTGACGTCGATATCGTTGGTCGGTTCGTCGAGCAACAGGACGTTGCCTTCTTCCTTGAGGGCCAGGGCCAGATGGAGCCTGTTGCGCTCGCCACCCGAGAGCATGCCGCATTTTTTCTCCTGGTCGGCGCCGCTGAAGTTGAACCGCGAAACGTAGGCCCGGGCATTGACGCTTCGTCCGCCCAGTTGCAGCAGTTCGCTGTCCTGGGAAATAACCTGATAGACGGTCTTTTCGGGATCGATCGAAGCGTGTTGCTGGTCGACATAGGCAATCTTGACCGTTTCGCCGACCCGGAAGGTTCCGCTCAGCGGTTTTTCCAGGCCCATAATCAAACGGAACAGCGTGGTTTTTCCCACGCCGTTAGGGCCGATGACTCCTACAATGCCGGCAGGAGGTAAGGTGAAGTTGAGATGTTCGTACAGCAAGCGATCTCCATACCCCATCGATACGTCGTGGGCTTCGATGACCACATCGCCCAAACGGGGACCGTTCGGAATGAAGATTTCCAGTTTTTCTTCTTTCTGTCGGCTGTCTTCGTTGAGCATCTTGTCATAGGCGGCCAGACGGGCTTTGCTTTTGGCTTGACGGGCCTTGGGAGCCATACGCACCCATTCCAACTCGCGCTCCAGGGTTTTGCGTCGTTTGCTTTCCTGTTTTTCCTCCATTTCCAGGCGTTTGGACTTCTGTTCCAGCCAGCTCGAATAGTTTCCTTTCCAGGGAATCCCTTCGCCGCGGTCGAGTTCCAGAATCCATCCCGCCACGTTGTCCAGGAAATAACGGTCGTGGGTAACGGCAATGACCGTCCCTTTGTATTGACGCAGGTGGGCTTCCAGCCAGTCGATGCTTTCGGCGTCGAGGTGGTTGGTCGGTTCGTCCAACAGCAGGACGTCGGGTTGCTGCAGCAGCAGACGACACAAAGCCACCCGACGTCGCTCTCCGCCCGAAAGGTGTTTGACGGACTGGTCAGGGTCGGGACAACGCAGGGCATCCATGGCTCGTTCGAGCATGGCATCCAGCTCCCAGCCGTTCTGGTTGTCGATCTGTTCGGTCAGTTCGCCCTGGCGTTCGATCAGGCGGGCCATTTCGTCGTCGTCCATGGGTTCCATGAACCGGGCGTTGACCTCTTCGTACTCCTTGAGCAGGGCCACCAGACCGGCGCAACCTTCTTCGACCACTTCACGGACGGTTTTCGTGTCGTCCAAATGGGGGTCCTGTTCCAGATAACCGACCGTATAGCCCGGTGAAAACACCACTTCGCCCTGGAAATTCTTGTCCAGTCCGGCGATGATTTTCATCAGGGTCGACTTCCCGGAGCCGTTCAGACCGATAATGCCGATTTTGGCTCCGTAGAAGAACGAGAGATAAATGTTGTTGAGAACTTTTTTCTGGTTGGTGAACGTTTTGCTGACGCCCACCATGGAAAAGATGATTTTTTCGTCTGCCACGTAAGTATGCGTGTTGGTTTTGGAATAGTGCTATCGTTTATTCAGAGGCCAGGATCGATTTCGGGTCGAGGTTGGCCGATTCGATGTCCTTGAAGTATTTGTAAGTGCCGACTTTCAGTTCGTCGGTGGCGTCTTCGTCGCACACCAGTATGCCGGCCGGATGTACCTGAATGGCGCTGATGGTCCATTGGTGATTGTAGGCTCCTTCCACCCCGGCAGCCAGGGCGCGGGCTTTGTTGTGTCCGATGGCCAGAATCAGCACTTCTCGGGCGCTCATCACCGTTCCTACGCCTACGGTCAAAGCGGTCTTGGGAACCTGATTGAGGTCTCCGCCGAAGAAGCGGGAGTTGGCGATCAGAGTATCTTTGGTCAGGGTTTTGACCCGGGTGCGGGAGTTGAGCGACGAGAACGGTTCGTTGAATGCCAGGTGTCCGTCGGGGCCGATGCCGCCCAAAAACAGGTCGATGCCTCCGGCTTCGGCTATGCGATGTTCATAAGAAGCGCATTCAGCAGCCAGATCGGGAGCGTTCCCGTTCAGAATGTTGACGTTTTCGGGTTTGATGTCGATGTGGCTGAACAGATTGTTCCACATGAACGAATGGTAGCTTTCGGGATGATCCTTCGGAATGCCTACATATTCGTCCATGTTGAAAGTCTTGACGTTGGCAAACGAGACGATACCGGCCTGGTTGTAACGGATCAGTTCCTGATAGGTGCTCAGCGGGGTCGATCCGGTGGGCAGACCCAATACGAAAGGTCGGTCCGTACGTTTTTGGTGTTCCTTGATTTTGCGAACGATGTATGCGGCGGCCCATTGGCCGACCGAGGCATTGTCAGGTTGGATGATCAGTCTCATGAATCTAAAAGGTGTAAGGTTATAGTCTCGTTAAATCTTCAGGCGTACGAATACCTCGATAGCCTGATATTCGGCCATGCCCAGTTGATCGTACAGTTGGGCGGTATTTTGATTTCGTTCTTCGGCACGCTGCCAGAATTCCCGTTTGTCTTCTCCCGGGAAGGGAACGACATCTTTCTGCGATACATGTCGATATATGGCATGTCGTTTTTGGAGCACTTCGTCGGGACTCAGCGGCACGGCCATATCTACCATGTCGAGATCCCATTCCTGCCAGGCTCCTCGGTAGAGCCACAGCCGACACTCTTTGACCCAAGGTTCGTCGCGTACGATTTCCATGGCAGCCAAAACGGCTTCGATGCAGACCCGGTGGGTTCCGTGCGGATCGGAAAGGTCGCCGGCCGCGTAAATCTGGTGAGGTTTCACCTGACGCAACAGATCGACGACGATCTGGATGTCTTTGTCGGTCAACAGCCCCTTTTTGACGCCTCCCGTTTCATAGAACGGCATGTTCAGGAAATGGATTTTCTGTTCGTCGTTCAATCCCATCTGGCGGCAGGCGGCTTTGGCTTCGGCCCTGCGGATGGAGCCTTTCAGTTGGCGAAGTTCCAGTGGTTCGGGTTCTCCTTTGCGTTTGTTGCGGATGATCCGGCACACTTCGTCATAACGATCGGCAAAACCGCATTCCCGGGCGGTATCCAACGTCTGTAATACCACATCGTCCATCACGGCGATATTACCCGAAGTCTGATAAGCCACATGTACATCGTGTCCTTGTGCGATCAGACGCATGAATGTCCCTCCCATCGAAATGACGTCATCGTCGGGGTGGGGGCTGAATATCACGACCCGCTTTGGGTAGGGCGTCGCCCGTTCCGGACGGGTCGAATCGTCGGCATTGGGTTTGCCGCCCGGCCATCCGGTGATGGTGTGTTGCAAGTCGTTGAAAACCTGAATGTTAATATTGTCGTATGCGCGGCCGGTGATTTCCAGTAACTGGCCGAGCCGGTTGTCGATATAGTCCTGATAGGTTAGTTTCAGAATGGGTTTATGCACCTTTTTGCAGAGCCATAATACGGCCGTGCGGATAAACCGGGGAGGCCAGGTGCAGGTTCCTACCAGCCAGGGCGTCTTGATACGGGTCAGTTCCTGTGCCGCGCCTTCGTCCACGACCACTTCCATGTTTTCGTGTTTTTGCAGGCAGGTTGCCGGAATGGCTGCATCTTCTTTGCCTTCGACAATGGCTTTGACCACATCGGCCTTGTCTTCCCCCCAAGCCATCAGAATCACCCGTTTGGCATCCAGAATGGTGGCCAGACCCATGGTGATGGCTTTGCGCGGAACGTTGTCGATCCCGTAAAAAATCGAGCTGACGGCTTTACGGCTTTCGTTTCCCAACGCAACGAGTCGGGTGCGGGTATTGGTATATGATCCCGGTTCGTTGAATCCGATCTGTCCTTGTACGCCGGTGCCCAGAATCAACAGGTCGAGACCGTCGTACTGTTCGATCAGACTTTCGTATTCTTTACAGAATGCGGTCACTTTTTCCTGAGGCAGGGTGCCGTCCGGGATATGGATATTTTCCGGCAGGATGTCGATATGGTTCAGCAGACTTTCGTGGATCAGGTAGTTGCGGCTTTGTTGTTCCTTGGGATAGATCGGGAAAAACTCATCGAGGCTGAATACGACGACGTTTTTGAAACTCAATCCTTCATTGCGGTGAATATCGACCAGAGCCCGAAAAACTCCGACCGGAGATTTTCCGGTGGTGATGCCCAGAATGCACATTTCTCCGAGGGTTTGTTTTTCGCGGATGCAGTTTTCGATTTCGCGAGCGATATACATCGATCCGCTGGCCTCCGACGAATATATGTTCGTAAAGACTTTTTCGAATTTACGGATAATGTCCGCCGGATCGGCTCCCGGAGCTAACCCTCCTTCTTTCTTGAGTTTGTAATTTCGTGTTGCCATAATCGACTCTCTTAAAATAACCCTGAAAGGTAGAAAAAATATGTCGGTTCGCCAAATTTCGGGTTTCGACCTTGAATAGTTTGGGGGTAGGGCCTGTTTGTAAGGAGCATCGTTGGCTCAATCTGGGTGGCTAATGCAGCGTAAAGTATGGGGATAAATTTTCTTCCGAAATGACATTTTTGTCTCTGTTCCGGACTGCCGGATCTCGTTGGAAATCAACCGTTTCGCGTCTTTTCGTTCTTGGACGGGATGACGGACTGTGCAGCGGGATTCTTCCGCTGAGGATCTCTATTCAGAAGGATTTCAGGAGAAAATCGAATGCCGGTTGTGGCAAAATGGATGGCCGTATTTCGTTACGGAAGTTCAATCTCTGGTTTTTTATTTTCGGGTTGACGGGTTGGGGCCGTTTCGTCGATTCCAGCGGCGTTTCTGTGATTGGAGAACCAGCGGCAACAGTCTCCTGTCATACTGTGCGATGGGGCATGCCGAAGCGAATGCCTTGGGGTGCCCCGGAGACGACCTTGGGTCGGGAGGAACGTTTCAGGGGCGGTTCTTCGCTCGGAAACCAGTCGCAATGCTTCCGCATAAGGTTCGTTGTACTCGACAGAATGAGAGGATATTTGTTTTTGGTCGGCTGTTGTGGGGTATCTGACGGGCCTCTTACGATGGGCTCTGAAATGGATATGACCTGATTCTGAACCGCTGCCTTCAATAGGATAATGCCTGCCTCAAACTTTTTCGGTACGAATCGGACCGATCCTGCCTACAATTCGCATGACAGAACAGGTCGTTCCCTGCGGATGGAGCCTGTGAATCACGGGTCGGATTGTTTCAGACCGGGACTGTTTTCAGTCCCTTTTCGATTCGACGGTTCATTCCGGTAAACATCAGAATACCACTCCGACTCCGAATGAGAGCGAATGGCGGAGATTGGATTGCATTATGTCGTTCAGGGGCACCCGAAACGATTTAAAATTATATCCGAATTGAAAATTCAGACCGAAATGCCGATAGAACATTTTGGTGTAGCCGATGCCGGCATCCCACATCCATCCGGCATAGAGGTTTTGTTCATGGCCGATGGCATATCCCAGGTTTGTATAAAGATAGGTGTCGAGAAAACTTTTTATCGGGCGATAGCGAAACGTACTGAAAACAGGGAGTGTATTGTATCCGGGTTCTTCATAACGGTCGAGTCCGAGGCCCGCACCGGCAGAGACGCGGTTCGATATATTGTAAAGCGCTGTGAGATGCAGCGAATTACCGTGTATGCGATAGCCGTCGGAACGGGTGAAACTCTCTCCCATATAGCGTTCGCTCAGGCTGAGGTTGTAATGATAATCCACGACGATGTGGAACCGGCTCGGCGTTTGGGCCTCCAGAATGGCTGGCAGGCACATGATACTGACAAGAATAAGCAGTTTTTTCATGGGAAAGAAATTTTGGGGTGCAGTGGAAGGGCTGAAGTTATTTTCTGTAATTAATCCGGAGGATCGACATGCTATTTTTCTGTTTGAAAAACTCTGTCTGACACAAATGAATCGACCAAACTGTCCGATCGATTGACGGATCCCTCAGCAGGATTACCATTCAATCGATCATTCGGCGCATGATCTCGCCCGAGGGTTTCAGCCTCGATTCGAGATGGCGTGCAGGTTACTGTTTTTTTAATCGGCAAATTCAACCGCTTTTCCCCCCTTGACCGGTTTTGGGGAAAACGGTATTCGTTGCGGGGCGCAGATTGCCTGCCCGACCGATAATCATACCCTATAAGGCCATAAAACACCAACGCGACAAACAAATTTTTATTGTCTGTTGCGCTGGTATTTAGTTGTTTAATCTATTCGAAGAACATTAATATTCTTCCTCGTTGAAGAAATTTATCAATATTGATTATCAATATATTATGCAATAATCAATGAAATTTGCGCAAACAAACCGCACCGTTTGAGACGGTCTGAGGCGACAGGAGGAAAAGACAAAAAATCGCAAAACGTACAACCGTATCGTAAAACTTCATAAAATAAAAAGGGGGACATTGGAGCTATAAAACCCACTGACATTACAAAAAGAGGCAACATTCAATGGAAAAACATGGCCATTTTCCCGAATAATGATAGTATCTTTGAGTGTACAAAAACGGCTAAACATGAAAACCAATCGGGAAGAGATTCTGCAAAATGCCCTGCAACTCTTTATGTCGAAGAATTACGAGGGAGTCAGCCTGCAAATGATCGCCCACAGCGTCGGGCTGACCAAAACCGGGATCTTCAACTATTATCCCACCAA
>CALVFO010000034.1 GCA_944326855.1 uncultured Alistipes sp. | reverse complement strand
ACCGGTTCGAGCGAAGTAACCGTTCCTGAAACCGATGAGTGAATGTTCGCGGAAACAAACCCTCCGCTTTGGGCGATCAGTTGGCCGGTTTTAACGACATCCCCTTTGGCCACGATGGCCTGGGCCGGCGCCCCGATATGCTGCGACAGCGGAATGACGACCACCTCGGGCAGCGGCATCGGTGTGATGGCTGCCTTTCGGCTCAGCTTATTTTCGGGCGGATGAATACCGCCGATTCTGAAACTTTTCAACATATAGCTGTTACGGATTAATTCGAATTAAAAAAGCGTTTGTTCCGACGAAGCGGGTTTGTTTTCTGGTTGGGCTTCCGGTTTCGGATCGGCTGCCGGTGCCGTTTTCGGCGTGGGAGCCGTTTCGTTTTTCGGGGCAGTTTCTGCAACGGCCTGGGCTTTCGGAGCCGCAGCCTTTTCAGCGACAGGGGCGGTCGGTTTTACCGTTTCGGCCGGAGTCGTTTTCGGTGCCGATTCCGCCGTTGCAGGTTTGGCGGCAGCCGGTGCTGTTACGACCATGCGTGCGGCCGGAGCCGGTTTGGCCGTATCGCCTTCCTTCTTGGGAGGACGGGGCGGGAAGTTGACTTCCACGATAGCTCCCGTGGGGCATTCCGCAGCACACTTCCGGCACAATTTACATTTCGAAGGATCGATATAAGCTAAATTATTTTCCAAGGTGATCGCACCGAACTGACAAGTCTTCACACATTTACCGCAACCGATACATGCCGACAGGCAAGCCTTGCGAGCGATACCGCCCTTATCTTTGTTGGAGCAGGCCACATAGATGCGGCGATTCTTGATGCCTTTCTTCCGCAATTCGATGATCATCTTCGGGCAGGCTTTCACGCAAGCCCCGCAGGCCGTACATTTTTCTTCATCCACTTCGGGAAGTCCGGTTTCGGGATTGATATGAATGGCCCCGAAATTACAAGCAGCCACACAATCTCCCTGACCCAGACAGCCATAATTGCAAGCGGTTTCGCCGCCGTACAACGAAGCGATCACGGCACAAGACGAAGCACCGTCGAACTGGTTGGTCCGGGGACGCTTGTCGCACGAGCCGTTGCAGCGTACTACCGCTACCTGGGGTTCTTTTTCCGCTACGGCCTTACCCAGAAAAGAAGCGATCCCGTTCATGGTAGCGGCTCCTCCTACCGGGCAATACAGGGCCGAAATGTCATCGTTTTTCACCAGGGCATCCGCCATCCCACGGCATCCCGGAAATCCACATCCGCCACAATTGGCTCCCGGCAGCATACTTTCGACCGTATCGATGCGGGGATCCTCGAAGACCTTGAACTTCTGGGCCACGAAATACAAGACTACGGCGGCCAGAACCCCCAGTATGCACATTGTCAAAATGGTAAATAATAAAACGTCACTCATCGTTTTGGTTCTTGCAATTAATTTTCTTGTAGTTTATGAATTTCAAAGACGATATCTTTTGCGATACGATGTCGAAAAAGCATCAGCACCCCATAATAGACTGCCAACAAACCCAAAGAGCTCAGGCCGGCGGTCAGTTCTCCCGTTCCGCTTTCGAGCAGGCCCAACAAAACGGCCATGACCAATAAAAAAGGGAATACATAGGCGATCATGACCGCCTTGATTCCCATTTGCTGCTGTACCGATACCTCGACTGTTTCTCCGACTTGGTAACTCATAGCCGCAGGGGTGGCCACCGAGATCAACTTGTCCTGACTCTCGGACATCCCACATAGGACCTTAGCGCGACAAGCCGCACAAGCGCCCTCTGCTTCGATCATCACAACCACTTCACCGGAAGTGACTTGAATGACTTTGCCTGCATGTTTAATCGATGTATCCATCTCTTCCTGCTCCCGATAGTTTCTGAATCAATAACCGTAACGATTGGTCAAAGGCAATGTCCGGTCAATACCCAGCGTACGTGTAGACAAACGAAGGGTCGGGCACGACTGATCGCGTTTGTATTCACTACGCACCACCATGTCGTAGGTCGTATAGACATCCCGGGCCTCGAAACCGGCATTGATAATCTCTTCGCGGGACTGTCCTTCTTCGAACATGCGGTACAGAATGGCATCCAACACATCGTAAGGAGGCAGGATGTCGGTATCTTTCTGGTCGGGTTTCAATTCGGCCGAAGGTGCTTTCGTAAGAATATTGTGAGGAATGATTTCGCCGTGACGATTGATATGGCGTGCCAGATCGAACACTTCCGTTTTATACAGATCGCCGATGATGCTGATCACGCCTACGCTATCGCCATACAAGGTTCCGTAACCGACGGCATTCGTACTTTTATTGCAGGTATTCAGCGGTATATATCCGAATTTATCCGCCAGCGCCATCAGCAGGGTGGCTCGTATGCGGGCCTGTAAGTTTTCTTCGGTCACGTCGAAGGGTTGCTCGCCGAAAATAGGTCCCAGGGTTCGGGTCATTTCCATAAACGTATCGTTGATGGGAGCCGAGAAACACTCTACCCCGAGATTGGCGGCCAATTGGCGGGTATCTTCCACCGAATGTTTCGAAGAGAATTGCGAGGGCATGTTCAGCAATTTCACGTGTTCCGGGCCCAAGACTTCGGTGGCCAACGCGGCTACCACCGACGAGTCTACCCCACCCGATGCCGCCACGCAAGCTGTTTCGAAGTGGTTTTTACGGAAGAAATCTCCCAATCCCAATTTAATGGCACGATACACATTCACGGTTTTGTCCTGATAGGGAATCTGCAACGGCTGGTTGTCAGCGTTCATATCGATCACGCAGAAATCCTCTTCAAAACTTTTCAGTAAAGCCAATGCTTCACCCTGTCCGTTGAAGACGCCCGAAGAGCCATCGTAAATGACATCGGTATGTCCACCTATGCTGTTGACATAGACGACCGGTTTTCCCGTTTGATAGGAGACTTGTCGAAACATATTGTATCGGCGTTCGATAATACCCCGGGAATAATGGCTGTTGCAGAGGCTGACGATCAGATCGGCGTTATCGCCGTATTCCTGACGGGATCGGATATCTTTCCCGACGACGACCGCCACTTTGACCCCCCGGATTTTGACGTATTCACATCCCTGGGAGGGGGATAAATGGAAAAGTTCATCCCGGGAATCGACGGTTTTTTTCCCGATATACCGTTTGATTTTCCGATCTTCGATCAAGGCGGCGATGCTGATCGTTTTATTATTGGTGCTTTGGGCGGGCATGCCCACCAACACGGAGATCCCATCGCAATAGGAAGCAATTTCCACCAAAGCTTCTTCGCACAAGTCCAGGAACGTGACTTTATTCAATAAATCATAAGCCGGAGCGCCACTGATGGCCTGTTCGCTGAATACGACCAAGTCGGCTTCCTGCGATTTTGCCCGGTTGATCGCGTCAATAATTTTCACCTTGTTGGCCTCAAAATCGCCGATCGTGTAATTAAGCTGGGCCAGAGCTATTTTCATCACGTATAGACTTTAGGTTAGTGATAGGAAACTTTGCAAAGATACAATTTTTGTCCTTATCGCGCATCTTTTATCCCTGTGAAAAGACTATTTTTTCACGATTCCCGTTATAAACAAATGGTCTCCATGAAAGAATCAGCTTTTTTTGCTTCAGGTATTGTTTGTATAAAAATAATCGCTATATTTGCACCGTCAAAACGACAAGATGGTGCCATAGCTCAGTTGGTAGAGCAAAGGACTGAAAATCCTTGTGTCCCTCGTTCGATTCGTGGTGGCACCACTGAAAAAGCAGTTGCAGCAGCGGCTGCTTTTTTTTTGTATCCGAAGCGATTGCTTTTGAAAAGTCCGTATGTATCCGGATGCAGATACCCGATTATAGCCGGTTAATACCTTTCGGGAAAACCGGCTTTTTCCCTGTTTTTTTACCCACAAAACATCAGATCACTATCTTTGTGCATATTCCATAAAGTCGTTATCATGAATGCATCGCGAATCACTCCTTCCTGGATTACGACATTACATGCCGGAGAAATTTTTGTGTTCGGCAGCAACCTGCAAGGGGCCCATGGTGGAGGGGCCGCCCGTCTGGCGTATCAACGTTTCGGGGCGATTTGGGGACAGGGCACCGGCCTGCAAGGACAATCTTATGGCATCCCTACCATGCAGGGAGGAATCGGGACGATCAAACCTTATGTGGATGAATTCATCGATTTTGCCCGGCAACATGTAGAACTGACATTTCTGGTAACCGAAATTGGTTGCGGAATTGCCGGATTTACCCCGGAAGAGATAGCCCCGTTGTTCCTCCAGGCGGTAGACATGGACAATGTATCTCTTCCCCGCAGGTTTTGGGAGATCCTGGAAAGATAGATGACGTTGGGGGATGCCGATTCCGAAAGTACATCCCACAGAGACATAATCCATTTCACCTTACCATCCTGCCGGATGCAGAAATAGTTGTCTCGAGGCATACCGCGGTGTGCATGCGAACGAAAATGTTTTCAGGAAAACAGGGAGGCTCTCTTCAGTAAGTGACATTTCACATGCAAAAAACGGGAAGGCACGATACCCCCTCTCAGGGAACGTTCTGACAGAAGCAACAGCGATTTCTTATTTTTAGAGGCTGCTCATCGCTCTTTTTTTGAGGAAAGCCCCTACCTTTGTTGCGTGGTCGGAGACCCTGTTGGGAAAGAACCGACCGAAGGCAATGACCTCGATCAGCAAGGACCGCGATTGTGTCTCCAGAGCTGACTGGGGCTCCGAATTAAAATTGAATCCGTATGTCCAAAGACCGCCTGATCACCCCCAGTTACTGCTATATACTAACGGCCAACTTCCTGCTGTATTTCGGATTTTATCTGTTAATGCCCGTACTGCCATTCTTTTTAACGGAAGTTCTGCACACCGAACATGCCGTTATGGGGATGGCCCTCTCCTGTTATACGATCGCTGCTTTGATGATCCGACCGTTTTCGGGCTATCTGCTCGATACGTTTGCCCGCAAACCACTCTATTTGTTGGCATATTTTCTCTTCGCCACCGTATTCGCGGGTTACATGATAGCCGGGACCCTGACCCTGTTTATCGTACTCCGCGTCATTCACGGATTTGCGTTCGGAACGGTCACCGTATCCGGGAATACGGTCGTGATCGACATCATGCCTTCGTCACGACGCGGCGAGGGACTCGGTTATTACGGACTGGCCAACAATACGGCCATGTCGGTGGGACCCATGGTCGGACTCTTCATGCACGATGCCGGGGTAAGTTTCAATTCCCTGTTTCTGGCTGCATTGGCCTCTTGTGCACTGGGATGGATTTTTGCCAGTCTGGTACACGCTCCGGTCAAAGCCCCCGTCAAACGTCAACCGATCTCGCTGGACCGTTTCATCCTGCTCAAAGGCATTCCTGCCGGAATCGCCCTCTTGATGCTTTCGATTCCGTACGGCATGACTACCACTTACGTGGCCATGTATGCGAAGCAAATCGGCATTCTCAGCGGCACAGGTCTCTTTTTTACGTTGATGGCGGTCGGCATGGCCGTATCCCGAATCTTTTCGGGAAAACAGGTGGACAAAGGTCGTATCGTCACCGTCATTTCCTTGGGAATTTACCTGGTGTGCGTATGTTTCTTCCTGCTCGCATCCTGTCAATGGGCGATGCATCATTTTCCTCATCTGGGACGTTATCTGTTTTTCGGTATCGCCTTTTTGTTGGGAGTCGGTTTCGGCACGATGTTCCCGGCTTTCAATACGTTGTTCGTCAACCTGGCTCCGCACAACCAGCGCGGAACCGCCACCTCGACTTACCTGACTTCCTGGGATGTCGGGATCGGAGCCGGACTGCTCATCGGAGGCTATATCGGACAAGTGAGTACGTTCAACCACGCCTATCTGTTCGGAGCCTGTCTTTGTGTGGTCTCCGCTCTGTTTTTCCGCTTGAAAGTGGGCCCTCATTTCGAGAAAAACAGACTCAGATAATCACTGTAAGATCGTCATTTGTCCGGGAGGTTTCCGATCCGTATCGTTTCGGTCAATCAGGGCTTCAACGAGAATTTCGAAATCCCGTCCCGAGGGGAAACGCCATTCAATCATCCGTTCCAATTCTCCAGCAAATCTTTTAAATCATTCCCATCATGAATAACACGCTTCATATCGAAGACGGCACCTGTATCCGTTGCGGCAGATGCATACGGGTATGTCCGTCGGAGATTTTCACCCAGTCCGAACCCGGTGCACCTGTCGAATTGAGGAATGTGTCTCACTGCATCGTCTGTGGTCATTGCGTGGCCGTTTGTCCCACGGAATCCCTGGTTCATCCCGATTTTCCGGCCGACACGATTCATCCGATCGACCCTCAGAAACTTCCCTCCCCCGAGGCTTTCACGTTGTTGTGTCGGGCACGGCGATCGAATCGGGCTTTCGGATCTCGCCCCATTCCGGAAGCCTATTTGCAGCAAATCCTGGAAGCCGCCCATCGGGCTCCCACGGCCAGCAACAAACAGGAAGTGAGTTTTACGTTGATCACCGACCCCCGAAAGTTGAAACAGGTGTGCGATATAACGATCTCTATTTATGCGGGTTTGGTCAGAAAACTGGAAAATCCCCTTCTGAAACCTTTGATTAAAAAACTGATCCCGGACGCATACCACTATTTGCCGACCTTCCATCGCCTGATTACGGCACACGAACGCGGCAAAGACCTGATTTTGCGAGGGGCCACAGCCTTGTTGTTCATTCATACGCCGGCCGGTAATCGTTTCGGTAGCGCCGATTCCAATTTAGCCTATCAGAATGGCTCTTTAATGGCCGAAGCGTTGGGGGTCAGTCAGTTTTATACGGGTTTTATATGCTCGGCCCTGCAACAGGACAAAAGCCGACAACTCGAAAAGGCTCTGGGAATCGAAGAACGCATTCATGCCGGGATGGCTTTGGGAATGCCTTTGTTCCGTTTTCCCCGTTACATCGATAAAAAACCGATCCGGGTCAACCGTCTCTGAACGTGACCCGGATCTGCAAACATTCGTATTTCCGCAGGTTATTCCATCTCTTCCAGTAATGCATTTTGCACATAGGTCTGGTAGTCTTCGATGGATCGGGCAATCACATCGTAGGCGGTCTCCACACCGTAGATAGCAGCCAAAATACAACGTGGATGGCGGTCACTGGGCAGGTCTTTGTACGTGGTGAAATAATGCACCAGACGGTCGATGATCTGCAGCGGAACATCATGGATGTCCCGATACGAACTGTATATGGCGTCATTTTCCAACACGGCAATCAATTTGTCGTCGGCACGATCCTGATCCAATAACCGAAAACCGCCGATCGGACGAGCTTTGACGATAATATCGCCATGGGTGATATCCTTTTCGGTCAACACACAGATGTCGATCGGGTCGTTATCTCCCTGAATATCATTGCGTCCCAGTTGCATGTTGGTCAGTTCGGCCACCCGATCCGCACTGTACGTACGGGGCAGGAACCCATACAACGCGGGGACGATGTTGGAATATTTCTGAGGCCGATCGATGGAGAGATAACCGGTCTGTTTGTCCACTTCATATTTGACCGTATCGGTCGGAACCATCTCGATAAACGAGGTGACGACTTCGGGCAGGCGATCCCCCAGACTGATTCCGTGCCAGGGATGAGACTTGAATGTCCGTATTTTATTCATATCAGCAAAAATAAACGACTGTTTCATGGAGCGAACCTTCTCCTTCGAAACAGAATGGATAATACAGATTCAAAGATACGCTAAAAATCATTCCGCAGCATGATTAATCCTCCTCTCTTCTCATGCGGAATATGTTTTACACTTCATTTACTCTTATAAAGAGGGTTTTAACCTTTGTACCACCTCGATCCGACGTCGTCATAAATCGGAGAGAACACCTTTTCCTTGGCGACGATCGGACCTGTCCGGATACGAGCCACTACTTTTCCGGAGTATCGGCTTTCAAGAGATAGGACCCCCCGGGAAGGGTTTGGAACGTCAGCACATAATAGCCGGTTTCATCGGGTTGCGCGAGAGCGGATCCATCCTGCAAACCAAAAGGTTTCCGGCAGCGAATTTTACAGGGTCCGCCTTTCGTGGAACGTATTTCGGCTTCTGTCAGGTCTCCCTCCGTCCAGCGCATGTCGACTTCGAAACCGCCTCGGGCCCGAAGCCCCCTCACTTCTCCTTCCGACCATACGGTCGGTAAGGCCGCTAAGAGATGCAACTCCTGGTTATGGCTTTGCAAGAGCATTTCGGCTATTCCGGCCGTCGCTCCGAAGTTGCCGTCGATCTGGAAAGGAGGATGGGCATCGAACAAATTTTCGTAGATACCGCTTCCACTGTTCTTATCCGTCGTGTAAACCACACCCCGGGCATCGGTCAGCGTCATGGCGTTTTGCAAAATCAGATGGGCATGATCGCCGTCGAGCAAGCGGGCCCAGAAGGCGATTTTCCAGGCCCGGCTCCATCCCGTTCCGAAATCGCCGCGAGCTTCGAGCGAAACCCGTGCCGCATCGGCATACCGACGGTTCCCCATCGGCGAAATGGATGTACCGGGATACAAACCGATCAAATGGGAAGCATGCCGATGCTGGTCCTTGGGATCATCCTCCAGGTGTTTCCATTCCCGCAATTGTCCCCAGGAACCGACGGCAAGCCCCTTGTCCAGCCGGTTGAAACGATCCTCCAGCCATGCGATAAATTCGTTATCCGTGCCCAGTATTTTCCCGGCCTGCAACGTGCTGTTGAACAGTTCCCAAATCAATTGTTGTGCATAAGGTATGCCACTTTCCCAGGGTCCGTGTTCGGGAGACCATTCGTTGGGTGCGACCAGGGTCCCGTCATCGTCCACAATCAGTCGGTCCAGCCAGAACTCACAGGCCGATTTCAGAATCGGATAGGCCGTCCGAGCCAGATAATCGCTGTCGGGATTAAACAGATAGTGATCCCATACATGCATGCAATACCAGGCATTGGCCGGGCGATTCCAGTTCCAATCCGAATACCCGAAAACATTGTTCTGGGTCTTGAGAGCCCACCCGCCGCATTCCAGTTCGGAAGCCATTTTCCGCCAGGATTCATGCACCTGCGATTCGTTGTAAATATAACGAATGAACGGTTCGTGACACTCGGCCAGGTTGGTAACCTCCGCCGGCCAATAATTCATCTGGACATTGATGTTCGAATGGATGTCGCTACGCCAGGGAGGGGTGTTGCTGTTATTCCACAAGCCCTGCAAATTGGAGGGCAAGTCGAGCCCGGCCCGCGAGCAGGCAATCATTAGATAACGTCCGTACTGAAAATAGAGTACGTCGGCCGCCGGATCGTATTCTCCGGCATTGTAGGCGGCAAACAGTTCGTCGGTAGGACGTTGCGGGGTCGTATCGCCCAACCATAAAGAGACCCGATCGAACAAGGCCCGGTAGTCTGCCACATGCGCCGTCCGGATGGCCTCGAAGCCTTTTTGACGTGCCTGTTGATCGGTCGTGCGCAAGGCAGCCCGCCAGTCGCGGCGAGTCAGGTAATCCTCGGTTTTGGGATCGTAATCGGTACCGGCGCTCAACCATAGGGTCACGGCATTCGCTCCCTGTACGCGCAGGGAAGTATCCGTGGCGGTCATCGTACCGCCTTCGGGGACAACCGACAGCAGCGCTTCGTAGGACAGTACATCCAGTTTGCCGGCAATCGTGAGCTGACCTTCCGCGGAGATTCTTTGCGTTCCCTCATGCGCATCGACCATGCGTAATGTAAAGCCGATACTGCCCCGTTTATCGGCCGTCAAACGGACCGCAATTACGTCGTCCGGAAAACTGGCCAGATATTCCCGCGTATATGTGATGCGTCCGATGCGATAACGGGTTCGGGCGATCGCTTGCTCGATATCGAGTTCCCGATGATATTCGCTGGGAGAGCCTTGGTGATCGAAATCCAGATAAATGTCCCCGAAATTCTGATAATTGCCCCCTTCATTCCGGCTGCCGGTCCACAGGGTTTTATCATTGAACTGGATATGTTCCTGCCCCACTCCACCGAAAATCATGGCGCCGATACGACCATTCCCGATGGGCAGGGCCGAGGTCATCCAATCCTCCGCCGGGCGAGAATACCACAACTTCAAGGATGTTTTGTGAGGGTTGTCGTTTTTCGCACCCTGAGCCGAAAAGCCCAACATCAACAACGGACAGATCATCCACAAACCTTTCATCACCACTCGTTTCATACCGATACTGTATTCGAAAATTTTCTCTAAAGTACAAAAAAATCCTCGGAGCTCAAGGTCTCTCACCGGGAATTGACTACCTTAGATCTCGAAATATCCGTATCGACAGTATGACTCATGACTCCGAAACCGGCATGAAACGATGCGGTTGGTGTGGAACCGACCCGCTGTATATCCGGTATCACGACGAAGAATGGGGACGGGAAGTCCGTGACGAGCGTACCTTATTCGAATTTCTGATTCTTGAAAGTGCTCAGGCCGGTCTGAGCTGGCTCACCATTTTGAGGCGCCGTGAACATTACCGTGCCGCCTTTTCGAATTTCGATCCCGTACAGGTCGCACACTATACCGATCAGGACGTCGAATGCCTGATGCAGAATCCCGGCATTATCCGTAACCGAAAAAAGGTGGAAGCAGCCATTGAAAATGCCCGTCTGTTTTTAGAAATCGGCAGGGAGTACGGCTCTTTCCGGAATTACCTGCTGTCGTTTTTCCCCGATCGGAAACCGATCGTCAACCGATGGAAGACCCTTGCCGAGATACCGGCTCACACTCCTTTGTCGGATGCCATCAGCCGGGATCTGAAACGACGTGGATTTCGTTTTTTCGGCAGCACGATTTGTTACGCTTACCTGCAAGCGACCGGCTATGTCGACGATCATCTGGTCGATTGCCCCTGTCACCGGTCTTTGCGATAGGTCTGTGCCACATTTCGGAAAGCGCCCCCGAAAAAAGACCGAAAACCGATCAATGGGAAGAGGGCTCTTCGAGAGGCTGGAAAGTGTCTGAGGGTTGAATATTCACGATCTCATCCACAATATACTTGGAATATCCGCGCCAGGGCAAAGCCCCCAAATACTCTTTATAGCGTAGTTCGACGACCTGTCCGCCGATGCTCATCAATTGTTCGGCCAGAGCCGGGTCGGTCACCGAAAAAACGAATTCATTGGATTGAATACCGCCGGGTTTATTCGACCAGAATCCGGACTGAATCAACTTCCCCTCATAGGTTTTGAAAATAAAACCTTTATAAACCACAAAATTGAGTTGTCCGGTTTTCACGCCTTCGCCATACGGAAAATAGTAACGAATCCCTACAAAGGCAGCCAAAATCAACAACAAAACCAACAAAACGATGTTGCGAACTTTTTTCCAACCCGATCGTTTCGGGCGTGCTGGGTCGATTTGCATAACCGATAGAATATTAACGGGGCGGGAATGCCCGCCCTTACAAAGATACACTTTTTGAGGCATTGTTGCTTTGTCCGGCGAATTGTCCCGTACGTTTTCGGGGATAATCGACGGCAACCGAAGTGAAACCGTTTTGGGAGCTGCTTCCTTTTCCCGAGAGCCTGCATCGTTCCACGAGTGCCTTGTCGGAACCCTGCCAAAATCGGGCCACACCCGCCATGAGAAAGAAACGCTTCCGAGGAATCGATTCTCAGACTCCGTATTCGTTCTTTGGCCCACCCCTCGCTGGAAAGCGGTTGTAAAACGATACGATGCGCATAGCGTGGAACATAAACGAGGCGGAGCGTCTTCAAAAAGTCGCTCCGCCTCGATACACGGATTTCTCTTTATCGGATAAACAACAGCTCGCGGTATTTCGGCAACGGCCACATTTCGTTGTCTACGATCATCTCCAGCTTGTCGATATGGTAACGAATCGGTTCGAACAAAGCGGCTACCGTATCATGATAGGCAATGGCCTTGCTTCGTTCCTCCGCGATCCGGTTGGCCTGTTTGCGGGCCTCTACCAGGCGGGAGGTCAAGGTGCGGATTTCGCTCATGTGCTCGGAGAGTTTTTCCACCAGAGCCATATCCTGAGCCGACAAGCGTTCGTTCACCTCTCCGGAGAAGAGACTTTTGATCTTGAAAAGTTTATCCAGCAGCAGGCTTTCATAACGGGAGGCCACAGGCAGCACATGATTCAAGGCCAGATCGCCCAACACCCGGGCTTCGATCTGAATCTTTTTGGTGTAGGTTTCCCATTTCACCTCGGCACGGGCATGCAGCTCTTTTTCATTCAATACCCCCATGCGGGCAAACATCTTGACATTGGAAGCCTCCAGATACTGATCGAAAATTTCCGGCACCGAATTCACGCAATCCAACCCCCGACGTCGAGCCTCTTCTTTCCACTGATCGGTGTATCCATTGCCGTCGAAATGGATCGCCTTGCAGGTGCGGATGTATTCGCCGAGCAAACCGAACACGGCCGTCTCCAACTCGGCGCCTTCGGCAAGCCGGGCTTCCAAATCCGCCTTGAAATCGCGCAACTGATCGGCGACCGCCGTATTGAGGACCGTCATGGCTCCGGCACAGTTTTCCGACGAACCGACCGCCCGGAATTCGAAACGATTCCCGGTAAACGCAAAGGGAGAGGTCCGGTTGCGGTCGGTATTATCGATCAACAGTTCGGGGATATGGGTCAGCCCTTCCATTTTCAATCCGCACTTGTCGTCGAAGATCAACGGATCGTTGCCGCCACTGTGTTCGATTTTTTCCAGCACGGCCGAAATCTGACTGCCCAGAAAGACCGAAATGATCGCAGGAGGCGCTTCGTTGGCGCCCAGTCGATGAGCGTTGGTCGCACTCGAAATGCTGGCCTTGAGCAGTCCGTTGCGTTTGTAAACGGCCATCATCACATTGACCAGGAAAGTGACGAACTGAAGGTTGTCCTTAGGCGTTTTCCCCGGCGACAGCAGGTTGACTCCGGTGTCGGTACCCAATGACCAGTTGTTGTGTTTTCCGGAACCGTTGATGCCCTTAAAGGGCTTTTCGTGCAACAGCACCCGGAAACTGTGACGACGGGAAACCTTCTTGAGAATGGACATCAACAACAGGTTGTGGTCGTTGGCCAGGTTGGTCTCTTCGAAAATCGGAGCCAATTCGAACTGGTTTGGAGCCACTTCGTTGTGACGGGTTTTCACGGGAATGCCCAGTTTCCAACATTCATATTCGAGGTCTTTCATGAAGGCCATCACCCGAGTCGGGATAGCCCCGAAATAGTGATCTTCCAGCTGCTGGTTTTTGGCGCTTTCATGCCCCATGAGCGTACGGCCGGTCAGCATCAGATCCGGACGGGCAGCCCACAGGCTTTCATCCACCAGAAAATATTCCTGTTCCCAACCCAGGTAGGAAAATACCCGACTGACCTTGGGATCGAAATAACGACACACCTCGGTAGCAGCCCGATCCACCGCTTCCAGCGAACGTAACAGGGGCACTTTATAGTCCAGAGCCTCACCGGTATAGGCGATGAAAATCGTCGGAATACACAGCGTCGTATCGACGATAAAGGCGGGTGAGGTAGGATCCCAGGCCGAATAACCGCGGGCTTCGAAGGTATTGCGGATCCCTCCGCTGGGGAAACTCGAAGCATCGGGTTCCTGCTGGATCAGCAGTTTCCCTGAAAACTCTTCGAGGACCCCTCCCCGACCGTCTTTTTCCACAAAGGCATCATGTTTTTCGGCCGTTCCTCCGGTCAAAGGCTGAAACCAGTGCGTGTAATGGGTGGCACCCATGTCCATGGCCCATTGTTTCATGCCGGCCGCAATGCTGTCGGCCACACTGCGCTGCAAGGGAGTTCCATCGAGCATCGTATGACGCAGGGCCTGATAGGTTTGATTCGGTAAATATTTGCGCATTTTCTCGTCATCAAAGACGTACTTCCCGAAAAATTCCGAAGGTCTCTCTTTGGGGGCGGGAACTTCGAGCGCTTTGCGCTGAATGGCCTCTTCGACCATTTTAAACCTGAGCATGGACATAAGATAAAATTTAAAAGTAGGTTGAGTGGCGGTTTCGGATGGCAGCGACGAGCCTTGTGATTCGGAGAGGTTTCGCCGCTGCCATCCGGCACAACCGACAAAACTTAAACTAACGGATCCTCTTCAAAGGTTCACGATGCAAATATATGTATTTTTTGAAATATATTGTTCGTTTTTATGGGGGTATAATCAAAATAATATGCATTTTTCATTAATTACCCCCATAAAATTCGATACAACATAATTAAAATAGCATATTTTCCCAATCAACACCCTGCTTATCTGCAAAAAAAGCGGAACCGCTTATAGCGGCTCCGCTCATCTGCCAGAAGAAATCCGGTCCCTTATTTATTATACTCTATCAGCGCATCGTAGAATGCCTTGATATTGGCTTCAGGCACTTCGGGAGGTGTATCGCAGCCCGACGACAGCACGAAATTCTTGTAACCTTTCGTGCGTTCCAACAGTTCTGCGGTCGCAGCCCGCATTTCTTCGGGCGTCGCTACCTTGAACAGAGCTACCGGATCGAGATTCCCCATGACAGCCACATCCGAAGGAGAATCTTCCAGCGCCTTGACCATATCGATCTTGTTGCCGAAATGCAAAGCCCAGGCTCCGGTCATCACCATCGCGGGAGTACAATGACCCATATTGCCGCAGTTATGCAAAATCACCAGGAAATTTTCGTCCTGAACGGCCTCTACAATTTCTTTGACATATACCGAAGAGAAGCGTTCGCAATCTTCATTGGAAAGCAAACCGGCAGCCGGCTCGGCCAATACTACCCCGTTGGCACCCACTTTTTTCAATTCGAGAATATACTTCTTAATGAAATCGGTACATTTGCGCAACAGCAGGTTGATCGTGTCGGGTTCCACGTAGCAGGCCATCATGATTTCCGTCATATCGAACAAACGGCCGGCCAACGAAAACGGACCGATCGCTCCGGAAAGAATGGGTTTGTCGATATTTTCCACCGCCAATTTATTGGCCAGCAGATACTGCTGTATACGACCCGCATTCAAATCCGGCACTTGGAGCGCTTCGACCGAAGCATAATCCGATACCAAACGACCGACTACACTGGGCACTTCGTCCTTCGGGAAAGAGATTTCACAACCGAAAGCCTCGGCTTCCACTGTCAAATCCATGATCACCGTAGCAGCCACACTCAGCGGATAAGCCTCATTGACCGCTTTGATCGCTTCGAAATGAACACGACCGTCCGTTACGGCATCATACACCTGTTTGCCGATCATCTCGATACCAGGGTGGGTCATGATCGGCAGTGCGGTACGTTTGTCACTGTTGATCAAATCTTCCACCCATTTTTTCATATTTCTCATATATTCTGCTTTATTTAGTATGGGTTATTCGTTAAGCATGCCCTGCATTGCGGCGGAAACAATCCAATCGCGGGCACAGACTGCAGGCGGTAATCGTAGGGTCGAGCGTTTCACCGATACCGATGAGACCACTGACCGATTTAATCGGATGCATCAGGAAACTGTCGTTGATCGTCACCCCGACATTGTCTTCGCCCATCAGCGTAAAAAACTTGCGCTGTTCGGAGATATGCCAATGGTACTGACCCGGACAAAACGTGCTGGAATGGGTTGCTCCCCCCAACAGTTCCTCCAGACGTTTTTTGGCGTATAATCCCATGCTTTCGACCGTTGCCGATCCGATGGCATCCGCTACGAACTCACACAAGATATCTCCCTGTTTTTTGATTCGGGCCGCCCAATCGTCATAAGCCTGTCCGGCCGTCACGACAAAAAGGGCGAAATGGTGCGCCTCCTGCAAAATCTTACCTAAGAAAACCGGAGTGTCGAATACGATGTCGTCAATCACCACGGAATGACCTTCGACTTTTCCCGGCAGTACTTTCAATGCGTAAGCGGGTTTTACTTCCCGTTCCAGATCAGCCAACATCCGGGCGACCAGAGAGCAGGTCTCCGAATCGGGTTCCGCCCCCCGATAGCCCATGCTGGCATAGACATGCTGGGGGGTCAGGCCCAATTCCGAAAAAGAAATAACGGCAGAGGCACGCATTTCCGTTCAGGTTTATTCTGCCACCAGTTTACGGGCCAGAGCTACGGCACCGTTGGCATTTTCGCTGTATCCGTCAGCACCGATCTGCTGAGCGAAAGCATCGGTCACAGGTGCACCACCGATCATCACTTTCACATCCTTGCGGACACCGGCAGCTTCCAGAGCGTCGATGACTTCTTTCATGTAGTTCATCGTGGTAGTCAACAGAGCGGACATGCAGATGATGTCGGCCTTGTGTTCCTTGGCTGCTTCGATGAATTTTTCGCTGGAGATATCCACGCCCAGGTTGATCACTTCGAAACCGCAGCCTTCCAACATGGAAGCTACCAGGTTTTTACCAATATCGTGCAGGTCTCCCTTGACGGTACCGATCACCACTTTCCCCATCGATACGCTGTTAGCGCCTTTCATCAACGGACGCAGAATATCCAGAGAGCCTTTCATGGCGCGGGCGGCCATCAGCAAATTGGGAACGAAGGCTTCGCCATTTTGGAAGCGAAGACCGATTTCTTCCATAGCCTTGATCATATAACCGTTGATGATCTCCTGAGGTTCAATACCTTCAGCTACGGCCTGATTGGTCACTTCCACCGATTGTTCCAGTTTGCCGTTCAGGATTGCGTCATAGAGCAAATTTAAATCCGTCATAATGCTAAAATGATTTTAAAAGAGTTTAGGTTTGTATATTTTCGGTAAATATAATCATTCTTTTGGAGTTGGTGCCTTTCCACTGCAAACGCCCCGGAGTTTATGCACCGGAGCGCCTGCGTGAAAATTAGGAGCTCGAAACCGTTTACAGTTTTTCGACTTTTCGGAAATTGGGAGCCAACACCTGCATGATCACCCACGCCAGGATATAAGCTACGGCACAAATAACGAACATTATTCCGTAGCCCACCGTAATATCACCCAAGGCCTTGAAGTGGTCGAAAAGCAGACCGGCCGCCTTCGCGATCAGGATACCGCCCAAAGCACCGGCCATCCCTCCGATACCGGTCACCGAAGCGACGGCTTTTTTAGGGAACATATCCGATACCGTTGCGAAAATGTTGGCCGACCAGGCACAGTGCGCGGCACAGGCCAGTCCGATAATCACGATGGCATACCACATATTGACATCACCGGCCCCCTGTGCAAAGAGAACCAGCAAAGGTACCAGCGCATAGAGCAACATGGCGACTTTACGAGCCCGCCCGGCGCCCCAACCTTTGTCGATAAAATATTTAGGCAGCCAACCGCCCAAGATACTACCGATGCTGGAGAACGTATAGACGAAAATCAACGGCAGGGAAACCTGCATACCGCTCAGGCCGTATTGCACTTCCAGGAATGCCGGCAACCAGAACAGGAAGAACCACCAGATCGGGTCGGTCAGGAATTTCCCAAAGAAGAAAGCCCAGGTCTGACGTAACGTCAACAACTCTTTCCAGGTTACCCGTTCTTCAGGGGCCGTGGTTTCGGTCGGAGTTTCCGCGGCGGGAGCGTCACTGTTGATGTAATCGTACTCGGCCTTGGAAAGGCGTTTGTGTTTCGAAGGATCGGCGTAGAAGATTTCCCAGAAGATGATCCACAGAAAACCGACACCCCCGGTCAGGATAAAAGCCCATTGCCATCCCCAATGCATGGCGATCCAGGGCACCAGCAACGGAGCGACGATCGCTCCGATATTGGCTCCCGAATTGTACAAGCCGGTTGCAAAGGCTCTTTCTTTCTGAGGAAACCATTCGGCCACTGTTTTATTGGCAGCCGGGAAGTTCCCCGACTCACCGACTCCCAGCAAAGCTCGGGCGGCGGCAAATCCACCGGTGCCACGGGCTACGCCGTGCAGTACGGCAGCCAAGCTCCACACCACCAGAGAGAGCGCATAACCGATCTTGGTTCCCAGCTTATCGATTACACGTCCCGCGAATAACAGGCTGACAGCATAGGCTACCTGAAAGCAGATCACGATATTCCCGTAATCGTTTTCCGTCCAGGAAAACTCTTCGGTAAGCAACTCCTTGAGCAAACCGATAACGGCCCGATCCAGGTAGTTGATGGTCGTGGCGAAGAACAACAGGGCACAAATCACCCAGCGATACCGCCCGATCTTTTCGTTGACCTCATTGAACTTGCTCATATAAAAAGTTTGGGTTAGTAGTCTAATATTTACCGTATTCCATCAGGGTATCCCACATAGCCCAGAAATTGGCTGCGGAGACGTCGTCCTGAACGTTATGTACCGGAGCGAAGACGAAACCACCGCCCGGAGCCATAATATCGAGGATACGTTTTACTTCGTCGCTCACTTCTTCGGGCGTTCCCTTGCACAGAGTCGACTGCGTATCGATACCGCCGCCCCAGAAGACGAGGTCTTTTCCGAAATCCCGTTTCAGGCCCTTGAGATCCATGTCGTGAGCCGTAAACTGTACCGGGTTGTAGATATCCAGACCGGCTTCGATCAGATCGGGCAGAATCGGACGTACGGCGCCGCAGGTGTGCATGAAGTTTTTGATGTGCGGCATCCGTTTCTTGGTGTATTCCCAGATCCGTTTGAAACGCGGGATCACCATCTTGCGCAGGTCATCGGGCGAGATCAGCGTCGATTTCTGAGTACCCAGGTCGTCGCATTCGGAAACCACCTGGATCTTATCCTGCAGCCCCTGTTCTTCGATCCAGTCGAACAACGAAGCCCAATAATCGAGTTTATGTTGGGTTACATCTTCGAGCAGCTGTTCCACCCCGGCCGGATCCATGAAAATATCCATGTACCATTTTTCATAACCGCGGATACGCAGCGACATTTCGGTCAAACCGGCACAGTTACGGTCGGCGATCCCGCAATAATCGCCCAGGGCGGGAGCCTGTTCGGCGATATCGGCCCGCATCTGTTCCACGTAGTTCGACCATTTGGGCACGCTCCAATGTTTCAAGCCTTCGGTGATCGAATCGTATTGTTCGAGAGGATGGGTAAACTGATTATAATACAGGTCTTTGGTTTCGTCCAATTTCCAAAGGCAATCCCAGTGATCGACCAACGACCATACACTACCCTCTTTGGTACGGATCTGTTCGTAGTTGATCACGCGACGAGCCCCCAAACGACGGGTATCGGATTTCAGAGCCACCAGAGTTTCTTCGACCGGTGTCACGATTTGTGAAATCGGGTCTACTTCTTTTTCATAGTCGGTCGAAAGGCCGCGTTCTTTCATCGCATTCAGGAAAGCGCCCTTGCATATCCCGGTGACGGTGGTTCCCGAAAGGTCATACGGCACCCGGTCGGCTTCCTGATGGTTAATGGCTTTGATTACACGTTCTCTGCTGTTCATGATCTTTATAGATTTATTAGCTGTATTTAATGGTAAAACGATCGAGGGCATCCAAACGTTCGGCGAACTCACGAACCTGATGTTCAGGAACCTGTTTCAAGTTATCGAGCAGATGCTCCTCACGGCTGGCGGTCACCAACGGAACGATCACCGGAGAAGAGAACGCCATCCAGGACAAAACCAACTGAGAAGGAGTACAACCGTACTCCGACGCCGATTCCCGCAACAGACGAAGTCGGTTCCGGTTCAAGCTGGAGTCATATTGTATAGGCAGGGGTGCCTCGGCATGTTCGTACAAACCGCCCAGCAACGGAGAATAAGCCATCACCAACAACTCTCTCCGTGCACAATAATCGACCTGCTCGGGAGTCAGCACTTTCTGAGTACCGAAATCGGCGCCAAGTACAGGTTGCAAACAGGAATATCTCTGTTGTAACACCGAAAAGGCGGGCAAATCATATTGACGTGCGGCACAACCGGCTTCGGCCAAAGGCCATGTATCGAAGTTACTGGCTCCGATTGCCCGGATTTTCCCGCTTTGCAATAGTGTATCGAAAGCTTTCAGCGTTTCTTCAATCGGCGTATCAAGATCCTGGGTATGCGCGAAATAGATATCGATATAATCCGTACCCAGACGGGTCAGGCTTTTTTCGCATTCGGAAATGATATATTTGGCTGCCAGGCTGCGGGGAATATCCCCATAAGGGAAGCCCACTTTAGAGGTAAGAACGTAACGATCGCGAGGATGTTCCTTGAGCCAGAGGCCCAGAACCTGTTCGCTTTCTCCGCCCTGAAAGCCGGGAACCCAGGATGCATATTTATTGGCCGAATCCAGGAAATTACCGCCATGGGCGGCATATACATCCAACAACCGCAGCGAGGTTTTCACATCGACCTTGCTGCCGAAATACATTGTTCCCAAGCAATAATCACTGAGGGGCATCCCCAGCGCAGGCAATGTTACGGTTCTCATGGTGTATCTTTAGGTATACACAAAGATACAGAATTGTGTGCAAGAGATCGAGAAATTAAAATCGAAAGAATCACATCTTCCATACTACCCTAACAATAGGCGACTTAACGGAAAATAGCCGCGATAAACCGAGAAAATCGGGCGGAATATAGTAGTATAGAGTATCACAAATAAAGGCAACTCAAAAAGAGCCGCGGTCGATAAAACAGCTCGGATTGACCAAATGATCGAATCGTCGTTGTTTGACCATTTGCACGATGGAGTGTCCCATCTGCTCGAAATCGGTCGAGATGACCGAAACCCCGGACGTAGAGATCACACTTTTGATGGGGGTATCGTTATAGGAGATCAATCCGAGATCCTGCCCGAGAATATAATGTTTCTGATGAGCCATTTGTACCAAAGCGATCAGATCTTCGTCGTCGATCACGATATAGGCCTCTCCCTGATGAATCCGAGGCCGTTCATTCGCCCGCACGATGCGATGATCCATACGCATATCCCGGCAAAAATCCATAAATCCGTTCAGCAGTTCGATCGGAGGCGTGGTGACCGAATCGCGGAAATAGAGCACCAGCCGATCGTATTTCCACATGCGGTCTCCGGTCGAAGTCAGTCCCCGGATCATGTCCTGATGAAAGTCCTGGAAAACGCCATGATACTCCTGACGCAGACTGCGGGGATGACGTCCCAACAGATACAATCGTTCGGGAGGCAGACAACTCAGCACCTCTTCGAGATCTTCCATGTAAAAAGAAGAGATAATGTAGGTCGTAAATTTCCGCACGTTTTCCCGAATACAACGACGAAAGAGTTCAGGATCGTAAAAGTGGAAATAGACCGACAGTTCGGCTCCGGTTCCGAAATCCTGTTTGATCGTCTGAAACAGGGATTGCTTATAAAAGGAGTAGTTGTCGAGCAGCAAAAAAACGTTCAACGGAGAAAGAGGGGCCGCCGAACGGACATAATAGCCTTTGCGGGGCACCGATTCGATCACTCCGCGTTCCAACAAGATGCAATAAGCCTTATGAACGGTTTTGGGGGCGAATCCCAGATGCGAAGCGGTCCAGGCGATCGAAGGCAAACGTTGACCGACCGGGAAACGCCCGGAGGCGATTCCTTTCAGGAGAAACTCTTCCACCTGTCTGAATCGCAGTACCGAAGAGCCCAGAGCCGTATCATTCGTATTGCCCATATTCCAATTACTGATAACCTATGGCCTGAGCCCAGGCCGTATTCACATATTGAGAAGTATATCCCGGCACCGATTGAGGAATGAATACGCTGATGCCACAACAACGATTCAGCGGGAACATTCCCGGCGAGGGTCCGAAAGCGCTATAAATTTCCGAGGTATAATTGACATATTCGACCACCTGATTCAGCTGTTCCTGAAACGCCTGATAATAGAGATCCTTTCCGCCGGAGAGTCGTTCCATGTAATTGTCCAGATCGAAATAGGTGTGCGCCGTTTTCAACTCAAAGGCCTGCAGGGTGGACAGATCGAGACTCTGGGGTTCCGGATGAGCCGCCATCAAGTCCTTGACGGTCGAAGCCAGAGCCTCCAATTCCGCCGTATTCACCACCGCCACCGAGGCCGAAGGATATTGAACGCCCCGGTACGAATCCACAAAAACCTGGGCTATTTTCGTCACATCGAGTGTGGTGGCGAACATCAGCGGCACGATCTCCTCATACGGGAATCCATTGGCCATTACTTCGGTCGGTGAGGCGATAATGGTTTTGGCGTTATTCCGCAAATCATACAAGGCTTCTATACTGGACATGAAGCAGGCGTCGAAAAGCAGAAAATCCAGTTTACGTCCCGTCGGCAAGGAGGATGCCAGATCGGTAATATTCATATAGGTCGATCCATCCTGTCCGAACCATTTGGTCAACAGGGCATTCGGGTGACGTTGTTCGAGTTGCATGCGCGATTTCAGGGTAGAAGGAGCAGGCAGCCATCCTTCCCCGTGGGAAGAAAGCACCAAGCCATACGAGTTGGCCGGATACATCTCGAACACCTCGTTGACCACCTCCCGTAAAGTGGCCGGGTCCATCGAGTTCTGTCCTTCGTAGGTCTTGATCAGTTGTCTACTGCCATCGGATCCGACTTCATAGAGTTTGGGATTCCCGTCGGTCGAGGCAAAATAGATGATCAAATGCCCCCCGATTCCTTGCATGCCCTGACACATCGCGTCGATGTCGGAAGAGAGGTATTGAGAAAGGTTGTTGTTGCCGGCCATATAAGCCAGCACCGTTCGATCGGCCGCAATCGGTTCGTCCGGATCGGGATCATCGGCACATGCCACAAAAAAGACCGGAAAAAGAAGCAACCAGAAATATCGAAAATGTTTCATCATGCCACTATTCTCTGCATTTAGTATTCATCATTACCACGAACGACCGCCTCCGCCGCCGCCCGAAGCTCCACCGCCAAAACCTCCGAAGCCTCCGAATCCGCCCCCTGAAGTTCCGCCGCCAAAGCCACCGAAACCCCGACCGATAATCACCGGAGGAATCCATCGACCACCTCCGCTGCCGCCATTGTGTCCGGAATCGTCACCTCCGCCACGACGGGAATGGGAAAGCAGCAGCCACAGCACCACAAAACCGAACAACACGAACCCGGGGAACATACCTCGCGGCCATGACGTTCCCCCATATTCATCGGCCTTGAACTCACCGGCGGTCAATCCCATCAATACCTGAGTAGCCCGATCGATCCCCTGGTAATAATCCCCGGCCCGGAAAGCGGGCAACATTTCGGTATCGATAATCCGTCCGGCCGTAATATCCGGCACGACGCCCTCCAGACCGTAACCTACCGAGATAAAAACCTCCCCCTTCGAATCGGGAGTTTTCGGTTTGACCAGCAGGAGGATTCCGTTATCTTTTCCGGAACGGCCCACGCCCCATTTCTCATGCAGGCGCTGCGCATAGTCTGCCGGTTCATAACCTTTCAGGTCATCGAGCGTCACCACGGCAATCTGGGTCGACGTCCTCCGATCGAAATCGACCAGTTTCCGTTCCAGATTGTCCTGTTGCGCCACGGTCATCACGCCGGCAAAATCATTCACCAGACGAGGCGGTGACATCGGTTCCGGGAAATCCTGCCCCCAGAGAGACAAGGTTCCGCAGAGCCCGAACGTACAAAGCAAGAAAAGTTTCCGAAACACCTTTTTCATCGCCGTGTTTCGTTAAAACTGCACCGTCGGAGCGCTTTCGGCGCCGGCCTGAGCTTCGAAATAAGGAGCCTCTTGAAAGCCGAACATGCCGGAGAGCAAATTGCGTGGGAACATCTTGATATATACGTTGAAATCGCGAGCGGTCTCGTTATACTTGCGACGTTCCACGGAAATCCGGTTTTCGGTCCCTTCCAACTGGGTTTGCAGGTCCAGAAAATTCTGATTGGCTTTCAGATCGGGATAATTTTCGCTGATGGCCATCAGACGACTCAGAGCCGAGGAGAGTTCTCCTTGCGCCTGCATATATTGCGATAAGGCGGCAGCGTCGTTGACATTAAGTTGGGTCTGGGTCGCTTTGGCCCGGGCTTCGGTCACTTCGGCCAGGGTCGTCTGTTCATGGGTTGCATACCCTTTGACCGTAGCCACCAGGTTGGGGATCAGATCCGATCGGCGTTGATACTGGGTCTGCAGATTCCCCAATTGTGCCGAAACGGTTTCCTGACGAACCACCATATTATTATAGGTATTTTTGAACCACGAGAAGAGTAGCAGCACAACGGCTACGACAACAATCAGGATGATCAAGCCTTTTCTTTTCATTGTTTGTTTTCGATTCGTTATTAAGCTTTATCTGCGTTTTTTCAGCGGAATACCGTTGATCCCCCACCCTGTTGGTTTCTTTTCGGGCAATTTGTCGGGACGGTACCAATATATGCGTTCGAAGTTGAAATAATAGCCACGAATCTTTCCATTGCGCTGATGCAACGGGAAATATTCCGTCGTTCGACTCACCACCGTATTTTTTCCATAGAGTAGATTCATCGAAGCCAACACATCCGTAGCATCCGAATAATAGAGAATGTGCCAGGGGGAATTTTCCCGAATCCCGGTTCCGGAAGAACGGATGGTTTCCAGCAGCATGTTCAACCGATGATAGTTGATGCGTTCGTTGAGCGTATCGCCCAGGGCGCCGTATGCGAAAGCCAGAAAATTGACCGTACTGGGATGAAACGGTTCGGTTTTCATCACTTCATTCGCAAACTTGATGATTCGCTCGCAATCTTCCGTCGTCAGGCTGTCGAGTCCGTGATCGAACTCCTCCAGCAGTTTGAAATCGGCCGACGGGGTTTCGAACGGCTTGTATTCGGGTTGCCAGGCATAGCCGTAATAGAGATGGCGATAATCGTTCAGTGTCAGTGTGGTATCTCCGGCCCGGTAGCGGGTCATCAACACCGGATAATAAAGCGGGGAGTCGATATCCAGAATCGCCTTCAAAATCGCCTCATTGTCTGGAGCCTGAGGATATTCTGTTTCCTGGTCCTGAGCCGACAGACCACCTGCCCCCCATAGGATCATCAACCCTAGCACTGCCCAATAACGCATCGTTCGTTTCATTGTTTTCTTTTTCTAACGGTAAAAGTAGGAATTTATTTGCCGAAAATGAAATAACCGGCTGATCGGAGCCCCACAAAGAATAAGCCAGAGTAAGCCAAACAAGAATGCCGAATCGGCAGGATTCGGCATTCTCAGGTTCTGTCCGTCGGGGACAATCCATTCCGTCAGGGCTGTACTGAAAAGCGGTAAATGCACTGGCTGCGATAGGTCTGCCCCGGTTCAAGCACCACCGAAGGCCATTCGGGATGATTGGGCGAATCGGGGAAATGCTGCGATTCGAGACATATGGCCGTACGATAACCGTACGCAACTCCTTTTTTACCGACCTGAGAGCCATCCAGATAGTTTCCGCTGTACACCTGCAAACCGGGTTCATCGGTATATACCTCCAGAACGATACCCGACGAGGGTGAAGTCACCGAAGCGGCCAAGGTTTTCAGATCACCACCGGTATTGAGCACGAAATTATGGTCGACCCCGATACCATTGCGAATCGCTTCACAATCGGTTCGTACCAAGGCCGAATCGATCGGTTTGGCTACGGTGAAATCCAACGGAGTCCCGCTTACCGGAAGGGGATCTCCGGTAGGAATCGCCAATGAATCGATCGGTGTAAAACGATCGGCATTGATATACAGCAACTGATCGGTCACCGGACGGGAGGGATCTCCCGAAAGGTTGAAGTACGAGTGGTTGGTCATGTTGATGACGGTCTTTTTATCCGTCGTCGCCTCATAGGTAATCTGCAAGGCATTATCCGGTGTCAGCGTATAGGTCACCGACGCCTTGACCGTTCCGGGGAAATTCTCGTCTCCGTCCAGCGAAACCAGGCTCAACGTCACGGTCGAAGAATCGGCCTGTTCTCCCTCGAACATCCGGGTATACCATCCGTTGGGACCTCCATGCAACGTATTGCCCTTATCGTTCAGCGGAAGCTGAATCGTTTGTCCGTCCAGTTGGAAACGTCCTTTGGCGATCCGGTTGGCAAAGCGCCCGATGGTTGCACCGAAGTTGTTCGGATAGTTCAGATAGTCGGCGATGCTGTCGAACCCCAGCACCACATCCCGCATCGTCCCGGTACGGTCCGGCACCATGATCGATACGATACGTGCCCCGTAATTGGTGACGCAGACCTCCATCCCGGATGGATTGGTCAACACGAACAATTCATTTTCCCGGCCGTCCACCACCGTATCGAAATCGGCATAACGCAAACCGGAAAGGGTTGTAAACGCCTGGGGAGTCGGTGATGTACAAGCGGCCATACAAGCTATGACGGCGGCACAAAACGCCCCACGAAGATTTTTCATATCGAAGCAGTTTTGAGGTTATTCCAATTCATACTGCGAGATCAGATCGGCCAGACGGCGGCTTAAAGCCTCGCTGGCGGGAACCAACGGCAAACGCAGGTAATTACCCATCAGACCGTAATGGGCCAGTGCAGCCTTGACGCCGGTCGGATTTCCTTCGGCAAAGAGGGCGTCCACCGTCTCCATCATGCGCAGATGCAACGAGGCGGCTTCGGCCGTACGTCCCTGCTGAGCTGCATGAACCATCCGACAGAACATCCGGGGGAAAGCGTTGGCCGCTACCGAAATAACGCCGTCGCCGCCCAGCGCAACCATCGGCAGGGTCAGATTGTCATCTCCCGAGATGACCCGGAATCCTTCGGGACGATCGCGCAAAATGTAGGCGGCCTGCGACAAGTTACCCGAAGCCTCTTTGATGGCGATGATGCGATCGGTGGCGGAAGCCAGACGCAAAACAGTCTGCGGTTGCAGATTGACTCCGGTGCGGCCGGGTACGTTGTAGAGTATTACCGGAACGGGCGAGGCCTCCGCCACAGCCAGATAGTGCCGGTACATCCCTTCCTGTGAAGGTTTATTATAATAAGGGGTCACCGAGAGCAGAGCCTCGAAAGCCGAAAAATCGAAGGCCCGAATCTGAGCTTCCACCGCCGCCGTGTTGTTGCCGCCGATTCCGATAACCATCGGCACCCGTCGGGCGTTGACCTGTGTGATGCAGGCGATGACCTCTTTTTTTTCAGCCTCGGTCAATGTCGCGGTTTCGGCGGTTGTTCCCAACACCACCAAATAATCGATACCGCCTTGAATGACACGTTCCACCAAGGCTTCCAGCGCTTTGAAATCCACAGCTCCTTTCGGATCGAAGGGCGTAACCAGGGCTGCGCCTACTCCACTTATGTTATTTTTCATGATCGAATGTTAAATCTTTTCGCGAAAATACAAAAAACCATCAAAACAAACGTCCCTGTAACGGTATATTTTTCCCATTCGAGGTCAGAGATTCGGCCTCCTGAGAGGTTTCCGGACGATCGGATCCTTCTGAATCGGATACCCGGCCGACAGTTCCGTCGGGCGAAGTTTCTCCCTCTTCCGCGATCATCTGTTCGAAATCAGCTTCGGAGATCATCTTGACGCCCAGTTTTTGAGCTTTGGCCAACTTCGCCGGCCCGATATGAGCACCGGCCAGCAAATAGTCGACGTTCGACGACACCCCGCTGAGGTTACGTCCGCCGTGACGTTCGATCAGTTCTTTGAGCTGTTCCCGCGAATGCCGTTCGAACGTGCCCGAAATCACGAAGTTCAATCCCTGCAGCCGATCCGTAGCGTCTTCACGCTGACGCAGTTCGAAACTGAGGCCCTGAGCCCGCAGGCGATCGATCAGACGACGATTTTCCGGATCTTCAAAATAGGCCCGGATGCTGCGGGCAATCTTTTCGCCCACTTCTTCCGCACCGCTGAGGGTCTCTTCGTCAGCTTCCATCAGGGCATCGATGTTCTGAAACTGCCGAGCCAGGTTTTTGGCTGTGGTCTCTCCCACATAACGAATGCCGATCGCAAACAAAACCCGCGGAAAAGGAACTTCCCGGGAACGCCGGATGCTTTCCAGAATGTTATCTGCCGACTTCTCGCCCAAACGCGGCAGTGCCATCAAATCCTCCCGCTTCAGTTCATACAAATCCGCCGGATCCCTGATCAAGGCATGGTCGTACAGCAATTGGACGGTCTCTTCGCCCAGCCCGTCGATTTCCATGGCTTTGCGTGCAATGAAATGGACGATCCGACCCACGATCTGGGGCGGACAATGCAGGGCGTTGGGGCAATAATGCCGGGCTTCTCCTTCGTCTTTGACCAAAGGAGTACCGCATTCCGGACAGCGATCGATGAACTCAAACGGACGGCTGTCGGCCGGACGCGCCGAAAGGTCGACTCCGGTGATTTTAGGAATAATTTCTCCGCCCTTTTCCACATAGACCATATCTTGCAGGCGGATATCCAGCAGGGCGATCTGATCGGCATTGTGCAACGAGGCCCGTTTGACCACCGTCCCGGCCAGATGCACCGGATCGAGATTCGCTACCGGAGTCACGGCACCGGTACGCCCCACCTGAAAGTCCACCGAACGCAGCCGTGTCCGCGCCTGCTCGGCCTTGAACTTATAGGCCACCGCCCAACGCGGAGCTTTTGCGGTCGTACCCAAACGTTGCTGTAGGGAAAACCGATCGACTTTGATGACCGCGCCATCGGTATCGTAGGGCAAGGTTTCCCGTTTTTTATCCCACAGGTGGATAAACTCGAAAATCTCTTCGATGCTGCTGCATTTTCGGGTGTGTTCCGATACTTTGAATCCCCAACGACGAGCGGCCTGCAAACTCTCGTAATGAGACTGAAAAGGAAGATTTTCCCCCACGACCCAATACATGAAGTTATCCAATCCGCGTCGGGCCACCTCGGCCGAATTCTGTAACTTGAGGGTTCCGGCTGCGGCATTACGCGGATTGGCGAAAGGCGATTCGCCGATATCTTCCCGTTCCCGATTGAGTCGTTCGAACGAGCTGTGCGGCATCAGAATTTCGCCCCGTATTTCAAAAAAATCCGGGTAATCATCGCCCATGAGTTGCAGGGGCACGCTGCGTATGGTACGCACGTTGGCCGTCACGTCATCCCCTACCGAGCCGTCTCCACGGGTAACCGCCCGCAACAGACGGCCATGCTCGTACGTCAGGCTGATGGCCGTACCGTCGAATTTCAACTCGCAGACATATTCTACGGGTTCATCCACTTCCCGACGGATACGGGCATCGAATTCCCGAACCTCCTCTTCCGAATAGGTATTTCCCAACGACAGCATCGGGAAACGGTGGGGCACACTCACAAAACCACTCGACAAATCGCTTCCCACCCTTCGGGTCGGGGAATTCGGATCATCGAACTGTGGATACCGGGCTTCGAGCTCCTGCAATTCCCGCAACAAAGCGTCGAATTCGTAATCGCTGATGATCGGATCGTTCAACACATAATAGCGGTAATTGTGTTCATGGATCCGGCGGCGCAACTCTTCTATTTTTTCCTGCATCGGTGAAGAAATCCTGTTTTAAAGAAGTAAAAATACACATTTTGTTTCTAAATTTCGGTTCCGAACCCCAGATTTCACCCGACAAAACCCGGCAAAAAAAAATTTCCCGATCGGGCGGAAAAAAGATTTACAGATTTCCTTTCGATTTCCAAATTTTGATTATACTTGCAGAAAATTTTTACACCCTTACGTTTTACTATGACTACAGAAAAGACCCAAAAGAAGCGCGTGGTGGTCAGCTACAAGAACCTCAGCCCCGAATTGCAGGAAGAGGTGAAAAAGAAATACCCGAACGGTTACACCGATCAGATGTTACGGATCGACAAAGGTCCGGGCGATTTTTTTTATGCCATTGTTTTGGAAACCGCAGACACCAACTACCTGATTAAGGTGGATGTCAAAATCGACGACACCTTGGAGGAAGAAGAAGATAAAGATTATTACAACGACGATATCAAAGGCGCCGATGATCTGGCTGACGCCCCCGATGAAGACGATGACAATTAACAGTCGTCGTGGTTGTTTTTCAAACCCCAAAACCTAAAAGAGCGGAACCCCATCGGGCTCCGCTCTTTTGTAATAGATTCCGCAAGGAGATTACCAATTGAGGATCTTACGGAAATCGTAGTCGGCCGGATTAGCCACGTATTTCTTGGCGGCTTCATAATCTTCCGGCGTAATGTAATTCAGAAGGTTGTCGATCACCTGCGTGAACTTGTCCGAGTTGATGTCCACCAAGCGAGGCGGAATCTTACCCGTTTCAGGATCCTGCAGATCTTTCAGGTACAACGGCGAAATCTGACCGGCCGGATCGGCATACACCATGCAACCGGTTTTCCCTTCGCTGAAGAGCTTGTAAACGCCCATCCCCAGCAACGAGCAGTAAACCAAGTCGTAAGCCACCGGAGTCTGGCAACGTACTTCGTAGCCGATTTCCACCGGACGGGATTTTACTTTCAGGCCCAGTTCCTTGAGTTTCTTTTCGAGCATTTCGTTGAAGATATGCGCTTTGGAAACCTTACCCAGTTCGGGATGACCGTGATCGTCGTACGAGAAGTGAATACCCGATTTCTTGATTTCTTCGTTGCTGAGCGAGTGGAATACCCCTTCTGAAATCATGGCGACACCATAGTCGATACCCATCACTTTACGTTTCAGAATGGCCGAAACGACCAGGTTGACAATCTTGTCCACCGTAATGGTCGTCTTGTTGAACATTTCGGGGATAACGATCATCGGATAGTGGCAAGCCGTACCGATCCCGAAGGCCAGGTGACCCGCCGAACGACCCATGGCAGCAACCACGAACCAGTTCCCGCTGGTACGGGCATCCATATAAACCGTACGGGCAATGATCGAGCCCATATCCTTAGCCGACTGATAACCGAACGTAGGCGATCCGGCCGGCAGCGGCAGGTCGTTATCGATGGTTTTGGGAACGTGGATATTGGCGATGGGATATTTTTTGGCTTCCAGGAATTTGGCGATGCGATTGGCGGTCGATGCGGTATCGTCGCCCCCTACGGTCACCAGCAATTTCACGTTATTTTTAACGAAAAAATCGAGATTGAAGTCTTCTTCGAAATTTTTATCCGTCGGTTTGAAACGGCTCATGGTCAGATACGAGCCCCCGCGGTTGAAAATATCGTCGGCCAGCAGGAAATCGATATCCGTCGTCTTGGGCGAAGGATTGAACAGCCCCGAATAACCGCCGTGCAGACCGATAACCCGATAGCCATGTTTCAAAAAGGTTTTGGCAACGCTGCCTACCACCGTATTCATACCGGGAGCAGGACCGCCACCCGTCAAGATTGCAATAGCATCCATGATTTATTTTTGATTTTGTAGGTTATTCATAAAGACGATGAACAATGTACAAATCTTTCTGCACATTGTTCATCGCCGAATTACTCATAATCGATTACAATACATCGAGGGCATTAAGATCCTGGAAGGAAATTTTCAGACGTTCGATGATCGATTCTTCGCCCTTACGCAACCAGGCACGAGGATCGTAGAACTTCTTGTTGGGCTTATCGGGACCTTCGGGGTTACCCAACTGACCCTGCAGATAGTCTTTCTTGTCGTTGTAGTATTTGCGGATCCCGTTCCAGAAAGCCCATTGGGTATCGGTGTCCAGGTTCATTTTCACCACCCCGTAGCGGATAGCTTCCTGGATCTTTTCGGGTTCCGAACCCGAACCGCCATGGAATACGAAGTTCACCGGACGTTCGGCCGTACCCAGTTTCTTCTGAATGTATTCCTGCGAGTTTTTCAGAATTTCGGGGCTCAGCACCACGTTACCGGGTTTGTAAACGCCGTGAACGTTTCCGAACGAAGCTGCGATGGTGAAGTTGGGGCTGATTTTGCTCAGTTCTTCATAAGCGTAGCATACGTCTTCGGGCTGCGTATAGAGTTTCGATACATGTACATGAGAGTTATCGACACCATCTTCTTCACCACCGGTGATACCCAGTTCGATTTCGAGGGTCATGTCGATTTTGCTCATGCGTTCGAGATACTTCTTGCAGATTTCGATGTTTTCCTTGAGCGGTTCTTCCGACAGGTCGAGCATGTGCGAACTGAAGAGGGGCTTGCCATGCACCTTATAATATTTTTCGCCTTCATCCAACAGACCGTCGATCCAAGGCAACAGTTTTTTGGCAGCGTGGTCGGTATGCAGCACTACGGGAATTCCATAGGCTTCGGCCAACAGATGTACGTGTTTGGCAGCCGAAACAGCCCCCAGAATGGCCGCTTTATTGCCTTCATTGGAAAGGCCTTTACCGGCTACAAAAGCAGCCCCCCCATTGGAAAGCTGAATCATCACCGGAGCATTCACGGTGCGGGCAGCTTCCATCACGGCATTCATGGTATCGGTACCGGTAACGTTGACGGCAGGAATAGCAAAGCCTTTTTGTTTGGCATAAGCGAACAGTTCCTGAAGCTGAGTGCCGGAGATTACGCCCGGCTGAAATTTTGTACTCATAGTCGTATATTTTAGCGAATAATTGAAAACTTTCTCAGGAGTTCAAATGTACGAATTTATTTTTAATATTTTTAAGAAAATCGGTGAAATTTACGATTCCTCCCAATCTAAAAAACGCAACGAATTTCCGTGTTCCCGAACGATGCGTTCCAGGTCGCGGGGATCGATCCACACCGTAGCGGTATTGTCGTTGGGATGCACCCCGATACGGGGCAAGTCCATCAGCGAACGATCCCAAAAGAGCTCCACAGCCAACTGTGTATCGTTCAACACGCCGAAAGGCCCCACCGATCCGGGGGTAAGCCCCAGGCATCGTTGCAGACGTTCTTCGGATCCGAAACTCAGGCGACTGCACCCGATTTGGGTTCTCACCCATTTCGTATCGACGGCACGGGTATGAGCGACCGTCACCAAAAAATGGCGTTTCCCCGAAGCGTCCCGCAAAAACAGGTTTTTCGGGATTTCACCCTGTTGCAGCAGACCCAACTGCTCGAGTTCCTCCATGGTAAAAGCGGCCGGATGTTCCTGCAACTCGTAGGGAATCTTCAAACGTTCCAAGGTTTCGATGACCGCTTGTCGCTTATCATTCATCTTCGTCTGCTCTTAACCCTCCTCGCGACGAAATTCAGGCCTCGCATTCGGCAAAAAGCCGACCTCACATGCCCGAGCGCCGGAGGAAGCTCATTCCTGAAGCATACTATAACAGTTTGGCAGCCATCGCATCGGCCAATACATCGCAGGCAGCGTACTTGCTGTCTGTAGGACGGCCCAGAATTTCTGCCGACGGAGCCACTTTTTCCCAGCCGATTTCCTGAGCGAACAGATCGAGGTTGCGTACCCCTCCCCCATTCCAGCTGTAGGTACCGAAAATGCCCAGATACTTATTCTTAACGCCCATGCACAAAAGTTCGTGCGTAAGTTGGTGCATCAACGGGAACATCTGGGTATTGTAGGCGCAACTGCCCAGAATTACCCCCTTGTAATTCCAGATTTCGTTGATCAGGTAAGAGATATGGGTTTTCGAAACATCGAACACCTGAATCTTCTTCACGCCCTGCTGAGCCATCTTGAAAGCGATATAATCGGCCATACGAGCCGTATTGCCATACATCGAAGCGTAAATCACCACCACGCCGTTTTCGCCTTCCTGACGACTCCAACGGTCATAGAGTCCGATTACCCGGGCCGGATCGCTCCGCCAAACCAATCCGTGCAACGGACAGATCGTATTGACCTTCACTCCGGAAAGTTTGGCCAGGGCTTTCTGCACCATCGAGCTGTATTTACCCACGATATTGGAGTAGTAACGACGCATTTCCGATTCATGAACTTCGAAATGGACCTGATCGTCGAATACGCCTCCATCCAGCGTACCGAACATCCCGAACGCATCGCCCGAAAAGAGCAATCCATCGGTCATTTCATAGGTCATCATCGTTTCGGGCCAGTGCACCCAGGGCGTAAAGACGAACTTCAAGGTGTGGTAACCGATCTTGAGTTCTTCGCCATCCTTGACTTCCACCAGATTCGGCAGCTCGCCGTAATAGGCCTGCAAGACTTTAAAGGTTTTGCTGTTGCCGATAATTTTCACATCGGGATAGCGGTTCAGCAGATTTTCGATCTCTCCCGCATGATCCAGTTCCATGTGGTGAATCACCAGATAATCCAACGTCCGACCTTCCAACGTATCGGTAATCCAGTTCAGGTAGGAAGCGTCGCTGCCGTTCTCCACGGTATCCATCAGCACACACTTCTCGTCCCGAATCAGATAAGAGTTATAGGAAACGCCTTTGGGAAGAGGCCAGATATTTTCAAACAGTTCTTTGCGGCGATCGTTGACCCCTGTCCAGAAAACCCTCGGGGTTACTTGTTGTTGACAATGCATCGTTTTTCTATTTTTATACATCAATATTTCAAGGATAACATTTCGGCATCGAAACCGTTATATTGATAATAACGAAACAAGGATTTCAGTTTTCTGCCTACCTTTGCAAAGGTAGGAAATATTTGCGATTTCGCATGAGAAGACAATTACTTATCACCTTATCGTTAGCGTTATTGAGCCTTCCTCTGGTGGAACTCAGGGCCCAGAACGCGGGCTTTACGCGTATGTATCGCCGACTCGAAGGGAAAGATACCGTAATCGTCGTGGATGTTTCCCCCATCTATATCTTTCCCAAGCGCATCGACACCCGTCGTTACGCCCGTCTGATCTACAACCTCAAAAAGGTATATCCCATTGCCAAAGAGGCCAACGCCACCCTGAAAGCCATGGAGAATCACCTGCTCACTCTCCGCACCAAGCGGGAGCAGCAGGCTTTCGTCAAGGCCATGGAGAAAAAGCTCAAAGAAAAATACACCCCCGTTTTACGGAATATGACCTTCGCCCAGGGAAAAATTCTCATCAAACTGATCGATCGTGAAACCAGCCGCACGTCCTATCAGTTGGTCAAGGATCTGCGAGGCAGTTTCAGTGCCTTTCTTTGGCAGGGGGTTGCCCGGATTTTCGGCGCCAACCTGAAAGACACCTACGATCGCTACGGCGAAGACCGACAAATCGAAATGTTGATTCTACTGTACGAAGCCGGAGAAATCTGACGCGAGGCCCGGGACGTTCCAACCGACGACATACGGTTCCACACCTTCCCGGGAAATGTCTCGCTGCCGCCCTCTCACATCTGCTCCGATCGTTCCTGGCTCATCATATTCGAACAGCCTTTCTCCCGGCCTGTAGCGGAGCCCGGACGAAGAAGACCCCTCGGCAATATATGATTTTCAGGTTCCCAAGCATGCCAATTCTCCGAAACGAAAACAAGACGAGCGACTCGAAAGTCGCTCGTCCTGTTTTCTTACATCGTAACGGACTGAAGGCTTTGCAGAAACTCGAGGGCTTCTTCGCTCAACGGATCGTTCCGATCCCGCCAGGTCCCTCCCCGGATCAGTTCCTCCCGGTATCGATCGATTTTCTCCGTAATCGGATAGGTCGGTTTATCGACGGAACGATAATACTCCCGCTGGGAAGGACGAATCGTTCGGTCGAAAACATCCTCGAGCGAAGGACGGCGACTTCCCTCCCATTTGAATCCCGGCAACAATTGAGAAATTTCCTCCGGAATTTTTTCCATCGGATAGATCTGATAAGCCGGTTTATCCCGCCAAACGATCCTCACGATCTGTTGATCCTGAAAATAGAAACTGATATCGGCACATTCCACCGTCATGAAACCGGTAATATAACGTCCCAGACTATCCTGGTCTTCCAAATAGTAATAGGTTTGCCCGTTTCCGTTCACGTCGGTGCGAAAGACCTGTCCTTCCCGGAAAAACGTTTGGATTTCCCGGCCTTTGATCTGGTTATAATGCAGTCCGTCCACCTCGGAACTCATGATCGGGTCGCCGACAAAAACAGCTTTTTGAATCTTCTGGTGACGGGTAAAAATATCGACCGACGAGGCGGTGACCTGATTGTTGTCGTTCCAGAGCACCGGATTGATATACATGTGCAGGGTGGAGTCCAACGTAAAACCGGTCAACGAATCGCATACGGCCTGAAAATCGCGGCGATATACCCGGACATTCCGATACGCGAACATTTGTCGCTGTAACGAATCCTGCGATTGAACGATCGAATCCGCATCGCCGGTCCCGGCCAAAGAATCGGCCCGCTGTGCCGATGAATCGACCGATGCGGCCAAACGAGACAAAGAATCGACCCTGGCCAGAGAATCGGATACAGCACGTTGTTCAAGCTCCTGTCGGAGTGCCGCACGCCGTTTTTCCCGTTTCAACCGGCGAGCCTCTTCCCGGGCCTGGCGTTGAGCTTCCTTCTTCCGTTGCTTGTCGGCTTTCCGACGTTCCTTGGGGGTCATTGTCTCAGTCTCAGTCTCAGCCTTGGGCTCATCCCCGGTTTCCAACGCGGTCTGCTCCGAACGGGTCTGTTCTTCATCTCCGGCAGGCTCTTGGGAAGGGACAGATGCTCCGGCCGCCGGCATTTCTTGGCCCGATACCGACTTCTCCCCTTCGGCAGGCAGCTCTTCGGCCGGCTTCGTTTTCAACGAATCGACAGACAATGAATCGACGGCCAGCGAATCGAAACGATTGACCGTATACAGGAACATGGAATCAGCCCGCATGAAAAGCGTATCGATCCGAGGGGTCTGCCCGATCGAGTCGACCTGTTCCGAAGAGGTGGACAGAGAGTCCGGATTCGATTGCATTTCATAGCTGGCGACCACCGGATTGCGGGTCAACAAGGCTTTGCGTTCCTGGCCCCAATAACGTACATAATCGCCGAAAGCCATCGCCTTTTGTTCCTCGTCGACCACCTGTACGTTGTTCAACAACAAAGCATCCCCGGTACTTTGGGTATAGATCAGCGTATCGGCCCAGACCTCCTGAGAGGCTGTCAAGATATAAGAACTGTCGGTAAACGTATAGGTTTCCGCATGACGGTCATAATCGCCCCGCACGGCCGTTAAAAACTCATCCTCCCGGTTCCAGAGGTAGGAGCGGGTATAAAACGACGCGATTTCGTTATTCAGATCGTAGCTGACCGAATCGGAACGCATGCGGTAATCGGGATTTTCCATCTCCACATCCCGGACCCCCACCAACACCCGGTCGTCCACATAATAAAACCCTTCCTGGGATTCCAGACGATTTTCGCCCTGCAACATGGTTCCACCCCCGGTATAATGCCCGATGTTATCGAGGGTGTTGAACGAAAAATTATAGGTATAAAAGACGGCATCGTTATCCACCACCTTGATCAGGGGGGCATATACCCGAGCCGTATTGATAAACCCGTTGTATTCGGCCCGGTCGCCGTATATGAAGATACTGTCCTGATTGATGATTACATTCTGAAAACAGTCCATTTGGCGGTCGTTGTACCGGACGGCGCTGTCGCAGGTGATCACGGCCCCATTATGATGGAAGACCACATGCCCCACCAAATTCAAGGCCGATGAATCGCCCACTTTGACCGGACGCATCAGATCCGCAGTAAAATCAACGACTTTCGGTTCCTGGGTCGTTGTGCCGGAAGCCCCGGCCTGCGCATGGGCGGAAGAACGTCCACCCGATGGCGAAGCCACGGCCGGAACACGAGACGGCTGTTTCTTCGAACTCGTATCGGGAATCGGCACTTGGGGCGCAGCCGGTTTCTTCCCGCCCGTGGTCGGTTTGGGGGCAGAGGAAGGCTCCCCACCCGTCGATATCTCGGTCGGTTCGGATGTCTCAGGGATCGGCGGCTGAGCCCACAACCAGGAAACTCCACACCACCCTACTATACAAGCCAGCAACAAAAAAGGCTTCCGGATCACGACAGAACAGTTCTTATTTGATTAACGATTTATTTTCGAACTCGCAACCTTTGAACTCGTCGATCACCCGGATGAACATCCCGTCGATGATCTTGTCCAACCACGCATTGTACTCTTCATTCTGTTTGCTCTGCAAAGCCAGTTCTTCCACCCGCAGGAAATCTCCCGATAGCGTGGCCGGATGAGCCGGTATAATCTGATCCAAGCGGATCATGCGACAGAGTAAATTCCCGCGGATATCCTGCGAGGCGAAAGGTTCCGAAATATCACCTTCCTTCATATCCTTGAGCACCTTGAAGACTTCGGGAGCCAATTCTTCCCGCAAAAAGCGTGTCGAGGCCGAACGGGCATCCGAATTGTTCATCGCTTCCATGATTTCCAGATTGGAAACCACCCCTCCGTTATTTTTGGAATAACGGTCGTCGGAATAACGTGTCACCGCCTCTTCGAAAGTCATTTTCTGTTGTTGAATCTCATTGCGCAAACTGTCGAACAAGATAAAGGAGGTTTCCAGTTCTTCCACCGTGAACTGCGGTTTCATCAGGATATGACGCACATGATACAACGAGCCTTTCACGACATCGAGCAGTTGAATCAGGTGAAACCCATATTCGGTTTCCACCACTTCGGACACCTGACCGGGTTTCAGCTTCACCATAGCGTCCGCAAAAGGCTGTACGAAACTTTCTTTGGGCATCGGATCCATCTCCCCGCCCCGGATGGCCGACCCCGGATCTTCGGAATACATGCGTGCCAAGGATTCGAAAGAGGTCCCTTTCAATATACGTTCACGCATTTCGAGCAATCGAGTCCGGGTACGCAATTTGGCATCCTCGATCGAGGGCGGATAACGAACAATTTGCGAATAAACATACTGTTCGGGGATCAACGGCAGAGAATCTTTGGGCAGTTTTTTGTAGTAGCGTTCCACCTCCCCGGGCACGATGGTCGTCTTTCCCTTGATGGTTTGTTCCATCTGGGTGGCATATTGCATCTCTTCGTAACGACTCGTCAGGTCCGTTCGGATTTCGAAGATGGGTTTATGATAAAACTGTTCCAGAGCACGCTGGGACCCTTTATCCGCAATTTCCCGTTGAAGGGCATCTTCAACGGCTTTAGCGATATTTTCCGTGGCGATCGGTATGGAGTCGATCTGGGCCTGGTTGTACAGGATCTTCTGGATGATCATGTGTTCCAGGGCTTCACACAACGGATCCCGGTCCGAGGTGTATCCTTGTTGACGACGTTGTTCGGCCAAAGCATTGCTGGTTTGTACCAGATCCGAATACAAAATCATCGAATTCCCGACTACCGCCACTACCTTATCGACCGTTACCGGCTGCTGAGCCATACCCTGCGACACGGAGAACAAGGCCGAAAGACAACCCATCAAACACAACAAAGTTTTGGTTTTCAACATGATCCGATTTAATTAATATTTACAACAATATCTTTATCCGCCGAGGCTTCCCGATAGAGGCTGTCTTCGTGACGGCGAATGATTTCCTGACGGCGCGCATTGAAGACCATGCGTCGAATCACATCCGTTACGCTTTCCAACGGAGCATAATCGCCGGCCTGACGACTGCCCAACGTACGGACGAAAAATTTGGAATCCTGATTGGAAAATTCATGAATTTTTCCCTCGGTCAGGACATAATCGTAGTTCGTATTGCGGCTTACCGGCAACAGCGCCAGCAGGGCCGGCATTTCGGTCCACTGATTCAGTTCCACCAGTTCAAACCCGTTTTTGGCACACAATTCCACGAAATCCTGATAATCCTGATCCCGGGACGAGAGCATCAATTCCTTGAGTTTGGCACTTTGCCGATAGGTTTTCGGAACACGTACCATACGCGCCTTCAGAACGGTCTTATCCAGGATGAAGGTTTTCTTGTTCTTTTCATAATAATCCTTCACCTGTTCGTCCGTAAACAGCGTATCGAGCTGACGATCGACACAATATTGATCGAGCTTGTGGATCAACAGCGAATTGCGATACTCTTCGACCATTTTGTCGATATCGTCCTGACTGCTGTGAAACATCTGTTCGGCTTCCTGAATCTTCAGTTGCATTTTGACCCATTGATCCACATAGCTTTTCAAGATTTTCGCACTGTCTTCCGAACTCATTTCCGGAGTATAGATCGAAACCACATCCCGTTCGTACAAGGTGGCATTCCCCGCTTCGGCCAACACTTTTTCTCCGGCAAAAGGATTCGAAAATTGCCGACACGACACCAGAGCCAACAGCAAGCCACAAATCACCAAACTAACTTTCCGATTCATAATTCGTGTCGATAAACTTGATTATATGTTTATGTGAACGTCCGAATCGTCTATCTTAGTATTCTTCGAAGGAAGAACGTGCGGGTCCGAGGTTTGTTCATCCGTTTCGGATGCGGTTTTGAGCGATTCGGTCCGCCGTATACTCCAGACCATACATCCAAAAGCCACGACAAATACGACGCAAGCCAATGCATAAACGATATAATAGGTTGTATCGTCGCCCAACTGTTGTCGAGTCGAGACCAATTTTTCTCCGCCGATCACCCATCCGAAATAGGCGATGGCATTATTTACGCAATGGATAACCATGACCGGAATCAACGAACGGGTCCGATAATAAATGTACCCCAACACCAATCCGATCAGGAAGGCGTTGACCACCTGTTGCGGGATGATGTGTACGACCCCGAACACGGCTGCGCCCCACAGAATCCCCTTCCACGGGCCGTATTTATACGTCAGCGAATCCTGAATGATTCCCCGGAACAGGATTTCCTCCAACACCGGAGCCAGCAGAATGGATGTCAGCATCATCCATCCGCCTCGACCCATCAGGGAGCTGAGCATCTCCATGAAAGCGTCGGGCAACAAGCTCAACAGGGGTTCGATCACGATCCCGATCGCCATAACGACGATCACACCCCAAAGAATCACCGTAAAATCCACCCGGGCGAGTCCGAATTTCAACCCGGCTTCCCCACGGGGCATTCTCCGCATGCGCTGTACCCCGGCAAAAACAATCGTCAGAACGAATTGCATCGTATAGGCCAGGAAGGTCCCTAACCCCATCGAGATCCATCCGGCCTTTTGCAGGATTCCGACAATCAGCGAAGAGAGAGCCGCCGACACAAAGAAGACTCCCAGCAAAGCCAGTATATCCACCCACGAGGGATAAGCGGCCCCAGAAGTCAACCAAGATTTTACCGAGCGATCGTTTGCCATCTTTCGCGTACTGAAATTTTCTTCGTTCTACTCTCCCAACGTAGCTACCATCACCGCCTTGATGGTATGCAAGCGATTTTCGGCCTGATCGAAAACAACCGAAGCCGACGATTCGAATACCTCTTCGGTGACTTCCATTTCGGAGATCCCGAATTTGTCGTAGATATCCTGTCCCACCCGGGTTTCCAGGTTATGGAAAGCCGGCAGACAATGCAGGAACTGGCATTCAGGATTTCCCGTAGCCTCCATCACCGCCCGATTCACCTGATAGGGCGACAGCAATTCGATCCGCTGTTTCCACAACTCGTCAGGCTCGCCCATCGACACCCACACATCCGTATACACGAAATCGCAACCGGCTACGCCTTGGGTCACATCATCGGTCACCGTAATTTTGGCTCCGCTTTCCTGTGCGAGCCGGTTACATTGCTGCACCAAGGCTGCATCGGGAGCACATTCCGCCGGAGAAATCGCCCGGTAATCCATGCCCATTTTGGCGGCGGCGATCATCAGAGAGTTCGCCACATTATTATGGGCATCGCCCAAGAAACAAAATTTAATCTCATTCAACGGTTTGGAAGAATGTTCCCGCATCGTGAGCATATCGGCCAGCGCCTGCGTGGGATGAAATTCGGTGGTCAGCCCGTTCCAAACCGGAACGCCCGAAAATTCGGACAACATTTTCACCACTTTTTGAGCATATCCCCGATACTCGATCGCATCGTACATACGTCCCAATACCCGAGCCGTATCTTTGATGGACTCCTTCTTTCCGATCTGCGACCCGGAAGGTCCCAGATAAGTCACCCGGGCTCCCTGATCGTAAGCCGCCACCTCGAACGAACAGCGGGTGCGGGTCGAATCCTTTTCAAAAATCAGGGCGATATTTTTACCGACCAGGGTTTTCTTTTCTCTTTTTAAATATTTATCGGCCTTCAACTGGGCAGCCAAATCCAACAGATAGGCAATTTCCTGAGCCGAAAAATCCAGCAGTGTCAGAAAACTTCTTTTCTTTAAATCGATCATCATCTTTCAGTTTTTGGGGCGCGACCCCGACGGGCCGAGCCTTCCATTTACGATCCGATCTCGGACAAAAGCCCGGAGACGACATTCCGGCGTCAGCCCAAAATCAGCTTCAAAGATACGGAATATAAATGAAAAATCCGCACCCGTCAGGGAGTTCCGTCTCTGCCTTCGAAAAGCCTCCTTGGGAGGATTGCCGATATCTGCAAAATTTTGTGTAATATTGCATACTTAATCGAAGCGAATTTATGGGAAAAATCATCGCATTGGCCAACCAGAAAGGCGGCGTAGGCAAAACGACTACGGCCATCAATCTGGCTGCCAGTCTGGCTGTTCTGGGTAAAAAGATTCTATTGGTGGATGCCGATCCCCAAGCCAACGCCACCTCCGGTCTGGGACTGGAAATCACCGACGACGATCATAATACGTACACCTGCCTGATCGGAGAAGCTCGCCCCGAGACTTGTATCCGGCCGGTTGCAGGGATCAAAAAACTCAGCGTACTGCCCTCGAACATCAACCTGGTCGGTGCCGAGACCGAACTGGCCGACCTGGAAGACGGACAACGGCGCATGAAAAACATGTTGGAACCCCTCAAAGCGAATTACGATTTCATTTTGATCGACTGTTCGCCTTCGCTGGGCATGACCACGCTCAACGCCCTGGTGGCTGCCGATGGAGTTCTCATTCCCGTACAATGCGAATATTTTGCGCTGGAGGGGTTGAGCAAGTTATTCAATACGATTAAAATGACCAAAACGAAGCTCAATCCGCAGCTGGAAATCGAAGGCTTCCTGTTGACGATGTACGACTCGCGGCTGAGACTGGCCAACCAGGTGGCCGGCGAGGTAAAAGAACACTTCGGCGACCTGGTGTTCGACACCATCATTCAACGCAATACCCGTTTGAGCGAAGCTCCCAGTTACGGCAAACCGGCCGTATTGTACGACGCTTCGTCGACCGGCAGCGTCAACTACCTGAACCTGGCCAAAGAATTTATCAAGAAAAACAAGAAACCGAACGCATGAGCACGAAACCCAAAGGTCTGGGCCGCGGATTAGGAGCCATTTTCGAAATTGAGAACAAAGAGCTTCCGGAAAGCAAAAGCGGCAGCACGTTCGAGCTGATCGACATCAGTTTGATCGTTCCCAACCCCAAACAACCCCGTACGATTTTCGATGAAGACGCCTTGCAGGAATTGGCCGATTCCATCCGCACCCTGGGCGTCATCCAACCCATCACCGTCAAGAAAGAAGCCGACGGGAAATATATGATCATCAGCGGGGAACGCCGCTGGCGAGCTTCTCAGCTGGCGCAGGCCACCACCATTCCCGCCTATATCCGTCCCGAAGTAGACGATCAGGCGCTGCTGGAGATGGCCATCGTGGAAAACGTACAGCGGCAGGATCTCAATGCCATTGAAGTGGCTCTGAGCCTGCGCCGTCTGGTCGAAGAGTGCAATCTCACCCAAGATAAACTGGGTGAAAGGATCGGTAAAAGACGATCGACAGTAGCTAATTACATGCGGTTACTTAAACTTCCGGCCGAGGTTCAGCTCGCTCTGCGCGAAGAGTTGATCAGCATGGGACATGCCCGGGCTCTGATCGCCGTGGAAGACCCCCAGCAACAGATCGCCCTGGTCAAAAAGATCGTCAAGAAAGGTCTCTCCGTTCGTCAGACCGAAGAGATGGTTAAAGCCCTTTCGACACCCAAGCCCACACGGGAAGAAAATGACGAAGAATTTCCCGAAGAATACTCCCGGTTGGTAGAACAGCTCGAAAAAGTATTTACCCAGGAAATCAGTATACGGAAAAACAATAAGGGCGGAGGTAAAATCGTTATCGGCTTCAATAGCGATGAAGATATCCGCCGCATTCTGGCCCAACTGGACTCGTCCATGCGGTAAACCTTACGTTCCATTTTTAGTGATATATGCGACAAACCCGACCGGATTCATATCGGATATTCATGCTGGCCGTTTTCTTCTGCCTGGGAACGGTCTGCCATCTGTCCGCCCAGTCGAAGAATGCCGAACCTCCTACCGCTCCCCCGCCTCCCAGCGCCCAAACCCGCTACAAAGTCGAAGGGGGTGTCTTGAAAGAGATCAAAGTCGAGACACCGGCACCGGTCGATTCGTTGGCCAAACCCGATTCTACGGTCACCGACTTGCAAGAAATGCCCGTTGAAATCGACTCGACAACCCTCTCCAAGAAGCAAAAACGCAAACGGGACGACGCCGACACCTCCCGTGTACGATACAGCAAACTCTTCCGGGACACCATCCCGATCTCCCGGGTGATGGCATTATCGCTGCCCATTCCCGGATTTTCTCAGGCATACAACAAACAGGCCTGGAAACTGCCCATTCTGTATGGCGTCACCGGAACCCTGGCCTATTTCGGCTTTCAACAGAACAAACAATACATCCGCCTGAGAGACGATTTCGAGAGCATGCGGGCGACCGGAGTCGATCGTACGACACTCAACCCCGTTCAGCGGGAAATGATCGTTAAAAACACGACCCGCTCGTTGCTGTTTGTGGGAGCCATCGCCTCCTATATGTATTTTCTGGGGGATGGCGTCATGAATTACAACGGCACCTCGACCGATGTCAAAAAGGCCACTACCCTATCGATGATCTGTCCGGGAGCCGGTCAGATATACAACCGAAGTTTTTGGAAAACACCTATTATCGTCGGAGCATTCGCCACCATGGCCTATGTCATCGACTACAACTCGCGGGGATATAACCGCTACCGTCGGGCCTATCAACTGCGGACCGACGGAGACGACAACACCCAGGACGAATTTGCCAACCAAAGCTGGGTGACCGATGACTACCTGAAAACGCTGAAAAACAATTTTCGCCGTAATCGCGACTTGTGTATCATCATTACGGCCGGATTGTACATCCTCAATGTCATCGACGCCCATGTGGACGCCAACTTGAAGGATTACGACATCAGCGACGACCTGGCTTTTTCCGTAGAGCCTACCCTGATGCAATACTACACCCGAAACAACACTCCCGCCAACGGTTTGGGACTATCTTTCAAACTTAGATTTTAACGATCATGAGCGCATTAAAGCATACCTTCGTTTTAGGAGTCGTCAGCATGCTGGGCATCCATACGCTCTCAGCCCAAATGATGGCCCGGGTCAACGAAGAAGAGCTGACCGAATGGCTCTCACTGGAACGGCACACGGCAACCGATCCGGAAGAAGATACCCGCGACACTTCGGTCAAAACCACGTTTGAATTACGATATACCCCCATTGCCTATGACTCGTTGGTAGCCGACTGGAAATTCAAATACATGGACGAGGCTCAAGATAACTTTATCGAAGAGTACATCAACCTGGATACGGCCCGCTACCTCGAAGCCATCGGAACGGTCACCGATGCCGAATACCGTCGCAGGCTGAACAATCTGGTCTCTCCGATCCACCTTCCCTATAACGAGGTGGTTCGCAAATATATCCTGGCATATACCACCACCCACCGGGGCATCACCCGTCGCATGTTGGGCGAATCGAAATATTATTTCCCGATGATCGAACGGGAATTGGAACGTCAGGGTTTGCCGCTGGAACTGAAATTTCTCAGTGTGGTGGAATCGGCCCTGAATCCTACGGCCGTTTCTCGCATGGGAGCTACGGGATTGTGGCAATTCATGCTCAATACAGGGCGCCACTACGGTCTGGAGGTCTCCTCCATGATCGATCAGCGCCGCGATCCGGAAGCCGCCACACGGGCAGCCTGCGCCTATCTCAAAGAGTTATACAACATTTACGGAGACTGGACGCTGGCCATTGCCTCCTATAACTGCGGACCGGGAACCGTCAACAAAGCCCTGCAACGGGCCGGTTCCGGGGCCAAAACCTATTGGGATATTTACAATTTCCTGCCCCGCGAAACCCGCAATTATGTGCCGGCCTTCGTGGCGTTGAATTACGCATATACCTACGCTTCCGAACACAACATCCAGGCCAATGCCCCAACGGTTCCGCTAGTGACGGATACGATCGAGATCAAACAAAACATGCATCTGGAACAGGTCGCTTCGACCCTGAACATTCCGATGGAACTGTTACGGATGCTCAATCCCCAATACAAACTGGATATTATCCCGGCCGCGGTCAAGCCCTATCCGCTGACTCTACCCCAGCAGGATGTATGCCGTTTTATCGCCCAGGAAAAAGAAATTTACGCCAAAGATTCGGTGTACATGAACAATCACCTGCGCAAAGACGGCATGCTGAACGATACCACCGACTGGGCCCACACGCCCCTGCCGGAGCCCAAATACTATAAAGTAAAGAAAGGTGACACCTTAGGGGCCATCGGCAGAAAATACGGAGTCAGTGTCAGTCAGTTGCTCAAATGGAACAAACTGGCCAGTGCCAATCGGTTACGCATCGGTCAACAACTTAAAGTTTCGGCTCCATGATTACCGACCAAGATACCATTGTAGCCATCGCCACCGGACAAGGCGGAGCCATCGCCGTTATCCGACTGAGCGGACCTCAAGTTTTCGAAGTGGGTGACGCTATTTTCCAGAGTAAATCCGGAGAAAAGTTGGCCTCACAAAAGGGGTATACCCTCCATTACGGTTCGATTCAGGATCAGAACCACCACTCCGTCGACGATGTGCTGATTTCGGTCTTTCACGCACCGTATTCGTACACCGGCGAAGATATGCTCGAGATTTCCTGTCATGCCTCCCCCTACATCCAACAAGAGATCTTACGGTTGTGTCAACATCAAGGCGCCCGAGCCGCTCGTCCGGGAGAATTTACCCTCCGGGCCTTTCTGAACGGGAAAATGGATTTGGCTCAGGCTGAAGCCGTAGCCGATATCATCGCGGCAAACAGTCGGGCTGCCCATGAATTGGCAACACGTCAGATCCGGGGCGGATATTCCGAAGAATTTTCCCGGCTTCGGGCTCAACTGCTCGAATTGGTTTCGTTGCTGGAACTCGAACTCGACTTTTCCGAGGAAGATGTCGAATTTGCCGATCGAAATCAGATCGACAACTTAATGAAAACCATATATAATAAGATATATCACCTCAAGAGTTCCTTTAAGTTAGGGAATATTCTCAAAAACGGAGCTCCCGTAGCGATTGTAGGAAGCCCGAATGTCGGAAAATCCACCTTACTGAATGCACTGGTCAATGAAGAAAAGGCGTTGGTTTCCGACATCGCCGGAACGACCCGTGACGTCATTGAAGACACGGTCAATATCGATGGTGTTTTATATCGGTTTATTGATACGGCAGGCATTCGTGAAACGGACGATCCATTGGAAAATCTGGGTATCGAGCGCACCTTTCAACGCCTGGATCAGGCCGCGATCGTTTTATTGCTTATTGACGCCCAGGAATCGGTGGAAGCGATGATGCCGCAACTCGATACGGTAGATATCCGGGCAGACCAGCGGATTGCCGTCGTACTCAACAAAGCCGATCGCATCGACTCTGAAGAGCTGGCACACAAACAGCAACTTTTGCACGAAAAGACCCGTTATACCGTTATCGGTTTGTCGGCGAAACACCGCACGAACATGAATGCATTACTCGATTTTCTGAAGGACAGTATCCATTGGGAATCCTTACGGGAGGAAGAGGTAATTGTGTTCAATGCACGACATCATCAGATTCTACAAGAGGCAGAAAGCGCACTTCTTCGGGCCCGTCAATCTTTGGCCGATCGGCTTCCGGGAGATCTTCTGGCTCAAGATATCCGCGAAATTTTGTATCATTTGAACAGCATTACCGGCACGGAAGAAATTACCTCTGACGATATTCTGAAAAACATTTTCTCCTCTTTCTGTATCGGCAAGTAACGGCTTGTAAACAGCCATAACCAACCATAACCATTTAGAATAAAGTCGCTGTATATCAGCGACTTTTGTTTTTATGTGCTTTCCAGTTGCCGTTTGGAGATCACGGATTTTCTCCATATTTTCCTACCATATTTCTACCACGGAGCAAATTCCACGCAAGCCGAAATATCACACTGACGCAGTAGTTGACGTGTGTTGACAGTGGTTTACATGTGTGGACAGTTGGGGAAATTAGTATTGATGAAAAACGACGGAAAATAGAGGGAAAATATGGAAGTAAAAAGGATTTGTCAATGGTGCGGAAAGCCCTTCATCGCCAAGAAAACGACGACCTGTTATTGCAGCCCGCAATGTTCGAAACGGGGCTACAAACACCGCATGATGGAGCGGAAGATGGAGCTACGCCACATGCAGGAGATGCTGGAACTGCGCTCGTCGCTGGAGAAGCAGGAATATTTCACCTTTTCGCAGGCTGCACGTTTGATGGGCGTAAGCCGCCAGTACATCTATAAACTGGTCAAGGAGGAGAAGCTCCGTGCATCGCGGCTCAGCGGGAAGATGTCGTTGATACGGCGGGCCGACATCGAGCTCATGCTCAAAAGCAAGCCTTATGAGCGGATGGTCCCGAAGGAGAACTTCAAGATAACGGAATACTATACCGCAGAGGAGATTGCCCAAAAGTACAAGGTCAACGCCAAATGGGTATGGACCTACACACGGCAGCACAAGGTGCCGAAGGTGCGTATCCGCCAGTTCAACTATTACAGCAAGAAACATATCGACGCCGCCTTTGCCAAATACGAGGTCGATTCCGACCTGACGGAGTGGTACACGCCCGAAGAGATTCAGGAGCGATACGGCATGACCCGCATCGCCATCCGTTCGCACGTCTACCGCAACAATATCCCATCGAAAAAAGAACACGGGCAGATCTACTACTCGAAGCTGCACTTCGACCTATCGAAGAGCAGCGCGGAGGAGAGCAAGGCCGAATACTACACCGTCAAGGAGGCGATGGAGCGGTTCCACCTCTCACGCGACGCGGTGTACGGCGTGTTGCAGTTCCACCAGATCCCCCGAGAGAAGAACGGGCGCTTCGTCCGCTTCCTGAAAGTGGAGTTCGACCGCGTGATGGGAGTCAAAAAGTAGCCCTAATTCCAGTCCGCGGGAAATGATGCAAAATGATTTGCCGCTGACGTTGGTCTGCATGTTTTCATTCTCAACATTTGCCGTCGAATCAATAACAACCATAAAATTATAATGTGATGCACGAATGTAAAACCGTAACACTGAGAACCCGTCCGCTCAAGGGACGGATGTTGTCCT
>CALVFO010000033.1 GCA_944326855.1 uncultured Alistipes sp. | reverse complement strand
GGACGTGCCCGTTTCGATGGTGCGGTGCGACAGGCACGTTCATCCACTCGGGCCGTGGCGGCCCTGGATACGGTCATCGCTGCCAATATCCGATACAATTCGCTGGTAGATAGCAGGTTGGCGGAAGGAAAGTCGAGCGATAACGTCCAGTGGTTCGTCAATGTGTACGGTACGTCGTACTATGAATTGACCGCTTCGGTCAAAACATTCATGATTGCCTCGCAACAAATGATGGATACGGAAGCCCGTCAGGTGGAACGTAATGCCTATCGGGCCATTATGCCGGGGATCATTGCGCTGGTGATCGCTATCGTGATTATCGTGACCTTCTTCTATCTGGTCGATGTCTATTATATTCAACCGGTCTTGAAAATCACGCAAGGACTGCATAATTACATTCATGCCAAGGTGCCTTTCAATGTGAGCTTCGAAGGGCGCGATGAGATTTTCAACCTGAAAGAGTATATCGAAACCTTGATCGATCAGTTGAAAAACAGAAAAACCGAATAACTTTGGGAACTATGCGCCTGTATCTGGTATTGCGTTACATGGGAATGATGATGATGCTGAATGCGGCATTCATGCTGTTGTCGGCACTCATTTCCCTGTTCAATGGCTTGGATACGGGATTCTATCCTTTGTTGCTCAGTTTTCTGTTGACTTCGATATTGGGCCTTTTCCCGCTGATTTTCGTGCCTAAGGGCGAAAGCCTCTCTTACAAGGAGGGTTACGGCATTGTGGTCGGGTCGTGGTTGGCGGCCTGTTTGGTGGGAATGATGCCCTATTTGTTGTGGGGAGGAGAGTTCAGCCTGATCAATGCGTGGTTCGAAACCGTATCGGGTTATACCACTACCGGATCGACGATTCTGATGGATGTGGAGGCTTTGCCCAAAGGATTGTTGTTCTGGCGCTCTTCGACTCACTGGTTGGGCGGGGTCGGTGTTGTGATGTTTGCGCTGGTGATTCTGCCCTCCATGGGACAGGCCAAATTGCGTTTGTCGAGTGTCGAACTGTCGTCCATGGCTAAAGACAATTATCGATACCGAACCCAGAAAATTTTACAGGTTCTGTTGGTGGTGTATGTAGGGTTGACGCTGGCCGAAACCGTGTTGTTGCGGATGGCCGGCATGAATTGGTTCGATGCGGTGAACCATGCTTTCTCAACCATTGCGACCGGAGGGTTCAGTACGAAGAACCTGAGCATCGCTTACTACAACAATATCTGGATCGAACTGATCGTCGGGTTATTCATGACCGTGTCGGCCATCCATTTCGGGTTGATATTCGCCACGATGACCGGCAAAAGCAACAACATCTTTCGGTCGGAAATTACTCGATACTATTTGTATAGTGTGCTGATCGGAGGTTTGATGGTGGCTTTCAACCTGAAGGCTTTCGATATGTATCCTACGTTTTTGTCAGCTTGTCGATATGCCTTTTTCCATGCATCGTCGGTGGCGTCGACTACGGGGTTTGCAACGGCCGACTCGTCCGTTTGGCCCGGGTTGTCCATCTTGGTGCTGTTGATTCTGACCTTCCAGAGCGGTTGTACAGGCTCGACTTCCGGGGGGATCAAGTGTGACCGGATGTGGTTGATGTTCAAAACGCTCAAGGCGCAAATGATTAAACATCAACATCCGAATGCTATTATCCGGGTGAAAATGAATGGCGTGATTCAGGAAGACAGCGTGGTGAACATGGCCATGTTGTTTATCGTCTTTTATATACTGATTGTCGTAGTGGGAACGATCCTGGTAACGGCTTTCGGGGTTGACCTTTTGACGAGTTTCGGAATCGTGGCAGCCAGCATGGGCAACGTGGGTTCGGGTTTCGGAGAGGTAGGTTCCATGGATAATTACCACATGTTGCCGGTCGCCGTGAAATTCATTTGTTCGGTGATTATGTTGTTGGGACGTTTGGAAATATTTGGATTTTTACAGTTGTTTTTGATAAAATGGTGGAAGTGAGAAAGATTTCGGTATTCATAGCAGGGGTATTGTTGGGTGCGGTCGTGTTGTGTGCCGGCAGCAGGGTACGGGCCCAGGAACGGGGTCCTGTTCCCGGAATGGAACAAAATACCCAGTATCGGACATTGCTCGAACAGGAAAAACAATTGCAGCATTTGCAGGATTCTATTGTCGGGTTGATGGATTCGATCCGAAAAGCGTATGCTTCGGATACGGCGGGCCGTACACAGTACGCACGGCAGATTTTGGGTCTGGAAAACGAATTGTACGATGTTCGTAACCGGATCGGTATGGTGGTCAATTCCATCAGTGCCATGGAGCAGGATTATATCATCGGGAGCATGAATGAGATTCCGGTGCCGACTGCCGGTGCCGAACAGGCTTCTACGGAAACGACACCTGCCGCGAGCCAGGTCAAGCAGCGTGCCAATTTGGTGTATAATCCCTATTTCAAGGAACATCTCTCCGCGGCGGATTACGAGGCATTGATGACTTCCCAGCGTCAGGAAACCGTTCCGTTGGAAATCATTGCCAATTACATCGTCAACTACAAGGTGATGGACAGTTTGGCCCGGGTGTATGAAACCAGCGAGCGGGTGGTAGCCGAAGAGGCCTATACCAAGTTGCAAACCCTGAGCTCGATCAATGAACGTTTGTCGGACTCCTTGTCGCACGTATGGGGTTATATTTTCGATAATAAGACGTATATCTATAACTATCTGCTCGACAAAATGAATAAAAGCGATCTGTTGGCCGACTTCGAACAGCAGTTCCAGCGGATGAATCAACGGATCGCCTCGGCTCGGGATACGGTGGTTTCCGAGGCGGTGTATGCTTATCCTTTACGTAAGAAACTGACGTTGGATTATGAATACACCTTGGCCAATCTGTTGGGATATACCCAGGCCCGGGATTCCATTGCCCGTGTATTGAGGTCGGTTACTACGCTCAATTTTGCTTTCCCGGTCATCGATCCGCAACCCCGCAACTTTATTGAATACAGCGAAATCAAACGTTCGGTACCTTCGATTTACAATGCCCGGAATCCGATTCCCGAGGCGGAGATTTTCCGTTACGGAACGGTATACCGGATTCAGTTGGGGGTTTTCCAACGAGCTCAACCGGTATCGATTTTCCGCAATGTCAATCCGCTATCATATGATCGTCTCGAGGATGGTCGTTATCGTTATTGTGCGGGAGGATTCCGCGAGCTGTCGGAAGCCCAGGCGGCTTTGACGGAGATGAAAAAAATCGGTTTCCGTCAGCCGAAAATCGTCGTATGGCGCGATGGCGTGTTCGAATCGCTGGATGAATCGGAAACTTCGGGTGCGGACGGCGATATCCTTTACCGGATCGAAATCGCAGGAGATGGAGCGGTGATGAGTGATCGGGTTCGGGAAGTGATCGACTCGGCCGTTCCCGGAAAGGAAATTTCCCGGACAACCGATTCGGAAGGTCGCTATATTTATACGGTCGGTACGTTCGATAGTCGTGAAACGGCAGAAGATCTGGTGGCCCGTCTGTCGGGATTGGACGGCATTTCTGCAAAAATTTTGACCATCGAGCCTTAAAATTCAGGGGAAAATCCCTATCTTAGTACAATCCGGGCGATTGTCAGTCCGTCGGATCGATAAGAGAGATCGTATGTGGTTGATCATCATTCTGATTCTCGTAGGATTGTTGTTGCTGGTGGCTGAATTGGTGCTTTTACCGGGCATCAGTGTCGCCGGTGTGGGGGCTGTGCTTTCTTTTGCCGGCTCCATTTTCCTGGGTTATATGTACTATGGTTTCTGGATCGGCTCCGGAGTATTGACCGCCGTTGTGTTATTGTCCATGGTGGCTGTGATCGTGTCGTTGAGAGCCAATACCTGGAGACGCCTGTCTTTGACTACGACGATCGACTCGACCTCTACCCCTACCCCGCAACAACGTAATATCCGGATCGGTCAGTCCGGAATAACCCTGACTCGATTGGCTCCTATGGGCAAAGCCCGTTTCGGCGAAGTGACGGTGGAAGCCAAGTCGATCGATGCCTATATCGATCCTCGTCAACCGGTGGAAGCTCTTGCTTTTGACAATACGGTGGTGATTGTTGGGCTGATCGGTACGCGAGTACGTCAGGAGAATGTGAACTCCCATGTAAATCAATAAAAACAGATTGTTATGTTAAGTTACGGATTATTGGTGGTGATTGCTTTCGTGGCGATCGTCCTGCTGTGGTTCATTTTCTACTTTATTCCGATCGGTCTTTGGTTTTCGGCTCTGGTTTCCGGAGTGAGAATCAGTTTGTTGCAGTTGGTGCTGATGCGTTTCCGTAAGGTCCCTCCTGCTGTGATCGTCAATCAGTTGATTGCCGGGACCAAAGCAGGTCTGAGCTTGGCCGCCAATGATCTGGAAGCTCATTATCTGGCCGGAGGAAACGTCCCGAATGTGGTGACGGCGCTGATTTCGGCCCAGAAAGCCAATATTGCCCTCGATTTTAGGATGGCGGCCGCCATCGATCTGGCGGGCCGTAATGTGGCCGAGGCCGTGCAGATGTCGGTCAATCCCAAGGTGATCAATACCCCTCCGGTAGCTGCTGTAGCTAAAGACGGTATTCAGTTGATTGCCAAAGCCCGGGTCACGGTACGGGCCAATATCAAGCAGCTGGTTGGCGGTGCCGGTGAAGATACGGTGTTGGCTCGTGTGGGAGAAGGCATTGTTTCGTCGATCGGCTCTTCCATCAGCCATAAGAGCGTTTTGGAAAATCCGGATTTCATCTCACGGGTTGTTTTGGAAAAGGGATTGGATGCCGGAACGGCTTTCGAAATTCTGTCGATCGATATTGCCGATATCGACGTAGGAAAGAATATCGGAGCGGTGTTGCAGATGGATCAGGCCAATGCCGATAAGAATATCGCACAGGCCAAAGCGGAGGAAAAACGGGCCATGGCCGTCGCCATGGAACAGGAAATGATGGCCAAGGCTCAGGAAGCCAGGGCTAAAGTGATTCTGGCCGAGGCGGAAATTCCGCTGGCTATTGCCGAAGCGTTCCGTAACGGCAATTTGGGAATTATGGATTACTATAAGTTGCAGAATATTCAGGCCGACACCAAAATGCGTGAAGGTATCGTCAAAACGGGAAAAACAACTAAATAACCGAGACCATCATGAAACATCTTTCGCGGAGGGAATTTCTCTCGACGGCCGTTCTTTCAGCGGCTGCGACGGCTACGGCCCTTGCGGTTCCGTCGGTGGTGACGGCGGCCATGCGGGGAAAGAAATCTCCAAAATCCGATCCGAAAATACAGCTGAAACAAGGGGCTGTGATTCTTTTTCAGGGCGATTCGATCACCGATTACGGTCGGCGTCGTGAGGTGACGACCTTCAATTCGCCCGAGGCGTTAGGATATGGGTATGCCAGTCGCATTGCGTCGGCACTCTCCCTGACCTATGCCGATTTGGCGCCACGTCTCTACAATCGGGGGGTCAGTGGCGATAAGGTGTATCAGTTGCGGGATCGTTGGCAGACGGATTGTTATGATTTGCAGCCTGATGTATTGAGTATTCTGATCGGGGTGAATGATTTCTGGCATGCGATAGAGGGTCATTATGACGGAACTCCGGAGATTTACCGCCGGGACTATCTGGCATTGATGGAACAGACCCGAGAACGTTTGCCCGATACGCAGGTGGTGATTTGTGAACCGTATGCCATCAATGGAGTCAAGGCGGTGACGGATGCCTGGTATCCGGCTTTCGATGAGATACGGGCTGCGGCACGTGAAGTGGCGGATCAATACGCCGATGTGTTTGTGCCGTTTCAGCAGGTATTTGATCGGGCATTGGAGGTGGCTCCGGCCTCTTATTGGACGGCGGACGGAGTACATGCCAACCTGGCGGGCAGTCAATTGATGGCTCAGGCCTGGTTGGAGGCTACGGGCTTGTAATTCATGGCTTGTTTTAGCATTCAGGGCGGAGCAACGAGCGAGTTTATATTTATATAAGTAAAAGAGCAACAGGTCGAGAAATCGACCTGTTGCTCTTTTAGGGGGGTGATAGACAAATGCTGGGTGAGGAGAATCCGGATATGGATACTGCCGGGGAATTGCATGAGATTGTATGAGGTGAGCCGCATACGGATATCGCATTTTTCGTGAAAGGAGCAAATGATAGATTCGATGAATAGAGAAGGGGTGGATTCGAAGCGTATTTTTGAAGTTGTCCACGATTGATGATTACTATTCCTTGTTTGTTGGGGGGGCGGTGTTGAGGAAATCCTTATATCCGCTTAGGTCAAGAATGGGAAATTCTATTTAATCAGATGTTTCGTAAAAAAAAGTTTAATTTTATTGAAAAATGAAAAATTTTTCTTTCCTTTATGGTAATATGAATTTTGGTGGTTAAACCAATTCGTTTTGAGAAAATTACCTCTTGTCTTGTTGTGATGGGAATGGCCACTCTTTAAGTACAAACGAATAACATGATTCTTTATGCGGTTTCGATACAAAATCCTGTTAGGGTTTGTAGGTGGGGTGTTTATTTGTGATGTAATGCAAGCGCAAGACGTCTCGTTGATCTCCCCTCCAGACATGTTGGGAGATACGCTTCTTTCCCGATTTGCTCCCGGGAAGAGAATGTTTTGAGCGGATTACAAAGGACGTTGTGCATACATCATGAAGTCCTGATGGTAGCGATTTTTTAAGCATTAGCAATTTTTTCTAATTAGTATGTTACAGCGATGAATAAGATTATGTGGATAGCAGCCTTGGGGCTGTTTGCAGGCCTGACATCCTGTCAAAAGGACGATACTTCGTCCTTGGAACAAGGTTCAAGTTCTACTTCGACCTTGATTGTGACGATTCCTCAGGGGATCGAAACAAAAGCTGCTGCCGACTACGGCAAAGGGGAACAAATCAATCGTTGCATCCTGGAGATATATCGGGGCGGGAAATTGTATGGAGAGCGCCAGGTAGCCGCCGTAACGGGATCTCAGGTTACGTTCAGCGGTCTTCGGTTGATCTCATCTCAGACGTATGATTTTGTATTGTGGGCCGACTGTGGCGAAGGTACATCAGATAAATATTACAATACGACAGATCTGAGTGCGGTTACGGTAAATCCGGACAATAAAACATACACCGGAAACGATGACGGTTTTGATGCGTTTTATGCCA
>CALVFO010000032.1 GCA_944326855.1 uncultured Alistipes sp. | reverse complement strand
AATCCGAGGAGAATCTGAAAGAAAATCCGTACATTTGATTCCTCTCTCGAAAGAAGTATAGTTCCATGAAACATTACGAAGAAATACACGGGCTGGAACACGATACGGCCCTGAAAGTCAATGCCGGCATCGAACAGCCTCCTATTGTGAATCCCTATTTTCAGCGTCGTAAACGCCATACGCTTTCCACGGACGAATACATCGAAGGTATTCTCGCCGGGAATATCACGATTCTTTCCCAGGCGATTACACTGGTCGAAAGCCTGTTGCCGGAACATTATGCCCAGGCCCAGGAGATCATCGAACGGTGTTTGCCCCATAGCGGACGTTCGGTACGCATCGGTATTACGGGTGTGCCGGGGGCCGGAAAGTCGACTTTTATCGAGGCTATCGGAACGCTGGTGACCAATCTCGGCCACAAACTGTCGGTATTGGCCATCGATCCCAGTTCAGAACGGAGCGGAGGATCGATTCTGGGGGATAAGACCCGTATGGAGACGCTGGTTCATAATCCTTCCGCTTTTATCCGACCTTCTCCTTCGGCCGGTTCGTTGGGTGGGGTGGCCCGCAAAACCCGGGAAAGCATCATTCTGTGCGAAGCCGCCGGGTTCGATGTGATTTTTATCGAAACGGTGGGTGTCGGTCAGAGCGAAACGGCCGTTCATTCGATGGTCGATCTGTTCCTGTTGATTCAGATTGCCGGGGCCGGGGACGAATTGCAGGGTATCAAACGGGGTATTATGGAGATGGCCGACATGATAGCCATCAACAAATCGGACAGCGGTAATGAACATCGGGCCTCGTTGGCCAAGAGCCATTTCGTCAATGCCCTGAACCTCTTCCCGATGCCTGAATCGGGCTGGAAGCCGCAGGTATATACCTGTTCGGCAACCGAAGGGAACGGACTGCCGGAAATCTGGAACGGGATCGAGGACTTTTTGAAGTTTACCAAACAGAACGGGTATTACCAGCACAATCGGAATCGTCAGTCTAAATATTGGATGTACGAAACGATCAATGAGGCTCTGCGGGAAAGTTTCTATCAGAATCCCGCGGTGGAATCCCGGTTGCGGGAGTACGAACAGCAGGTGTTGGCCGATCAGAAAAGTTCGTTCGTGGCTGCCCGGGAGCTGTTGAATCTCTATTTCTCGCATGTGAAGGAGTAACGGAGCCGGGTCGGCGGGTCGCGACCGGAGAAAAACCGGCCCAGAATAGGAGAATGCCGGAGAGCCCTGGTCGGTCGATTGCTTCCGGTGAGGCTGACGGGCGGATACCCGCAGATCGGATGCCTGCCTCTGAAGAATCCTGCCTCCAGACGAGTATAAAAGGGTCGAAAATCGGAAAACCGCAGCGGCCCGATGGGTGAGAAGAGTTTCGAAGAAGTCCGTGCAAGGAGTCCGGATATACACATGCAGGGAGTTGCACTATACAAGCGACTCCCTGCATGTGGTGTTTTAGGGCCATGCGTGTCTCTGGGGGCGGAGGTGAAAAAGCGGGTTTCCCGGGGGCGGACTCTCCCGGGGTGAAAAGGGCCTTCCGGGTGAGGACCGCATTTCTCGGGTGGGGAAGAGAGTGGTCCCTATGGCGGACAGAGGCCGATTCCCTGGAAAGAATCCTGATGACGATGATGAGGGGTGACTCGGGTCGTAAGCTCTGGAGCCGGAGAAGAAAAAACGGCGCTGCACGATGCCTTGACCCCTTTCCCGGAATCGGATTCATCGGTTTTGTCGTTTCTTTTGACGGGGATGTCCTTCAATGATAGAAACTTTCTTAATTTGTTTATAGTCAATGTTCGTGATTCGATTTGCGTAAAATTTCAAGTTTTTTTTTTACCTTTGGTGGAGTAGGTTACGAGAAACGACTCACAAATACTCAAACGATTAAAAATGAGCGCCATTAAAGGTATTGCGAATTCTTTCGCCGAGGAATATTGTAGCGACGCGATCTACCCTTCTCATTTGTTCAAAGCCGTACTGCACAAAAGTATGGGACTGGTGCATTTTCTGGAAACGGATCTGGATAAGGATTACTATTACCTCCAGGAATGGGCCGACGTACAGATGCAGCTTTCTCCGCGGGCTCCGAGACCGCAAAAAGACCTCGACTACTCTCCGGAATCACAGGCCGTTCTGGAAGAGGCTGAGTCCTATCGGCTGAAATTCGGATTGTCGGAATGTGAGCCGGTTTGTATCCTGGCCTCGTTGGTGACTCCAGGAGTCGGGTTTACGTTCGAACAGTTGAAAACCTTGCCGCTGACCGCCGTGGAAATTCAGGAAAAAATCGGGCGTTCGGGCGGTGCGGTTTCCGGACAGGAGACCGATCGCAAAACGGGCTCTTCGTCGGGCAACGGCACAAAAGGCCTGATCGGAAAATATTGCGTCGACAAGCTCGAAGAAGCCCGGACCGGAATGACTCCGGTGATCGGCTTCGAAAATGAAATTTCCGTGATCTTCGAAATATTGGGCCGCAAGACGAAAGCCAATCTGTTGATTACCGGAGAATCGGGCGTGGGAAAAACATCCCTGATTCAGGCTTTTGTTCAGCAGCTTTGCGAGGGACATGCGCCCTCGTTTCTGGACCATGCTTCCGTCTATGAACTCGATTTGGCCGGCCTCGGAGCCGATGCCTCCTACAAGGGCGAGGTGGAAGACCGATTTAAAAATGTGCTGCGGGAGATTCAGGAATTACCCAATGCGATTCTGATCATCGAGTCGATCGATAAACTCTTTGACAAGCAAAGCAGTCTGTATGGGGCCTCTTCGATCCTGAAACAGGAGATGAATAAAGGCAATCTTTCGTTGCTGTGTACGGCCTCGATCGACGGTTATACCAAGAACATCGAAACCGATAAGGAATTCGTGAACAAACTCGAAAAAATGACACTCGAGGAACCGACCTCCGAGATGTGTCTGCGGATTCTGAAAGGCGCGATGCAGCCGTATGTCGACTATCATCGGCTGTCGGTGGAAGAAACGGTCCTGGCGGATGCCATCCGGCTGGCCAAACGCTACCTGACGGAGAAATCGCTGCCGGATTCGGCTTTCGATTTGATCGACCGGACGATGGCTCTGGTCAAGACCATGAACGACATGTCGGCGGGCGATATCGATCGCCTTCAGGGCGAACTGACCCGACTGACCGGTAAGCTCGGGCAGGACGACGATGCCCGGATCATGACCGAACTGGAATGGCTGCACTATACGATGGTCAATCAGATCAGTTGTATTCTGATGGCTCAGTTGGATGCGGATGTCGATTTCGGCAAGATTGCAACGCCTCAGGAGCGAATCGACTATTTGCGGAAAGTGCTCGATCAACTGGCCGGGATGTGCCGACAGAAACGGACGGAACTCGACAGCTCGGATCTGTTTGCCGTGGTGGCCAAACAGACCGGTATTCCGTTGGGAAAGGTGCAGTCGAAAGAACGCGACCGGCTGATCAATGCCGAAGCTACGTTGAAAAAACGGGTGGTGGGGCAGGATCATGCCGTGAAGATCGTCCTCGATGCGGTGTTCGAATCCCGCTCGGGCCTGAACAAAAAGGGACAACCGATGGGTTCGTTCTTCTTCCTGGGTCCGACCGGAACCGGGAAAACCGAACTGTCGAAAGCGCTGGCCGCTTTCCTGTTCGAGGACGAATCGTCGCTGATCCGTTTCGACATGTCGGAATTTAAGGAGGAACATTCGGTGGCCTTGTTGTACGGAGCGCCTCCGGGATATGTCGGTTACGAAGAAGGAGGTTTGCTGGTCAATAAGATTCGGCAGAGACCCTATTCCGTGGTGTTGTTCGATGAGATCGAAAAGGCCCATAAATCGGTATTCGATCTGTTCCTGCAAATTCTGGACGAAGGAAAATTGCACGACCGCCTGGGACGTGTAGGCGACTTTTCGAACGCCTTGATTTTGTTTACGTCCAATATCGGCAGTCAGTTCATCGTCGATTCGTTCAACAACGGGGTCATCCCCCGCAACAACGATCTGATGGATATCATGCAGAACTATTTCCGGCCCGAATTTCTGGGACGTCTGACGGAAATCGTACCGTTCTCTCCGATTACCGAAGAGACCGTAACCCGCATTTTCGATATCCACCTGAAAGGCCTGCTCAAATTGCTGGAAGAACAGGATATTCAGCTCCGTATCAGTCCGGAGGTCAAACGCGAGATCGCGATGATGGGCTTCAATCCGCAGTACGGAGCGCGTCCGGTTATCGGGATTATCCGGAAGGAATTGCGGCATCCGTTATCCAAACTGATTATCTCCGGAAAAGTAAAATCGGGCGATACGGTCGAAGTTCGGATGAAAGACGGCGAACCGGAATTCGTGACACTTTGAGAGGAAATTAGAGAAGGAAATAAAAATAATCACCCTAAAAACAGGAAATTATGGCACTGAAAGAGAATTTTATCTCGATGGCACCGGATGAAGAATCCAATGCGAAAGTCAGCCCGATTGACAATAACAAGACGTTAATGATCGATCAGTATACCTCGAACGTAGAACCGGGGAATCCGGAATTTGTAGAAGATATTCAAACCATCAACGATGCGTTTGCCCATTTTAAACCTTCGGTGGAAGTGGATTTTACGGATGAAGAGGGCGGATCGGTCAACGAAGTGCTCCATTTCAGCGAACTGCGCGACTTCGAAGCACAAGGCGGGAAAGGAAAACTGGTGGAAAACAGTCAGTTCCTTTCGAGTGTCAAGAAGAAAATCGATACCAGCAGCAAAATTCGGAAAAGCATTGAACAGAACCGCAAGTTGCGGGACATCTTGAAGAACAGTTCGGCGAAAGAAGAACTCAAGGAGATGTTGCAGGCCATGCTGGAAGAATTGGAAAATAGTAAATAATCGTTAAAATAGAGAATCATGGCAGAAACAGAAATGCAAAAAAGCAACATAGCTGCTCAAAATGCGGCCGCTGAGGCGCAACAAGCTCCACAGCCTTCCCAGGAGAAAGATCTCTCCCAACTGTTATCCGCATTCGGAGGTTTCAATGCCATTCGCGGATTCATGCCGGATGCCGACAACCTGAACCCTGCCCGCAAGGCGGCTAAAGCCGTTTTCCTGTCGGACAAACGATTCAAGGATAAACGGGAAAACCTGGCCAACGAAATCAAAGGATGGCTGGAAATCCTGAATGAAGGGCATGAAAGCGCGACCGAATTTGTCGACTCGTGCAAGGCCAAGGAAGAAAAATACACCAAGGTGTTGAGTCAGGGCGTGACGGATGCACTGTTTGCCACGGCCAACCTGGAACGTTCCTACCGGGCCCTGGATGCCTTCTTCAAGACGGCCAATACGGACAAAGTGAAAAACCTGCGTGTGATCAATGTCTACAAGGACGATATCGCCGACAACGATTCCGGTTTCGCCCAGGAAGTGGATACCCTGTTGCGGAACGGGTTCGACCGTCTGAGTCTGAAGGATTGTTACAGTCTGATGGTAGTGCCGGGTTGTGTCTTCCAGGACAAGCCGACCCTGCTGCAGTGGGCTAAAATCGCGTTCAAATACAAAGTCATGTTGATCACGGACCATGCCGACGAGTATTCGTTCGACGATCTGTTCGCCAATACCGAAGGGTATCGTGACAGCGACATCGAATTGCAGAATGTGATTATGACCGCCAACTGGCTCGTGGGCCGCGATTCGGAAAAACTTTCCGAAGACGAAAAGGACAGCCCGGCCTTCTATATCTGCAGTTCGGGGGCTTTGGCCGGAAAACTCTACGACGAGAGCGCCAATATGGCTCAGGGTGCCGGGGGTAAGAAATACGGTACGTTGGATGGAGTTAAGGGTGTGAAACTGGATTTGCTGAAATCGGAAATCGCCGCCCTGATGGATAATCAGGTGATCCCGATGGTCTATTCCGAAGGTCGGGTGATGGCTTTCAACAATACCACGCTGTACAACGGCGACAATACGGCCATGAAGGAATATCCGATCGTGCGGGTTTTCGACTGGGTGAAGAAGGTCCTGATGAATTACGTCCACGAAGTGGCGCTCGAAAACTGGGATCCCTATAACTCGCCCAAGAACCTCAAAGCGAAGATTCAGTCTTTCTTGAATGATTATAAGGGGTATGGCAATCTCTTCCAGAATTATGAAATCAAGGAACCGACTCAGGATCCGGTGACCAAACGCATTACCTGCGACATCAGCCTGACGCCTTTCTATTCGGCCAAGAATTTTATTATCAAGGTTTCTGCGGACAAGAAAGACAAGGATGTTCAAATGGCATAATTAGATAATATCGGTTCATTTTAAAAATGTAAAATTATGGCGAAAACACCTGTGAAATTGGAAATCGATGGCTATAAGGAACGCGAAGTCATGATGGTTAAATATGAGTTTGACCAGGCAACCGATGTGGAAGGGCAAATGTCGGGGATTCCCCGCGGCGGGAAAATCAAAATTCGGGTCAAGGCCCTCAATGACGGTACGCCCGACTTGATGGCTTGGATGATCGAACGCAACCTGCCGAAAAACGGGGTGATTACTTTCCTCGAAACCAAGACAGGCAAAAATATGAAGACCATCAAGTTTACGAACGGTTACTGTGTGAACTTCGAGGAAAAATGGGAAGACAAGCAAGGCCATTTCGAAGAGATCGAAATCACTTGTCAGAAAATCGAATTCGAGTCGGTCGTTTTCGAAAACGACTGGGCTTAGCGGGATAATCTATGTTTAATTTGTAATTAAGGAAAACGATATGGCTGAAAATATAACGCCGGTACAATTATCGGTAAAGGATTTCGAGACCCGTGAAGTGATGATGATCGATTATGCCTTTTCGCAAACCACCGATCGGGAGGGACAGATTTCGGGGATTCCCCGCGGCGGACGTATCAATATCCGCGTCAAGGCGATGAATGATGGTAATAACCAGCTGTTGCAGTGGATGCTGGCACCTAATGATCCCCGGGACATCAAAATCACATTTTTCAATACCATCGATGGCTCGACGATGAAAGAGCTGGAAGGTACCGCTTGTTATTGTGTCCACTATCTGGAAAAATGGGAAGACGGAGAAGAACATTTCGAAGAACTGCAAATCGTTTGTCAGGAACTGAAGAATGGCCCGGTGGCTTTCCAGAATCCTTGGAAATAGTGCTCTGAGGCTTCTTTCAGCATCGTCACTCTTTTCCCCGGCAGACGAAGGTTTGCCGGGGAAATATTGCTTAAACCGAAATTTCGTTATGTCTTTATCCGCACGTTTATATATCGGGGATAACGCTTCGGCTCACTACCCCAAAGAGTATCTGATAACACAGTGCCGGGTGAAAGTGTCGAGGCATTGTACAGCCTATCTGCCCGATTCCGACCCTCGGTGTGAAGCGGTCGTTTTGTCGATCATCGCCCCGTCCAAAGAGGATTTGACGTTGTACGAATGGTATATCGATCAGACGACTCTTTCGGGTAAAATCGTCGTGGATCTGACCAACCAATCGGCGAAATACGATCTGACGGAACGGACATTCCGTTTCGAAGACGCACAATGTTTCTCGATCGCTGAAATGTATGATATCAGCCAGTCGAATCGCCATCAGTTGAGGTTGGGGATTATGATGAGGCAACTGGAGATCGATGAGGTCGTTTTTTAAGGCGAGAAGAATTAAAACGAAACAGGGTATGATGCAACATAGTTCGAATTATACGAAAGCCTCCTTCTTTTTTCATGACATTTCCGATTCGACCTTTACGGCCAAAAGAGAGCAGAGTTTTACGTTGCAACAATTTAGCTACGAGTGTTCCCGAAAACGAAACTCTCGGGGAGAACCCTATGGCCCGACACTGGCCTCCATCCTGCGGTTTACCCTCAAATCCTTGCCGGACGGCTATTTGAAAGAGTTCTATCAACGCCTGACGGAAAATACCGTTTCGTGTTTTTCGATCGTCTCCAATGCAGTGTTTCAAAGTAATGGCTTTGAAAACAATGTGTTGAGTGACTATGACAGTGCTTTGGTCGTAACCGGCCAGGTCGTCGATATCGATGAGGCATATCATACGGAGGACGCCTGTAAACACCCGGGAACAAATGGAAAAAACGAGGTAAATCAAGACCTCATGATGATAACGGTGGATTTCCTGTTGCAATCGATCACGTATATCGGGAGTAACAACTATAAAAAGGAACTGCCCATCCATTATTAAAGGACCGATGACCTATGGAGAACAATACGTATACGCTGACGATCAGTGGTCTGAATACGGAGAATGAAAATACTTCGGTAGAGCTTTCTTATAATGGACAACCGAGCACTACCACCGCGGTCGAAATCAAGAAGAAAGACAAGGTTTGTTTCCATTGCAAGATCAGCGCATTCAGTTGCACGAAAGCGATCTATCGTCCGGGAAAGCTCTCTTTTACGCTGCAGTTGGGATGGCCGACATCGGTGGCGGCACCTTCCATCGATAGCCTTTATGCAATTTTTAATTCGGGCAAGGTGCAGTTGAAGTCGGGAGATTTTGTGATCGCCGACACGTATTTCATTTTTAATATCCGCCTGGAACAGCGCTCTGCATCCACTCTCCAACGGTATGCTCATTTCGAAGCCTATAGTCCGGATCAGTATCTGACGCTGGACAAGTACTGTAAAGCCTATACGGGCCGGAAACTCATTACGGACATTCTTACCCAGCAGTCTCTTTGGCCCGATGCCGTCTCCTTGTTTACGGATTTGACGACTTTTTCGGGTCTGCTGGAGTCGGAACCTCAGTTTCTGACCTACGAAGTGAAACGGAAAAACGCCCAAACCAATCAGGACGAAACCCTGACCTATGAATACATTCAGCCCTATCTGGTGCAATATAATGAGAGCTTCCTCGACTTTCTGATTCGAGTGGCCAACCGATGCGGCGAATTTTTATATTACGAGCGGGGCAAACTTCATCTCGGTTGGCCCAAAGCCTCTCCGTTGGTTCAGATTACGAATTTTACCTCCATCAGCTATACGCAGGGTGTGGGCTCGGCCTGGAAAGCCGATTCTCTCTCCGAAGTGCATAACGACTATACGACCAATAAGAATCGGATGACCGTGGCCAATGCGAAGATGATGCGGGATTCAGAGGTGGCCTTCGATGAAAATCTCTCCCCGCTTCCGCCCAAAGACCAATATACCCAATGGAAAGATTATGCCGCCTGGCCGGAAGCCTTCTGGATCAATACCGTCTCTTCCGCGTTAAACGAATCGACCTTGGTCAACATCATCGAAACGCTGCTCTGGAAGCCTACCACTACCCGGCTCGACAGCGCTAATCTTTCGAATGATGCCAATAATAACTATAAAACTACCAATTTTCAAGCTCCATACCTTTCGGAACAGATATATAAGGTAGGCTCCTCGAACTCTTCGGATTCGTCGAGCGCTTCGAACTCTTCGAGTCGGCAGGGTGCGGATATGGTCGATGATAAAGACGGAATTTATCCGTACAGTTCGACGCCGACGGATTTGAGCAAGGTGACCTTCGGGCTCGCTTTTTATGCCGACATCCAACAGGGAATCGCCCGGATGGAGCGGTCGAGGATTCATGTGGTGCTGGAAAACTATTTTTATCCGGTTGCCTTGGGGGATAAGATCTGTTTTGAGCAGAATGGACCGCAATATATTGTTGTGAAAATCGACCATGTGGTTAAAAGTGTCGTCGCCCCACATCCCTCTGATACGATGACCTTCAGGGAAGTTGAAAGCGCTCTGTCTGCCGTAGCGGAAGCTTCCAGCGAAATGCTCGAAATCGAAGCGATTCCCTGTCCGGCCAGCGGGTCGGTTTATCCGCCTTCGGCACAGGTTCCGACGATCCGGGTATCGAGTGCCCAGCGGGCCATCGTGACCCATAATGCCGATCCGCTCAAGATGGGACGGGTGCGGGTGCGTTACCCCTGGCAACAACCATCGGATGATCCGACCCCTTGGATTCGGATCGCCCAGCCGATGGCCTCCAAAGACAGCGGTTTTCGGTTTCTTCCCGAAAAGGGTGACGAGGCAATCGTCAATTATGAAAACGGCAATATCGAACGACCTTATGTCGAAGGGATGCTTTTCTCGGCGGAAAGGCAGCCTTCCTATGCTTACAAAGGCAGCAGTAACCGCATCATTTCGTCGAAGAACGGACATTCGATCATCTTTTCCGATCTGAGTGGGGAGAATTTTTTCCAATCGTTCTCCCCCCTGGTAGGGACCCTCTCTACGTTCGCTCCGCAATTCGAAAACCCGATTCCGATGGGTTCCAAGGCCTTCCAGAAGGCTTCGGGAGGTATTCAGTTGACCGATACTTACGGATTTTACTCCATTTCCATGTCCTCGGACAAACGCTCCATCTCCATCGACTCGCCGTTGGGGAAAGTGGGCATCAATGCCTTTACGGGGATTACGATCAGCGCGCCCAACGGAAATGTCAAGATCGTCGGGAAGAACGTCGATATCGTGGCGGGCAATAACCTGACGCTCCGTTCGGGCACCAACAAAGGGAACATTGTCCCTTCGAGCGTTCAGCAGGTCGTGAACAATGTGGCCAGTTTTGTGGCCAGCAAATTTACGATCGTTGACCTGTCGGTCATCCGGACGGTTTTCGAAACCTTTGTGCGCCCGATTGCCGGGACGTTACGGATCTCCTCCAAACGTTATCTCTGCGTCGAGGCCGGGAAAGGATCCGCTCAGATTATGGGTCGGAGAACCGTGCAGCAATTCCATTCCTGGAAAGATGTGGGGGCCATGAAGGAATCGTCTTTCGGGTCGTATACCATCGACCGGAATCCGGCTGACAAGGTGTTTACAGTGGATATACCGGATGTGTTGGGAAGTATCCGGGCGGGTATTCTTCGTTTGTTCAAGGAAAATCGGAAACAAAGTGTCGATTTGATGGAACGAATCGAACGATATCAGAACATTCGGCAACTTCTGGAGGCTATGGATCTGGATGCATTTTTGAAGGATACCCACATTGCCGATTACCAGACGATTTTTCAGGATGCCTCGAATCATAAAGGTCCCAAATCTTTGGAAATGAAGGTTCAGATCGTGGGGAAAGATCCGATTGTGATCAATCGGGTTCGTACGTTGATGGGTAAACTTAACCGGGAAGCTCAATCGATTTATACACATTGGTATGACGAGGATGCGAAGATGAATGGCTACTTCCCGCAAAACTCTGTGGCCCTGACCGATGCGGTGATACGGCAGCAGATTCATAATCTCATGCAACCTGTATTGCCCTCCACGTGGATATCGAAACAAGGATATCCCAATGAGGTTCGGGGAATTCAGATCGATCTCAAGGGTTTTCGTCAGGTTTTCTTTTCCGTTTTGACAAAGCTGGTTGACAATCAGAAACCGGAAGATGGAAACAGTTATTTGGATACAATCTCCCGTAAGGGAGTTGGTTCTCCGTGGAGTTATGATCGTCAGGACTGGATTAAGTTTGTCAATAACATTTCGGAAACCAGTGCCGTCGTCGACGTATTGAAAACGGTTGGTAAAGGGCTGTTTAATGCCGGTTCGTTAGAAGGAATGATGGATCAGTACGTGTGGGATCAAACGGATCACGGCAAGATCCTCTTTTCCGATGAAGGGGGTAGAACCCTCCATATCGATCAGGGAACTCTGCAGACGTATATGGAGAGCCGTAATAGGGTCGATGATATCGGGCATACGATTGCCGAGATTAAACGTGTTCTCCATCTCTTGGATTAAAATGAGCTAAATAGACAAAACTATCGCAATGAAAGCTTTAGCTGCACAATTCGCCAACTGGCAGGAGGCCTTGGAAAATTTCCAGAAAAACGTGGAAAAGGACCTTCAGGAGATTCGCCGTTGTAAACGCGAGGTTCAACGGATGAAGATCGATTTGATCGACCGGCTGGAAAAGGGACGTTACATCCGGGACGACCAACGGGTGATCATTTCGGCTCCGGAAATTATTATCGGCAATGTCGATAAGAGTGGCGTACTGTGCGGCAATTACTCCCAAGTGATTATTCGGGGGAATGAAGTCAATCTGGAAGGGGTCGGTTTGGGGGATTCCGAAGTGGGAAGTATCGTCAGTCGGGCGGCCAGTATTCAGCAGGTGGCGGTCGATCCGGGGATCGACGGTCGGGAACAGGTCGTGAAGAGTACCTCCGAAATCATTTCACAGGCCAAAAGTGTGGTGCTTCGGAGTGAAAAAGCGACCGGTTGTTTCTCGGGACAGTATTTGGCTGCCTCGGATGGAAACATTGTACTTTCGACCGACGGGCAGATCGATCTGGAGGCGACCCTGCCTTGTGAGACGCTCAAGAAGGAGTTGACGCAAACTGAAAAGGGACTCAAGGCACAACTCGGCGATTTGAAAAAGGAGACCTCCCAGGCTAAGGCGGATGTGTCGTCGTTGCTTTCGCAGATGAATAAACTGGTCGGCAATGACACCATGAATCTCGATCCGGTAACCACCCGGACGAATTATATGGATATCGAAGAGTTGCACGAAGAGTTCCAGCAACTCTCTTCGGCGCTGTACCGGACCATGACCGACTATTTCGATGCCCTTTCGCGACAGGCCGAGTGCAACCGTCAGTTGTCCAGTGTTCAGAATCAGGAGAAAGAGCTCGATCAGCGCAAATCGAAATACAAGGAAGAATCTACGAACACTTTCATCTCGCTTCGTTCGGAAAACCTGAATCTGACATCGATCGACGGGGATGGGAACCTGCGCTCCAATCCGGGGGCGGGGATTGCCCTGTCGGGCAAACAGGTGAGTCTTTCTTCGTACGGGAATGACAGTGCATTGATCAAGGATAGCGAGGTCTTCATCGGGTCGCAGCAGGTCCAGATCAATACGGCCAATCCCAAGGTTTCGGACAAGAGCAGCGAGTTTCCGGCGGATGGCCAGGTGCGGGTCGTTTCGAAGGATATTCAGTTCGAAACGGTCGATTATGAACTGAAGGACCAGAAAATCGAAGAAAAGAGTCTGACCAAGGAGGGTTCTTTCTCGGTGCGGGCCGAAAAGATCGCATTGAGCGCTACGGACACCGAAGGCAAGGCCACAGGGACTATTTCGGCCAATGCCAAACAGATGGCCCTGAAGGCAATGGATGTCGACAAGGAGAAAGGAGACGACAAAGCGTTGTCGGCAGGCAGTTCGATGTTGCTGTTGGCCGAGAAGGTTTATGCCGGTTCGAAGGATAAGAAGACCCGGAGCAAATTGTTCCAGGTTGCTTCGGAGCAGGTGGGTGTGTTTGGGGATAAGACCGTCGAGTTGCAGCAGGACGGCAAGGCGATTCTGCAGCTGGACGGAGGTAATGCCTCGCTCTCGGGCAGTAAGACGACCCTGTACGGTGAAACTACTTCGGAAGGCAAGACGACCTTCAAGTCGGATGTGACGGCCGGGACGGTCAATGTGAAGAATCTCAAGGTGGATTCTTCGTTCAAGACACCTTATACGACCGAGGGAATTTCCGTCCCCGGCGCGCCTTCTACGGCCAAACTGAGTGCTCAGTTAAAGGAAGAGGAACTGAAAACGGAAAAGAAATAAAACCCGTGGATTATGGCTAAATATGTATGTATGGGGGCGATGTTGAAGTGTACGTTCGGTCAAATCCCCTCGACCCTGATGGTGACCAACCCGATGCGACCGATGATTCAGAACAAACCGAAAGCCACGATCATGGATTTCGCCCCGATGGTCAATGTCATGCCGTTCGGGTTATGCACGACGCTCAGCAATCCGATGGTGGCCTCGGCGACGGCTGCCGCTATGGGGGCCCTGACACCCATGCCGTGCATTCCGGTTCCGGTGGGCCCTTGGGCTCCGGGCGGCAAGCAATTGATCACCAACATGCCGGCTCTGCTCGATAACTGCAAACTGATGTGTGCGTACGGTGGCAGTATTTCCATCAACATGCCGGGTCATACTTGTAATTCGGAAGGCAAATAAGCATTGTCTTCGGGGAAATCCGGGCATACGTTGTGGATGATTCCCCACAGACGAAGACTTCTCGAGTAGGGGCGAGAAAAGGGGGCGGATGAGCGGAACGTGAAAATGAGGGGAAGAGGTGTGAGGGTAAAAGTGTGGTTGAGGGCGTGAGAGTTAGATCGAGCGTGAGGCGTGAGGCGTGAGGCGTGAGGCCGGAGACTGCGAGTGGGTGTTGAAGAGGATGCGGGTGCAGGTACGAGTGGGTGCTGGTGGAAGTGGGGGTTGGTGCGAGTGGAAGTGGAAGTGGAAGTGGGTGCGGGTGCGGGTGCGGGTGCTTGCCTCGTATCGTTCGTTTTTTGTTTTCCGGATTTCCCCTGGAGACTGTAAATTAAAGTGTGTCAAGTAAAGGGAAAAGAAATTATTAACTTTACAGACACACTTTAATTATGAGCAATTCATTTGATTTTGAGGAATTCAAGGCACAAGCCATCGAGAAGTTAAAG
>CALVFO010000031.1 GCA_944326855.1 uncultured Alistipes sp. | reverse complement strand
CAGGTAAGCAGGGCTGCTAAAATCAGGATAAAAGTTCTCATGGCTCCGGATATTTCTGACAAAAATAGCGAAAAACGCCGTAAAATGCAGCGCTGACCGGAGAACTTTTCGCAAATTCCCCGGGAATCTCTTTGGGCGAATGATGAGTGTGGTGACTCGTTTTGGAGAGCAGCGGAGTTTTTACGGGCAATGCGAGGATTCGAAACTCTATTTGGGGAAGCGAGTCGAATTTCGGAAAACCTGCCTGACGATTGAAATTTTTTATTGTCGTATTCCCTGATTTTATGTGGCAGGGTCCGCCTTGTCTTTCGGGGCTCGGAACGAGAAATTTATTACCTTTGTCCGGAAGGATCCCGGATGCTTTTCGAACAATCTTGTTTCGTGTCTTTCTTGTTTTTGGGAAACGTGGTCTCTTCCTCCTTAAATGTTATCTGTCGCCATGAAAAAATATTGTGATTCGCTGACTGTTTTTCATCGTCGCCCGACACATGTCGTATGGGCCGGATCGTTGGGAATAGGTGGCGGTAATCCCGTTCGATTGCAATCAATGACCAATACCGATACGAATGATACGGAGGCTTGTGTGGATCAAATTCTGAGGATCGTTGAGGCGGGAGGGGAGTTGGTGCGGTTAACGGCGCAGGGACGACGGGAAGCTGCCAATCTGTCTGAGATACGGCGACGGTTGAATGAACGAGGATGTCGGGTTCCGTTGGCTGCCGATATTCATTTCCAACCGGCTGCGGCTTTGGAAGCGGTTCTGCATGTGGAAAAAGTCCGCATCAACCCTGGAAATTTTAATGATCGGGGCGGACAACTCGATGAACTGATCTCTCGTTGTCGTCGGAGGAAGGTCGCTTTGCGTATCGGGGTGAATCACGGTTCTCTGTCCCCTGCCGTGATGGAGCGTTATGGCGATACGCCCGAAGGAATGGTCGCCTCAGCGCTCGAATATTTGGAATTGTGCCGCGAGAGGAATTTCGATCAGGTCGTCGTATCGCTTAAATCGAGCAATGTACGGGTAATGGTATATGCCTATCGCCTGTTGACTGCCGTCCTGCGGGAACAGGGAATGAACTGTCCGTTGCATTTGGGCGTAACCGAGGCGGGCGATGATCTTGAAGGTCGGGTCAAATCGGCCGTGGGCATCGGAGCCTTGTTGGCTGATGGATTGGGAGATACAATTCGAGTGTCGCTGACCGAAGCTCCGGAGTGTGAAATACCGGTTGCCCGCCTGTTGGCCGATTATCTGGCGGATCGTGCCGGACATCCCGCCATTCCTGATGTGGCGGAGCATTTGTACCATCCTTATGACTATCATCGTCGGATCTCTCGGGCCGTTGGTCCGCTGGGGGGAGGTCAACTGCCTCGTTTGTGGCAGGAATTGCCGGAAAAGGTGCGGGAAAATGTCTTTGTTACGGATATCCACGGGATCGACCGTATTCCGGAGGGAAAAATCGTGGTTCTGACGACCGACCATCCACACGGAATTGCCGAGCAACGAGCATTCTTTCTGAAAATGCAGGAATTGGGTAAAGATAATCCGGTTGTCATCAAACGTACGTATCACGAAAGCAGCTTGGAGGCTTTGCAGGTGAAGGCCGCTGCCGATACGGGAATGCTCTTTTTGGATGGCTATGGAGACGGACTGTGGATTGAAAACGATACTTCGGATTCTGATATTTCTCAAAGAGATATCGAGGCTTTGGGCCTTTGTATTCTGCAGGCAACCCGGGTGCGTATTTCCCGGGCGGAGTATATTGCGTGTCCGGGTTGCGGACGGACGTTATATGACTTGCAGCAGACATTGGCTCGAATCAAGGCGCGTACTGCACATTTGACCGGTATTAAGATTGGGGTGATGGGATGTATTGTCAACGGTCCGGGAGAAATGGCCGATGCTGATTACGGTTACGTAGGGGCCGGGCCAGGGCGGATTACCCTGTACAAAGGACGCGAAGTAGTGAGACGTAATATCCCTCAGGATGAGGCTTTGGATGAATTGATCGAACTGTTGCGCGAAGAGGGTGTTTGGAAAGATCCCGTTCTGAATGAATGAAATGCGGCGGGAAATTCTCTCATCGTTGTCGGGTGAGGGAGATCAGGGATCAAGACTGATGATTTGAAAATACGGATTTTGACCGTTGTATCATTGGATGGACAATACGAATATGGCGTTTGAAAATGCTTGGAATCGACAAGTTTTTTTGATACGATAACGTCCGGCTTTAAAAACCGGACGTTATCGTATCAAAATCGTCTTGACAATGTGTTGGAGTAAGGACGGAGAGTTCGTCGGTTTTCCTGTTAATGGAATACAGACTCTCTTGTGACGCTAAGCGGTGCTGTCACTGCGGCATAAAGAACGGATGGGATGTATTTGTCTACACCGTTGGTGCATCGTACCAATGCTGATTCGTGCTCGGCCATGCGAGCTCGCATGGAAAGTTCTTGCCTGCGGCGCATGCGGATCGGATGGTCGAGATGGAAGCAGATGCCTCCCAGACGCAGAAAGCGTTGTTCGACCCCGGAATTGATCAAACGAACAGCCAGCTCCCGTTCTTCGTATCCCCATAGAGAGAGGTCTTCATTATAGGCATTTACCCGTATGAGATCATCTCTCCAAAATGCCATATTCCCGTCGTGCAGAGATAGCGTGTCGAAAGGACGATAATGGGCGGCCATCCATTTTTGTAAAAGAGGAAAACGATAGGCATTCCCGTCCCATACACGAGCATACCAAGGAATATGTTTTCTTTTACGTTTCAGATAAATCCGGGTCGGCGTTTGGGAAATGGGAATACGGTTGCCGCATACAAAACTGCCACGTCGGGCAACCCGTAAATGATCTTCAATAAAATGACGACCCAACACTAAATCCCCGTTGATTTGAATGATATAATTGCCGCTGGAAGCCGCGATTGCCCGATTGCGGATGACGCTCAGCCGAAATCCTCGATCTTCCTGCCAAATATATTGAATCGGAATGTCGATTTGCCGACGGAAAGCCTCAATTAACCCTCGGGTCTCGGGACCCGATCCATCATCGGCGACTAAAATCTCATAAGGTAAGACACTTTGTCGTGCAACGCTTCGCAAACAGGCCGACAACAAACGAGTATTGTTGTATGTTGAAATTATCAGAGAAAGTCGAATGCTTGTTTTTTTCATGGTTTTGCCGGATAAATCGTGTCATTTCACGTCGCATTGCTGCCGCCGTGCCGACGGTACTCTCTCGCACTCTTAGAGAGGATGAAAAACCGGAGGTGAATGTTGCATGCCTCCGGTTTTTTTATAGGCTTTGTGGATCAAAAAAAATTCCAGGAAGCCCGTATGGGGCGAAACCGGAAAAGCGACCTATGGGGAAAAAACGACCCCTGAGTCGACCATGATAAATAAAGAAGGGGTTAGTAGCAGTAGTAGTGTATTTCCGGTTTCTCACGACTAAATTAAATAATTTTTATCTAAAAACCATATAATTTCTCAAATAACGTTTAATATTTTTGTATTTACCTGAAAAATAGGTATTTACAAATATTCGTATTTTGAATAAATCCTCATTTTGCGAATGCCTTTAGCCGAATAAAATACTCGTGATGTGTTTGTTGGATGATCGTTGCGAAGATAATTCACAGATTTGGAATTCATGATCTTCTACGTCTGTACGTTCCAATGGGAGAGGGGAGGATTTCAGTCGTCGGTCGTGGAATGTATTCGGGAAAAGATTCTGTCGCTTGTGAAAGAAAATGGCTCTTTTTATCCGGAGCGAAATGCGTCGGAATGATAAAACCGGATCGAACCGCGTGTCAGATCAAACATACTTGTTTGAAATATCGGATTTGAAGGCTAAGTTATGGGAAGAAACGGTTCGTGAAGGACCAATGGATACGAACGGTATAAGATATCCGGTCGCTTTTATCGCAGAACGATTGAATACGATCTTGATATGCTCGAATAGGATACTCTGCTGGAAACAATTTGTCCGATAGGGAGAGAAATAAGGCGGAAAAGGTCAATCGCAACGTATTATTCCCTATTTTGCGAAACTTTCCGGCCTGTGAAACGTTATATGCTTGTGGCCTGATTCTTGTCGCAGATCAAAAATGCAGGGTTCGGAACGCTGATATCGGCAGAATACGAACCGCCTGAGAGGCGAATCCTCCGGCTACGGGCGACACCGAATTGCACCGTCCGACCGAATGTTTCCGACAAAATGGCGGGCACAAACTCAATATCGAAAACCTAACGGATAAAAATCGTATGAACGAAGCATGCTATATAATCAAGCGTTGGATGTTGTGGATGGGCGTGTTGCTCCCGGCGGTCCTGACGGCCCAAAACAAAACCGAAGCTCGTGAAATGGCTTTCGCCGGAGGCGAAAAACTGGTTTATGCCGTTAGTTATAAAGTGGGAATCGTCCATTCCGATGTGGCCGAAGTGACCTTCAATACCACCCTGGAACGGGTGGGAGAACAAAAAATATACCGAATCGAGGCCAACGGAAAAACATACCCTTTCTTCAACTGGTTCTTTAACCTGAACGATACGTATGTCAGCCGTCTGGAAGCAGAAACCCTCCGCCCCCTCGATTTACAAATCGAAATCCGGGAAGGCGGATACCGTGTCTCCAGTGGATACCGTTACGACTGGTCCCGAAAACAGGTCAGCACTTTCTTCTTCAACCACAAAAGAGCTGACAGCTCACGTCATGTGATGACGCTGAGCGATGGCAGCTTCGATGCCCTGGCCCTGTTTTTCAATTTGCGATGTGAGGATATCGACCACTTCGTAAAAGGTGAAAACCGTACGCTGCAGATGGTACTCGAAGATACCATCCGACCGATTCGTTATCGATTCGAGGGCCGGGAAAAGAAAACCATTAAAGACCTCGGAAAATTCAACACCTTGAAATTTGTCTGCCAACTGGCAACCAGCAGCGGTGAATCGTTCAAAGACGGCAGCGAATTTACCCTCTGGATCTCGGATGATAAAAATAAAATCCCGCTTTATATCGAATCCCCTATTCGCGTCGGATCGATCCGGGGACGACTGTTGAATGCCGAAAAATTGAAATATCCGCTCGAAAGTATGATCCGTTAGAAGGCAGGCTGTCCCGCAACAGGACCGATCCGATCCGGCATCCGCCCCAGGAACTCGAAAAAGCGGACAATCTTTTCCATTTCAATTTCCCCGAAGGTTACCGAGAAAACGAATATTTTCGTTTCTTTGTAACGTTGCACGCGAGGTCAATCTTATCAATTTTACGGTCATGGATGTCAAAATCGCGCCCGAATGGAAAACCCTGCTGGGAGACGAGTTCGAAAAACCCTATTTTGCCGATCTGGTCGATTTCGTTAAACGGGAATACGCCACACGTCGTATCTTCCCGGCGGGACGTAATATCTTCCGGGCGTTGGACAAATGCCGGCCTCAAGACATCCGGGTCGTCATCATCGGACAGGATCCCTATCACGGAGAAGGACAGGCCAACGGATTGTGCTTTTCGGTCAATGACGGCGTCCCGTTCCCCCCTTCGCTCATCAATATTTTCAAGGAAGTACAAGCCGATACGGGAGCTCCGTATCCGAACAGCGGTAACCTGGATCGATGGGCGGAACAAGGCGTGTTGTTGCTCAATGCCGTACTGACGGTACGCGCCCACGAAGCCGCCTCTCACGCCGGACATGGCTGGGAACAATTTACCGATGCCGTCGTTCAAGCCATCGCCCGTCATCGGGAAGGCATCGTATACATGCTCTGGGGTGCCTATGCGCAACGAAAAGGAGCCATGGTCGATCCCCAACGAAACTGCATCCTGAAAAGTGTCCATCCGTCACCGCTGTCGGCTCACCGGGGATTTATGGGCTGCCGCCATTTCTCACAGGCCAACGCTTATCTGACGGCACACGGACAGTCGCCCATCGTGTGGTAACTCCTCCCGAAAGATCGTACTCGCAAGCGTCCCCTCTCCGATTCATTCCCAGCAAAAAAAACGCTGAACGCTGACAACGACCTTGCGCGGATCTCGCCGAGAAAACGCGAGTCCGATTCATCCGTCCGGCAACCGGTATTCCGGGACCGGATGCCGACCTTTCCGGAACTTTCCGTCCGAAATCACCTCCCATAACGACCTCCATCGAATGCTGTCTTTCTCCTCGTCGACCCAATCATGCATTCCCGGTCCTCCTAAAAGAACAGCGGCTGCCTTGTTTCAGACAGCCGCTGTTCTTGCCATTCGTCCCGGTTCCCGATCGTTTTCCGGCAGGTCGAGAGAGCCCGCTTCCTCACCAGAGCACGTCGGCCTTCCCCGGTTTACCGCAGGATAATCTCATTCGAACCGATCAAGTGTCCGTCGATGAAGATACGTACACTGTATTTGCCGGCCGTAATTCCTGCTCCGTTGTAGAACAAGCTTACATAGAGGTCGTCGTTCTGATAATCCACCTGACGCGTCGCCGAATAGGTGATCATATCGCCTTCGTAATCGAACAGATCGTTGCTCGAATTAGCCAGAATATAACCATCCGGACCCGTAATCTGAGCGTACACATTCCGTTCGCCGGGCGTGGTCAGTTCGTTGCCCACCAACACGAAATCAACTCGCAGACGAGCCGCCCGATTGGCGCGCGAAACGACTTTATCCGAATTGTTGAGGGCCAGCAGGGCGATATCCCGTGCCCGTATGACGGCACCTTTCTGCACTTTGGTACTCAGTTCCGAAGCCTTTTCTTCGGCCATATCGGCTCTCAATCGGGCCGAGGTGATCTGTTTCCGGAGACTGACGTTTTCCGAGCCGAGCTTTTGGTTCAGGGTATTGAGCGAGTCGATCTGGTGGATATATCCTTCCATGACGGTCCGCATATATCCCAGTCGTTTTTCATAATCCTTGATCTTCTTCCGGCTCCAGCTTCGTTCATTTTTCAGGCGTTCCAACAGCGAATCGGCTTTGAAGCGTTCGGCTTCGAGGTGTTGACTGATGGTATCGTTTTCGGTTTGGAGGCTGTCGTACTGCCCCAACATGCGGGTCAGACGATTCGTGAGCGTATCGCGTTCCTCCGCGAAAACAGCATTCATCTGGCGCACCTGCGTGAAGTACATGACCGAAAGTCCGGCCAGAATCAAAGCCAGAATTACTATCATGATTTTAAGACCCTTGATCGATTTCTGCTGAGGGTCTTCCTGCGGGTAATAGGGATCACTCCCGTAATTATCGTAGCGGGGATCGTAATTGTCATTGTAGTTTTCCATACGTCAGTAGGTTTCTCGCTTGCGCAAAGATAGCGATTCTGTGAAAAATACCAATTATAACACCCTGGTTTTGATTAACTCCTCCGAGAAGAGCGCCGTAAAATAGATATCCCGAATATAATACCGGGGCTTTACGAGCGTCCACCCTTCTTCGGTCCGGTACTCGTAATATTCTTTCCGAGAGACCCTTCGGGCCGGAAAACAGCGACGTTTCACGGCTGGAGTCTCCAACATCTGAAAAAAGCGTCTCATGGCCACATCGATATAGAAATCCGTCCCTTTCAACATCACCCCCAGCCGAAATTCGTCTCCCAAAGCGGACAAATCTCGTATCACACACCACTGCAATGGAATGCGGGCGGGAATTTCGAAATAGCGCCGAAAAAATTTGAAGGTATTGAATTCATGAAGTTCCATAACTGATCCTAAATGCGGTTAAAATCACCCGAATCGCCCCGTCTTACCCAACGCGAGCCATCGGCATAATCGATATGAATATCTCCGTCCCGGTACAATTGACGGTACATATCGTTTTCATAATCGAAGTACTGAACAACCTCTTCTTTCCCCACGGTCATACTTCTGTCTTTGCTCCTGTCCCAAAGATAACAAAATCATTCCGGAGAACCGTCCTCCCCGATCTCTCCATTTTCACGCCGACACCTCGGCAACCCCTCTTCCAATCTTCAGAATGCCTCAACGCGACCTCTTCGTCCGAAGCCGAAACCCGGTTCCGGAACGGAACTCTCATTCCCTGTCACCGTTGAGCGGCTTCCTCGCAAGGAGATCTCCTGCCCGGGTGCCCAGCGATTAACGAATGGAATTCATCCGAATGCTGGCCTTGACAAACGCCAAAGCCCGGATCTTTTCGATCGGAACATCCTTGTCGGCATGGTGGGGATTCTGACTGACCAGACGAACACAACCCGGCGTATCCGATTTCTGCAAATATTTGACCGTCACATACTCCTCCCCGTCAATGTCGATCGACAACAAGTACATGTCCCCCCAGAAAACATCCTCAATGCTGTGCAACTGCTTGTACAATACAATATCCCCGCTTTTAAGCAACGGATACATGCTGTCCCCCACCACATAAATGGCCCCATCGCAACGAGGTAAATTGGGGATGTGGATATAATCTACGGGTTCGACCTGCTGCTGTTGCAGAAATAACGGAACAAGACCCGCTGTCCCTTCGATGTTGTACAACGGAACACTCTGCATGGGCGTGGGACGATCGGTCGAACGTAAAAAAACTTCCTGGGGCCGATGCTCATTGAACATCGGTCCCTGACCCGTCTCCAACCACGTGGCATTGACGTTCAATTCTTGAAGAATGATGTTCTTGTTCCGCTCCGAAAGAGAGGCCCGGCCCGTCTCGATCATCGACAGGGCACTCTTGCCGATCCCTAATTTGAATGCAAGTTGCTCTTGAGTGATATTCAACTCCTTGCGAATCATCCGAAGCCGTTTGATAATGTCCGATTCAGGCATATTTATCGTCGTTTTCGTTGTGAGGTTTTGAAAATTCAATAATTGAACTTATATTTGCCTTACAAAGTTAAATCATTTTTCTTTAACGGGCAATAACCCCGGGAAAAAACGAAAAAATCAAACATCGAAGAAATCGTTCCGATCTACAACCCGCTACTTTTACACCCAAATCTTATACGACTCCCATGATCTCAATCGATGAACGCGTTTATCGCGAAATAGCTGCCCGTCTGCTGCCCCTGCTCGATGATCAATCCTTCTTTAACGGTCGAGTGGAGTGCCCCATCGATTCCTCTGTGGCCTTACTGATCTGCACCCTGGTGCTGGATCGCGATCCCCAAACAAAGGAACTGAAAAATGCAACCCCCGTATGGTGGGAATTTCATTGGCTCACCCCCCTCGGTGAACTCGACAACGATTTCGGATGGAGCCAGCTGAAACCCTGGCTGCTCCACCTCGCAAAATAATCCGCTGACAAGCGCACGACCTCTCCTGAACACCTCGTTCCTGCCGGTGAAACCCAGGAGAACCGGACGGAAATCCGCCCTTCGGGAGGACGCTCCCTGTAACCGCCCCTCTCTGGTCTCGATTCCTGACTGCCCACCTTCGGGGGACGCCCCACATGAATCGAAAACGATCATTCCCTCTGCTTGATATGGCCCGACTTCTATCGAAGCGCCTCAGGATCCGGCCCCTGTGCCCGCAAAGGGAGACCGCAGAGAGCGTGCGCTTTTGAACCCGCTTCCGTCCCCACCGACGGAAGCTTCTTTTAACCCCCTTTGTCTCCCCGTTAGAATATGATAACCCAAAACCCCGTTACGATGACAAACCCTGAATACGTGTCCCCCTGTCGGAACTCCGAAAAGGATGCCCCAATCCTCCCCCAGGCCCATACCGTCAAACCGAAAAACAACCTAACGAGCTCCTCTCCGCCGAAAGATACGGTTCAGAGTCTTTCCCAAAAAATGGAACAAAAAGCCTTGCTGGGACTGGCTCAGTGCGCCCGAGGATACGTCGTCCGGGAAGTGAAATCAACCTACGAACTCGGATCTGACGGACACAGAACCTTGCGAAACGAAATCGTGACCCGGAAACGAGTCGGTCCTGACCTGGCTGCCATCCAGTTTATCTTGACCAACCTCAATCCGACCGCCTGGCAACTCAAACCGGCCGCCGTCACTGTGCAACCCGAAGAAGAGCCCGATCTGTCAGCCCTCTCCGTACGGGCACTCGAAGAACTGGCGGGCTGGATCCGAAATGATAACCCCCATGAAAAACAACTCGAACATTCCCACGAACATCCCGACCCCGGAACTACCGAAAAACGGATCGTCCATCCGTCCTGCAGCGCCGGAACCCCGAAACAAAACCCTGAAATCCGAACCGAAAAACCGGCGGGAAACAGACCCGAAGCCGGAATCACCCTCGAAGGCGCCATCCGTAAAGACCCCGGTGTCGCAAACGCTTCCCGAAAATGCGATCTCCGAACCGAAAGCTCCGGCGCTGCACGCCCCGATCCCGGAAACGACGCCAACAACCCGGTGTCCGGACGAATCTCCCGGCCTGCCTCAAACCGACCCTCTCTCGGAAACAGCGGCCGCAAAAGCCCCTCCACGGAATCGGAAGCCCGCCCAAAATACGATCCGGACCCGCGAGGCAGAACTCTGCGGAATCTCCCGGAAAGCATGCCCCAGCCGTACGCAGGCAGCCCGGGAACTGGCCCGACGGGAAATGTTCTATTTCGTACGGATGATGCAGCCTTCGCTCATCCTCGAAAACTTTCATCGAACCTACTATCGGGTGCTGGATGCCTTCGCCCGAGGGCAAATCCGTCATCTGGTCGTCACCATGCCGCCACAACACGGAAAATCGACCGGCTCGTCCTGGTTGTTGCCCGCCTATTTGCTGGGTTTGAATCCTTCCTTGCGAATCGTGCTGGCCTCATACAACCTCTCTTTGGCCGGACGTTTTAACCGGAAAATTCAGCAACTGATCGACACCCCGCTCTACGAGAGAATCTTCCCCGCGACGACCATCCGGTCCGTCGGCAAAACCACACAGGGTACCGTCCGCAACCGGGAAGAGTTCGAGGTGAAAGATCAGGGCGGAGGCGTATTGGCCGTCGGTCGGGAAGGAGCCCTGACCGGAAACGCCGTAGATGTTCTGATCCTGGATGACCTTTACAAAGATGCCCTGGAAGCCAATTCCCCCCTGGTGAGGGAAAACGTCTGGGACTGGTATAACAGCGTAGTCAAAACCCGCCTGCATAATCATTCACAGGAATTGATCGTCTCGACACGTTGGCATGAAGATGATCTGATCGGACGCCTGGAACGTTCGCAAGTATTCGTCCCGTTGGAGGGAAAATACGCCGAAAGGCTGTCGGACTCGATCTGTTCCCTGAGCATTCCGGAACGGGAAACCCAGAAAAACGCGTACCCGCAATCGGGTCAATCCCTTGCGGAACAATCCTTGTCCGAGCCGTCCGATCTAGAACCTCCCCGCGACATAATCGATGAAAGGTGGTTTCATCTGCATTTCGAAGCCGTGAAAACCGGTACTCCGACCCGGCTCGATCCGCGTCAACCGGGAGAAGCCCTCTGGCCGCAACGCCACTCGATCGTCCTGCTGGAACAGAAACGAAGACTCGATCCGCTTTGGTTCGAAACCCTCTACCAGGGAAAACCCTCCCCCGCTGAAGGCTTGTTGTACGGTCGGCAGTTCGAACTGTACGATCGCCTGCCCGACGAGATTCTCAAAAAAGCCAATTATACCGATACGGCCGATATGGGGTCCGATTACCTCTGCTCGGTCTGTTACGTCGTAGGAGCGGACGGTCTGATTTATGTGACCGGGGTGGTATATACCGGCGACCCCATGGAGGTGAGCGAACCTCAGGTAGCGGCCCTGCTGACAGACAACGATACGCGCGTGGCCCGCATTGAAAGCAACAACGGAGGACGAGGATTCGCACGGGCCGTAGCCAAACTGACCCCTCGGGTGCGTGTCGAATGGTTCCATCAGGCCCGCAACAAAGAGGCCCGAATACTTTCCAATTCGGCTACCGTTCTCCGTATGCTGAGAATGCCTCAGGATTGGGCCCTGCGATGGAGAACGTTCCATGACGACCTGGTGACCTATCGGAGACTCTATCGGGCCAATGTCCGACACGATGCCCCCGACGTATTGACGGGCATCATCGAAACCGAAACAGTCGGAAACGGCAATAAGAAAATTCGGGCCGTCGGATTTGTGGCCCCGGCACCGCGAAAAAAACGCATCAGCGAATAGACAAACAAAAAACGAGGATGGGAGGCCGAGCCCCGGCCTCCCATCCTCGCCCCTTTTACAAACGACAACCCCGATTCAAAACTCGTACGAAAGGGGGACGTCGTGGATTTCTCAACGGACTGCGCTATCCTCGTGGCGGGATGAAACCGGATATGCGACCTCTGCCTGCGCCGAACGCGTCCGAACAGCCTCGGAATCCGACGCCATGCCCCGCAGATATCGATGTCGATATTGAGCCGGAGTCAGCCCGTATTCTTTCTTGAAGAGCTTGATAAAATGAGAAGTGTTGGGAAAGGCGCTTTCACTACCGATCTCGGAAATGGATTTATACGTGGAAATCAGCAATAATCGTGCATGCATCAGACGCTGACGTATAAACCATTTGTGAGGCGGTTCATGAAAATGACGACAAAACTCCTTCTTGAACGACGTGAGACTGCGATGACATTTCTGGGCCAAGTCCTCCACCGAAATGTCCCGAAATATGTGCTCCATGACGATCTGTTCGAAATTCTCTTTCGTCAGGTCAATGTTGCTCAATATCTTATTTTTGAGGCATGTGCCCGGTTGGAAGAGAATCAGATACATCAATTCGGTGGTCTTGATCATCTCGGCAGTGTCGTTCTGATCGAACATGTCATCCTTGAGATATTGGTTGATCGACCCGAAAAAGTTCCGCAACGTATTCCAGGCCGGTACAATCACATGAGACTGATCTTCACACTGAGGACAACTGTGATCCCGATGAATGTCGAGCCGGTAATTCATATTGAGCTGATTCAAAATCCTCGACAACTGCTCGGAACTGTAGTAAAACGTGATTTGTTCGAAATTGCGTCCCGCTTCGGGAAGATCTTCCGTGTAATGATTCCCTACCCCCAAATAAAAGACATCTCCCTGATTGACCACATGACGTACATCTCCGTAATAGATATATTTACGTCCCCGAACCAGATAACCGATGCAATGACGCGTGAGATGATGAGACTGAATGCCGTTGCGTTCCTGTTGAACGTATTTAACAATCATGGGCAAAGAAATCGAGGAAGGAGACGATGCCATTGGAATAGAATTTTTTCTTGAACAACAATCAAAGATAAAAACGGAAAAATCATGACAATATTCTGTATGTCATGTTTTATCCAAACCCTATACAAATATACAATATAAAATTTATAATTGCAATAAATTCTTAATTTTTTCTGGTATTCAGTCCGCCCGAACAACCGTTCCAAGGCTCAAAATGTTTTTTGCAGACAAACAAAATACAATAAATGTACCGTTCGATACCAAGAAAGAAAACCGAATGATCCCTCTGTGGGAAATTTACGCGAAAATTGCTACTTTTATTTCCCATATCGAAATCATTTACTATGAAACCCAAAGAAATCGCCGAACAACTGGCCTTTGACCGAGAACACCTGTGGCACCCCTATACCTCCATGAATAACCCCCTGCCGGTACAACATGTCGCCCGCGCAGAAGGCGTATGGATCATCCTTTCGGACGGAACCCGATTGATCGACGGCATGTCGTCGTGGTGGTCGGCCATCCACGGCTACAACAACCCGAAACTCAACGCCGCCGCCGAAAACCAACTTCAGCAAATGTCCCACGTGATGTTCGGAGGGCTGACCCACGCCCCGGCCGTGGAACTGGGTCGGCGTCTCGTAGGAATGACCCCACAGGGTCTGGAAAAGATATTTTACTGCGATTCGGGATCCGTCGCCGTGGAAGTAGCCGTAAAAATGGCCCTCCAATACCGGCACGCCCGCGGTGAAACCGATCGAAACAAACTGGCAACCATCCGTAACGGATACCATGGAGATACCTGGCACGCCATGTCGGTGTGCGATCCGGTCACTGGAATGCACTCCATCTTTTCGGGTCGGCTGCCGATCCAATATTTCGTTCCCCGTCCGGAAGTGCGCTTCGGACAGGAATGGAATGACCGCGACTTCGAACCCATGGCCGAACTGATCGAACAACACCACCGGGAACTGACCGCCGTTATCCTCGAACCCGTGGTACAAGGAGCCGGAGGCATGTGGTTCTACCATCCGGAATATTTGCGCAAACTGCGTCAATACTGTGATCGTTACGATCTGCTCCTGATCGCCGACGAAATCGCTACGGGGTTCGGTCGATCCGGAAAAATGTTCGCCTGCGAATGGGCCGGCATAAGCCCGGATATCCTGTGCGTAGGAAAAGCTCTCACGGGCGGATACCTGAGTTTTGCCGCCGTGTTGACCACCCCGTCCGTTGCCACCACCATCTCGCAAGGAACACCCTCGGAACTGATGCACGGGCCCACCTTCATGGGAAATCCCCTGGCCTGCGCCATAGCCTGCGCCTCGCTGGACCTGCTACGCGAAAACTCCCCCCTGGAACGAATCGCCGAAATACAAAAACAACTGGAACGTGGACTGGCTCCGGCCCGAAAATTGCACGGAGTAGCCGATGTAAGAACGCTGGGGGCGATCGGCGTGGTGGAAATGAAAGAACCGGTCAAGGTGGCCGAAGTCCAGAAACGTTGCATCGAAGAGGGAATCTGGTTGCGCCCGTTCGGACGTCTGGTCTACATGATGCCGCCTTATGTCATCAAGGATCACGAACTCGAACGCTTGACGGAAGCCACCCTTCGGGTTGTGGAAACCATCGAATAGCCCCCGGGAAATTTTCTCGGATATGAAAACCAAAACAAAGCAGGCCGGAACCCGGAAATGGAAACCGGCACACACATGGATCACGATCGGCGCCATTCTGGCCTTAGCCGCCATGGTCGTGGTGCTTCTGAGCGAAACGGTCGCGTAAAAAATAGCATCACTACCCCGGAAACCGCGACAGACGATCAGCGGTACCACCTCTTCCAAACTCTTCGACCGACCGCAAAAGGCTCGAGAACCCCACCCGTGAAGCTGGGCCCGATTCGATAAAGAATCCATGGCTCCAGTCGATCCGGAGCAGGACTGTATGTCCGCAAACGTGATCTTCAGGGGTTTCTTGTCTGTCAACGGGGAAAAGCAGTCAGGCCTTCGGCAAGCCTTTTGTGACGGGATAAAATCCCTCCATTTTATGCCTCCGAATCCGGCAGAAAAACAACGGAACCTTTCGAAAAGAGAGTTTTTACAGATTACACGACCAACGAGGATCGCCCCGATCATCCCGGTCATCCCGGTCGGATCGGTCCGGGAAACGACACGGGGCTCGAACCGGCAACCATACGATTCCGGGACGTGACAGCTGTCAGTTTAGCGTTCCGAACCGACTTCCGAAGACAGGTAGCGTTTGAGAATGTTGGGGGCATCCTTCAAGGAACCGAACATCCAGCGCGCCAACAGTTCGGCATGTTCCCGGGGACTCAGTTGCCAGGAAACCTCCGACATGCGGAGTCTCGTGGTAAGCGTATACAGCAGAATGGCCGCCGAGGCCGACACATTGAGGCTCTCGACGAACCCGCACATCGGAATCCGAATAAAAGCATCGGCCGATTTTTTTACCAGCTCGCTGATCCCCTCGTGCTCCGTCCCGAAAACCAAGGCGAAAGGACCGGCCTCAACATCGAATGTTTCGGGCGTAAAATCTCCGGCATGAGGCGACGTGGCCACAATCCGGTACCCTTTTTCGCGAAGTCCTTTCAACATCGCCTCCGTCGAAGCAAACGAGCGAATGTCCACCCATTTGTCGGTACCGCGTACAATACGGGTATTGGGGGAAAATCGACAAACCTCCTCCACCGCATACAAATTCTGAATCCCGAACGCCTCGCAGGTGCGAACCAACGCACTGGCATTTTGGGGATGAAACGTATTTTCGGCACATACGCACAAGTAACGGGTACGCATCGACAAGGTGCGCTCCAAAGCCGCAGCACGTTCAGGAAGCATAAATTCCGACAGATACCGGGTCTGGCGGAATAACGATTCATCATCCAGCCGCAACAAGGCGGCCAACGCTTCATTGGCGGTACTTTTCATCCTCTTCCAGTAGTTTCAGGTAACTGATATAACGTGTAGAACTGATCTCTCCCCGTTCGACGGCCTCTTTGACCGCACAACCCGGTTCATGGGTATGGGTGCAGTTATAGTAGCCGCATTGCGGAGCCCAACGGAACAGGTCCGGGAAATAACGTCCCACCTCCTCGCCGCTCAGGTCGATCAGACCGAACCCCTTAATGCCCGGCGTATCGATCAGCCAGCCTCCATCCTGTAAAGCATACATCTCTGAAAAAGTGGTCGTATGGCGCCCCCGATGATGGTAGTCCGAAATAGCCCCGATTCGGGGGTGCAAGGTGGGGTCTACGGCCTGTATCAACGTCGACTTCCCGACGCCCGAATTGCCGGACAGCAGCGAAACCCGCCCGCAAAGCCGCTCGCGCAAGGAAGCGACCCCCAGAGCTGCTGCCGCCGCCACCTCCATCACCTCGTAACCGGCCCCGCGATAGGTATCGAGAAACAACGCCTGCCTGTCTCGCAATTCGGGGGTGTCGTACAGGTCGATTTTATTGAGAATGAGGGTGGTCGGGATATGATAGGCTTCGGCCGTCACCAAAAAACGGTCGATAAATTCGAAACTTGTCTCAGGGAAAACCAGGGTCGTCACCAGGAAAGCCTGGTCGATGTTGGCGGCGATGATGTGCGATTCGCGTGACAGATTCGAAGCCCGTCGGATGATGTAGTTCCGACGGTCATGAATGCGGGTGATAACCCCCGTCGCAACCGACACTCCATTCGTGCAACTATCGTCCTGCGACGATCCCCAAGCGGTCGGTGATTCCCCACAGGCGTCCGGAGAAGAGGATCTTTCGTCCTGCACAACGACTGCGGTATCGGAGGAACGACCCTCAAGGTACGGTACGGACGTTCGACCCGAATCCGAAGGTCGGGCCCGGCGTCGGGAACGCTGCCCGCTCGAACCGGACGACGGAGCCGGGGTCCTCGTAGCTGCCGAGCCCGTCGACTCCAAATGATAGTCGACCCGATCGCCTACAACGACCGGATTGGTCGAACGACGGCCCTGTAAACGAATGCGTCCGCTCAAACGGGCTTCGAGGCGTTCGGACGTCAGGCTGTCGCAGAGCGTATACCAGCTTCCGGTACTTTTGATGACCAGAGCTTCTCGGGTTTGTTTCGTATCGTTATTCATCGGAATCGGTTTGAGGCGTGGACATTCCTTCCGGCCACACCCTGGATTTCAACTCCTGAAGGTAAGGGAAAGCCATCGGAGCAATCTGGCTGACCGGCTTGTAAAGACGTGAGCGCTCCAGGGTCCGGGGCGAAATCCAGCCTCCGGCACGATTGACCGGAATAAAGGCCAGCAACAGTACGCTTAACAAAAGGGCCATTTTGAGGACGCCCAAAACCACTCCCCCGATTGCATCGAAAGGCCCTAACCCCGCGAATCGGAACAAGCCCCGAAGCAGACGTCCGAGCAGCGCCAAGGCAATCATAACCCCCACCAATACCGCCAAAAAACCGGCGGCAACCGCTATGGGTTCCTCCAGGCCCATCCACCCCCCGACATCCTCTCCAAAACGCCATGCCAGCCAGACTCCGGCGATCAGACCGATCAAACCGCCCAGTTGAGCGGCGATCCCTTCCCGGAATCCGGCATAAGCCGCATAGAGCAGAGGCAGTGCCAATATCCAATCCATCAGATTCATGTGCTTGTCGTCATGTGGTGGACGCATCGGAACGGGTGTACCGAGACGCATACAGATCAGCCCGAACGTCGGGTCCGTTCATCGGACCAAAAACCGTCGCGGCTTTTCGAGACGAAGATAACGATTTTATTCGAGATGCCCGCAAATCTTCATGACAGAGGTGTGTTCCCCCGATAGGGAGTATAGTGTGTGCAAAAAAAGTAATGTTTACGTGCGTTTTTTTAGGAACGACTGAGCGTGAAATCACATGCTGAATTTCGGTATATGGGATATGATTCGAGAAGCAGTAGATGGTAAAGTATATCTGAAAATCGGAAAGACGAAAGAGATGATGAGTGGATTTGCGGAATTCTGCCTCTGGGAAATACGGTGGCGAAATCGAAGGAAATTGCATATGCCGAATAATATATTTACTTTTATCTGTCAAACATGATGCTATTCCGAAAAATCTAACCCGTATGAAAAACATGTTGCGTTGGGGTCTGTTGTTGGGAATGGCGGGGGTATTGGGGAGCAGTTGCTCGAAGGAGCGGACTCCATCCAATGTCTA
>CALVFO010000030.1 GCA_944326855.1 uncultured Alistipes sp. | reverse complement strand
TTCGTTGACGAAAACCCAAGATCATATATAATACAACCTCTATTGGTGCTTTCATCGCAACAACGGACTATTCGCTGCTTTTTCCTATGCCCCAAACGAGTCGATTGAGGATCCCATCATTGACTTCACAAACGCCATAGCCTCCACCCTCATACAAACAGAAACGATGATGCGATTCGGTCATCCCCACAAATTGCCCTCATATATCGTTTGAGACCGATACCGAGCCAAAAAGGAAACACAGAAACCAACAATCAAAAACAACTCCTCATCGTTTCGAGATTTTTATTTAGCGTTCAACCATCCTTCTTCGGTTTATTAATCGTACCTTTGTTTCAAAAGCATGAGCCGTTCCGATCGCTGGTTTTATTCCCAACTTTGCAGTCTGAACCAATTGCAAATCAACTACAATGACCTATCAAACCCTATTCAATATGTACAAATCGATCCTGCTCTTTTTGTTGGCCGGAATGCTGGTTGCCCCTCTACAGGGTGCGGAAGCCCGCCTGCTGCGTTTCCCGACGACCAACGGACACGAAATCGTTTTCTCGTACGCGGGCGACCTCTACAAAGTCCCCGTCACCGGAGGTGAAGCCTCGCGACTGACCTCGCATGTAGGTTACGAAATGTTCCCTCGCTTCTCGCCCGACGGCCAGAGCATCGCATTCACCGGACAGTACGACGGCAATACCGAAGTATACACCATCCCGCTCTCCGGAGGCGAACCGTTGCGAATCACTTACACCGCCACCAACGCCCGCGACGATCTGGGCGACCGGATGGGCCCCAATAACATCGTAATGGGCTGGACCCCTGACGGACAACGCATCATCTACCGAAACCGCATCAGTGACGGCTTCTCGGGGAAACTCTACACGGTGGATCGCGAAGGGGGGCTCTCGGAAGCCATTCCCTTGCCCGAAGGCGGTTTTTGCAGCTACTCGCCCGACGGGAAACGACTGGCTTACAACCGGGTGATGAGAGAATTCCGCACCTGGAAATATTACAAAGGGGGTATGGCCGACGATATCTGGATCTACGATCCTCAAGCCGGGAAGGTTGACAATATCACCCGAAACGACGCCCAAGACATCATCCCGATGTGGATCGGCGACGAGATCTTTTTCCTCTCCGATCGGGATCGCACCATGAACCTGTTCGTTTACAATACCCGTACCGGCACGACCGAAAAGGTGACCGATTTCCAGGAATACGACGTAAAATTCCCCAGCGCCCATGGCGATCTGATCGTTTTCGAGAACGGAGGATACCTCTACACCCTGAATGCGAAAGATCGACAAGCCCACCGGGTATCGATTTCCCTCGGATCGGACAACGTTTACGCCCGCAGCGAAATCAAACCGGGAGCATCCTACCTGACCGAGGCTTCCCTATCGCCTAAAGGAGATCGGCTGGCCATAACAGCCCGGGGCGAAGTATTTGATCTACCGGTTGAGGAAGGCGTCACCCGTAACATCAGCCGCAGTCCCGGAGCCCATGAACGCGAAGCACAATGGTCTCCGGACGGGAAATGGATTGCCTACATTTCGGATGCCACGGGAGAAACCGAACTCTACCTGCAATCCTCCAACGGAGGAGACCCCATTCAGGCCACCCGAGACAACGACACCTACATCCGGACGTTCGACTGGAGTCCCGACTCGAAACTGATCGTTTATACCGACCGTCGCAACCGGATCAACCTGCTGGATGTCGCCTCCCGCAAAACGAGCGTCATTCTGCAAAACCCCACCGGAGAACCGCGCAGCGTCAGTTTTTCGCCCGACAGTCGTTGGCTGACCTATGCACTCACGGGCGAAAACCGCATCGACGTCATCTATCTGTATAATCTGGCCGAGAAAAAACAATATCCCGTCACCGACCGTTGGTACGACTCGTACGAACCGACATTCAGCACGGACGGACGGTATCTGATTTTCGGATCGGCTCGGGATTTCAATCCCACCTACGGATCGCTGGAATGGAATCACGTTTACAACAACCTGGGGGGCATCTATCTGGCCCTGCTCGACTCATCGACTCCTTCGCCCTTCCTGTCGAGCGACCCTCAGGTCAAAACGGGTGAATCCGCCAAACACGCCCAAACAGACCCGACCGCAGACTCGAACACTCAAGTCCGTTTCGATCCGGAAGGCATTGCCGATCGGATCGTCAAGCTGCCCCTGGGTGCAGGATGGTACCGCAATTTCTATTCGGACGGTCAAAAGATCTATTATTACAGCGGAGGCAAAACCAAAGTCTACGATCTGGACGAACAGGAAGAGAAGGCCCTGAGCGATGCCGTGCTCATGGACATGACTCCTGACGGACAAAAAGTTCTCTGGATCAAGGGAAAATCGCTTTATGTCATCGCTCGGCCCGTCGGAGAACTCGCCCTGAGCGAAGACAACGAGGTCGATCTGTCGAACGTACGGATTCCGGTTGATTATCCGCAGGAATGGGCCCAGATTTTCGACGAAGGTTGGCGTGCGTACCGAGACGGTTTCTACCTGGAAAACATGCACGGTCTCGACTGGAAAGCGATCAAGGAAAAATACGCCGTTCTGTTGCCCTATGTCAAGACCCGACTCGATCTGAACTACGTCATCGGGGAGATGATCGGCGAATTGGGTTGCGGCCATGCTTATGTCAATCCGGGCGAAACTCCTCGTCCGCCACGGATTCCGATGGGTTTGCTGGGAGCAGAAATATCCCGTGACAAGAGCGGATTTTTCCGTTTGGAAAAGATTCTGCCCGGCACTTCCTGGAGCCAAAAACTGCGTTCTCCGTTGACCGAACCCGGTATCGAAGCCCATGAAGGCGACTATATCGTGGCCATCGACGGGGTACCGACCAACCGGGTGAAAGACATGTATCAATTGTTAGTGGGGAAGGCAGAAGTGCCCACCGAATTGTCGCTCAATACGGAACCTAAACTGGAAGGGGCCCGCAAGATTGTCATTACCCCCCTGAGCGAAGAATATTCACTCTATCACTATAACTGGGTGCAAAACAACCTCCGTAAAGTGGAAGAGGCCACTGACGGCAGGGTCGGCTATGTCTACATTCCCGACATGGGATCCGAAGGACTGAACGAATTTGCCCGTTATTTCTACCCCCAGCTCGACAAGGAGGGTCTCATCATCGACGACCGCGCCAACGGCGGAGGCAACGTCTCCCCTATGATCCTCGAACGATTGGCCCGCGAGCCCTACCGACTGACCATGAGTCGGGGCAGTTCCCTGATCGGAACCGTTCCGGATGCCGTACAGGTGGGGCCGAAGGTCTGCCTGATCAACAAATATTCGGCCTCGGACGGCGACCTGTTCCCCTGGGGATTCCGGGCGCTGGGCCTCGGCAAATTGATCGGCACCCGCACCTGGGGGGGCATCATCGGAATCAGCGGATCCTTGCCCTTTATGGACGGCACCGACATCCGGGTTCCGTTCTTCACCAGCTACGATCCGAAAACCGGAGACTGGATCATCGAAAACCACGGAGTGGATCCCGACATTCTGCTGGATAACGATCCGATCCGGGAACAGGCCGGCGAAGACCAGCAGCTCGACCGGGCCATTCAGGAAGTCATGTCTCAACTCAAAGAGCGCAAACCGCTGCCCGGCGTACCGGCTCCCCGCAACTGGAGCAAATAACCCGATCAGCATTCCCTGAATCAGGGCGGCTTTTGCCGCCCTGATTTTTTATTTGCTAACCTCGATCACCCCCGCTCTCTCCGCATCCATCGTCCTCCCCCTCCGTCATGCCCGCAAAAGCAACCGGAATGTTTCGGTGCGACAAGACGCCCGAAGATTCCTCTATCCCTCTATTCCTCAACCCCTCGGGCCGCCCGCCTCTTCCTTGGTCTTCAATCCGTTTTTTTACCGTTTATCGCGTAAAAGGCACGATAAATGCAAGGAAATCACGGATTCAACTGCTGAAACAACCAATAATCATATATCCCATGAACGAACATCTGATCGCGCTGCATGAGAAGAAAATGAAACTCTACGAGGCCATCCAACGAGCCCTGATGAGTAAAATTTTCCAATATTTCGTATTGGTATTCATCCTATTGGCCATCGGATCCGTCATCCTCTCCTCCTACAAAGAGTCCGAAGCCCGCAAAGCCATCCTCTACACGATCACCCATCTGGCCTCGTTCATTTTTCTGATCGAATACTTGCTGAGATGGATCGCCGCTCCGGCCCGTTATCCCAAACGTTCGGCTTTTCAAGCCCGTTTGCACTATATGTTCTCGTTTTACGGATTCGTCGATTTCATCGCCATCCTGCCCTTCGTGCTGGTCTATCTCTACTGGCAGACTCCGCTCAGCCACATGATCGTGCTGTTGCCCTACATTTTCATCATCTTCAAGTTGATTCGCTACTCCCACTCCTTCCAGTTAATCGGCCGTGTGCTGGGAGCCATCAAAAACGAACTGATCACCGCCTACACGGCTTGTGGGATCATCATCGGATTTTCGGCCATCTTGATGTATTACATCGAACGAAACGCCCAACCCGAAGTCTTTTCCAACATCGGACAGGGATTCTGGTGGGCCATCGAAACATTCACGACGGTAGGTTACGGCGATATCTACCCCATTACGCCTTTAGGAAAATTACTGGGCAGTCTGATGAGTCTGGTGGGCATCGGCATGATCGCCATTCCGACCGGTTTGATCTCTTCGTCGTTCATCACCATCATCCAGCAGGACAAACGCAAAACGGCATCTTCAAACGAGCCGACCGAAAAATACGTAGCCCGTAACGATCGTCCCGCCCATACTGCAGGCCGTTCCTCCGCAACACGCACCCGACCGACAGTACGTACCCGCTCCACATCGCGACCCCGACAGAGCGTCGACACCGTTCCCGAAAAAACACTTAACACCCCCCAAAAAAGAGGGGCTGATACCAACAGCCCGCCACTTCGCTCATAACCTCCTGTTCCCGCACATCCCGTTCCTGGTTGCACAGCCCAGTCAGAATTTCCCCGTAAGCCGTCTCCAATGGCATCCGCTCCGGAGAAAAGGGCTGAAAAGCCGTTCGTCCGAAAACTCCGTAGACGAACCCGAGCTCCGCATATCGACCCGGATTCACAGCCCCTGCAAGCTCCGGAATCGAGACGGGAACCAAGACGAGAAAACGGGACAGGGAAACGAAACAGAAACGCAGAACAAGAAATCGGCACGGGAAAATCAGGGCCGAAAATCGGAGCTGAAAAACTGCATGAAGCCACAGGGTGCGGGATCGCTTCCACAGCGAGTCCTGTTTATCGCAACCACGGAGCGACCAACTCTTCGGTGGCCTCCCACAACGGCCGCTGCATGGGATGATGCAGATATCGATCCGACAAATGAATCGGCTTCCGATCGGCAAACGCCTGACCGTTCACCCCCTCCAGAGCAGGGTTAAGCAACAGATCGACCGCTGTCGAAGCGCCTTTTTCCGCCGATCGAATCAAAGGCCGGAAAAAAATATCGGTCAAAGGATCGAACCAGGCATCCAAATGGATGAATTTGGTATTGACGATTCCCGGATCCGCCGCATTGACCGTAATTCCCGGTTCGACCACCCGGGAGGCCAACTCCCGGGTAAAAAGCAGCAACGCCAGTTTGGTATTGCTATACACCGGAATACGATGATAGTGCCGTACTCCGCCATTGACAAAAAATTCCGGCAAACGAATCCGTCCGATGGCATAGGTACAGGAGATCATGTTGACGATCCGCGTACCCCGTTCCATACGGGGCAACAACAAACGGGTCAACAGATAGGGACCCACATAATTGACACTGACGGTATGGTTGAGACCTTCGGCGGTCAAGGAGGCCCGGGGAGGCATCACCCCGGCATTGTTCATCAACAGGCCGATGGGTTCGGGACGCCGTGACAAACGAGCGGCCAGATCGGCCACCGCATCCAAACTGCGCAACTCGAGCGGTTCGATCTCCACATCCGGATTCCCGGTCTGCCGGATCACGTCCCGGCGTTTCGCTTCCGAAGCCACCGGGTCGTTGCAGGCCATAATCACTTTCCAGCCCGCTGCCGCTACCGCCCGGGTAATACACATACCCATATCGCCACTGGCGCCGGTAATAACGGCCAAAGATCGAGTGCTCATTGTCTTGCCCGTTTTTCCAGTTTTTCAATTTCCCGCAACAGACAGGGAGGCACATCGTCCCGATGGCTGTAACAGGACATATCCAGCGTATACATGCGTCCGATGCAATAGTTCCCGTGTCCGCAATCGCAACACTCGGCTCCGGCAGCCATTCGGTTCACGAAATCGGGTTGACGGATCAGGGCCCGAGCCATCTGCACGAACTCGAAGCCACTGTCCAGCACCTCATCGATCTTGGAACGTGTCGTCAGCCCTCCGACATAAATCAACGTCCCTTTCAACTCGCGCCGAAACACTTTGGCATCTTCCAGAAAATAGCCTTCGCGGTAAGGTACCGTCGGAATCATCATGCGGCCGAACATTCGTACCCCCCATTTCAGCCACCAGCAGTCCATATAGTGCGTCAGGGTTCGGATGGGCATTGCCCCGCGCATCACGACCATCGGAGCCCGGCTCACGAATCCGCCGCTGAGCACCAACGCGTCGGCACCGCACTCTTCCAGACGACGGGCAATGGCCAATGCTTCGGGGCGCTCGATTCCGCCCTTAAATCCGTCATACATATTGGTTTTGACAATCACCGCCATATCGCTGCCGGCCGCCCGACGCACCTCGTCCATGACCATTTCCATGAACCGCATCCGATTTTGGAGCGAACCGCCGAACTCATCGCGGCGATGATTGGTATAAGGTGACAGGAACTGACTGATCAGGTACCCGTGACCGGCATGCACCTCTACCGCATCCAATCCCCCTTCACGAGCCAAACGAACCGCATCGCCATAAGCCTTTGCCATCTCGACGATTTCGCTGCGACGCATTCCGCGCACAAAGGTCGGCGAATAGAGATTGAATCCTCCGGAAGCCGAGATAGGCGTTTGCCCGCAAATCTTCCGGTGAGACATGTTGCCGCAGTGACCGATCTGAATCGAAGCAGCGGCACCCTGCCGATGGATGGCATCGGTCACCTGCCGCAAACCCGGCAAGATTTCCTTCCGCAACCACAGCTGACGCGGGAAAGAAAGTCCGCTGCGCGTAACCGAAGCATACGCCAACGTCGTCATCCCGATACCGCCCTTGGCCACCGATTCGTGGTAATCGAGCAGTTGTTTCGTAGGGGCGTTTCCTTCACACATTCCTTCGAAAGCTGCCGAGCGAATCGTACGATTACGAAGGGTGAGCGGACCGATACGTCCACTGGTAAAAAGTTTGGATTCCATAGCCTTAACAAGATAAAGTCCGGAACGTCCCTCTGTTCCGGACGAAAACAGTTTGTTAAAAATACAAAATTTTTGCAGAAATTCACGCCCGCCTGATCCGGAGATTCCGGCTTGCCGGCCATGACGTTCGGATTAACTTTCTGTAAATTCTCCCATTACACAAACTTCGAACCTGAAAATTTCCTATTTTTATAGAAAGAAATGTTTCACTGCTGTCTGCTTCCGGTCAGAAACCGCTGTTTCCCATGACGGTACAGAGCAAGAAGCGCATTTATCCTGTTTCCGGTATGAAAAAGATCCTGTTTTTCCTTGTCCTGCTGACCAGCATCGGTTCACTCGCCGCCCAACCGAAACCTACACCCACAAACGACACGCCCGAATTCATCGACCACTTCTATACCAACGTACGCGACTACATCCGAATCCCCGACATTCCGGGCTACCTGACCCTCAAATGCGACCTGCACATCCACTCGGCCTACTCCGACGGTTCGGTATGGCCGTCGGTTCGGGTCGATGAGGCCTGGAGCGAGGGCCTCGACGCCATTGCCATTACCGAACACATCGAATATCGCCCCAACAACCAGAACGGTCTCCTTCAGGGTGACCACAACCAGGCTTACCGCATCGCCAAAGCCCAGGGCGACCGGATGGGGATCTTGGTCATTCCCGGAGGCGAAATTTCCCGTTACAAACCGTTGGGACATCTCAACGCCTTTTTCCTGCAGGATGCCAATGCTCTGAACGTTCAGGATTCCTTGAAAGCGATCGACATCGCCATCCGCCAAGGAGCTTTCATCATGTGGAACCATCCGGGTTGGCCCGACCGTCAGGTTACGATGTACGAAGAGCATGAAAAACTGCTCCGCGAACATAAGATCCACGGCATCGAACTGATCAACGGCCCCGAATATCATCCCCGAGCCATCGCCTGGTGTCGGGAATACGACCTGGCCTATTTGTGCGGATCGGACGCCCATGGACTGATCGTCACCAAATACGGCACCGCCCGCATGCCTCGTCCCATGACGCTGGTATTTGCCAAGGAACGTTCGATCGAAGGGTTAAAGGAAGCCATGTTTGCCCGCCGTACGGCCGTGGTGTTCCATGATCTGTTGATTGGTCCGGCCCAGTACCTCGGCGCTCTGGTCAAAGCGTCGCTCCGCAGCACGCCTGTTTCCCGAGACGAATCGCGAAAAATTTCCACGCTGGACATTCTGAACGATTCGGACATCTCTTTCAAAACGGTCGTCAATGAGCTGCCGGTGATTCTGCATGCCGGGCGTATCACCCGCATCACCCTCCCCGACAGCCAAACGGAACTCGAATTCACCAATTGTCTGATTACCGAAAACGAGTTTCTGAGCATGCCGGTTTCTTTTCTTCAAGGCAATTGAGTCGACGCATCCGATCCGCATGGGACCGATGCTTGGGTCGGAAAAACATCGGTTCGAAGCCATTCCTTCAAAAGCGACTACCTTACGGAGACCTCCAAGCGGTCTTTCTCAGCGGAACGGACACTCACGTCCGAAACTCACACCGACAACCTCGTCCAAAACTTAGCCCAACAATATATCTCAAAACTCACCCCAACAATCTATCTCGAAACTTCGTCAAACGGTACGGAAATTTTTTCCGATTTGCCTTCGGCCTCTCCTCGGGTCCCGACACCCGACGGGGCTCCGTTTTACCCGCCATCACGTCGGTTATTTCACTCATTTTCATCCGATCGCATTTTTCAGACATCCCCCTTTCCTCGAAGTCGTTTTGAAAAACGTCCCAAAAAAACTATCTTTGAAAACTCGTTTTCCGATCCACGGATCGGACAAACAACGACGCGTTCCGAAAACCTCCTAAAATATGTGGCAGGACATACTTCACGCCGACCAACAACTTCTGCTCGCCCTTAACGGCAGTTGGGGAAGCGGTTGGGATACTTTCTTTTATTGGATCTCCAGCAAAATCATCTGGATTCCTCTGTATATCGCCATTTTGTGGGCGGCCTGGCGTCAAACCGGCTGGAAAGGACTGTTGTGGATGTTGCTGTGTCTGGGAATCGCCATCATTGCCGCCGACCAGATCTGCAATCTCTTCAAAGACTACGTCCCCAAATTCCGCCCCTCCCATAACCCCGATATCCAAGCGCAGGTACATATCGTTAACGACTATCGAGGCGGACTGTATGGCACCGTATCGGCTCATGCAGCCATCAGTTTTACCATCGCGACGTTCTCCTGTCTGCTCTTCCGCAAACGTTGGTATTCGATCGCCATCTTTGCCTGGGCCCTATTAGTGGCCTACAGCCGCATTTACCTCGGCATGCACTTCCCGCTCGACCTCTTTTTCGGAACACTGTTGGGTATTACCCTCGGTTATGTCTCGTTCCGAACCTATGCCCGGATCTTTCTCACCCCCCGAAAAACCGTTCTGCCATGACTTTACTATCGGAGAGTTCAACCTCGTGGGGAAAATGGCTCATGGCCCGGCGCCGACAATTGCCTCTATGGTTTTTCCTTCTCTCCCTCTTGGCCCTGATCGTGGCCCGTCCTTTCTGGATCGTTCCCGACTCCTTATGGCTGAACATCCCTTGTCTGGCGGTCTCGTTGGGAGGGATCATCATCCGAATGCTCGCCGTCGGCTATACGCCTCCGGGCGCCCGATTCCAGTCCCAAGGCATGTACGCCTTATGTCGACATCCCCTCGAACTGGGTAGCTTCCTGATCTGGTTAGGCATTCTGGCCTATACCGGAGTTTTGGGTTGGATGCTCTGTGCCCTGTTGTTACGAGGCTGGATGGTCGAGAAAATTTTGGAAATTGAAGAAAATACCTTACAGCGCAAGTTCGGTTCCGCGTATACCACATATGCCGAAAATACCAATATCCTGTTACCCCGCTGGAAAGCATGGACAAAGCCCGAAGAACGTTTTTCCTGGAGACGGGCCTTACGCCTCAGCAATCGCGACTTGATGGGGCTGATTCTGGCCATGATGATCATTTCCGTTTTCAAAGATCGGGTCGTCTCGTTCGGATGGTCGCTCGATCCATTCTGGGTCTGGACAACGATCGGAACGGCCGTCATTCTGATCATCAGCCAGATCGTTCGTAAAATCGTCCATTAATCCACCATTCGGATCACTCGTTGATCCGGATCACTTGTCGTCCGAATATCCGTCGATCCGGTTCCGAAACCACTGAAAGCGAAGTCCCTGATACTCTTTCTTCTCCTCCCATCTTTCCAAACCTCCACCGGAGTCGTTCCGTGCCCGAAGAACCCGATAACGGACAACCTTTCCATAACCGCGCTCCGTTTTCCTCTTCGCAACCGCAAGGCTTTTACCAAAACTTCTTCCCTCGCTTCCCGTCTTCTCAAAAGGGGCTCTTCTGTCACTTCTCCGCCCTTCTCCACTGTCCCTACAATTCCCCTACCGTCCATTTACCAGCCCTTTTGATCAACCCTTGAAGCACTTCGGTTTCCATACTCACCCAAAGAGCCATGCAACATCATTGCATGGCTCTTCTCGATAATACTCCCACTTCCGGAAGATCCGGAAAGAAATCCGCACTCCGACTTTCACTCTCTCAAAGCATGAAATCCGCTCTTCGCGTATCAGAGCATCGAGCTACGAAAGCCGTTTTACGACTCGGACTTTCCCCGAAAACGGATATGCCTTCCCCGAGAACGCTACCCTTTCCCGGGCATACATCTGTACCCCGAATCCGAACGATTTACTGCTGAATCACTTTAAAAAGTTTATACTGGCAACTCCCATTGATATGGTTCTGATAAGGGAACCCCAATGTAAAAGAACGAGATTTCCCCGTTGTGTTGGGAGCCACCTCCACGGTAAACTGGATATTCTGATCTGAATTAGCTTTCGTCTGATAAAAATAGGTCGTATTTACATTCAAGAAAGCCTCCTGAACCAGTTCCCGATCCGTATAACGGATACGATCTTCCAGCTGCTCGCCATTCCCCTCAAAATAATCTGCTGGAATATCTTTGAAAGTATATCCATCCAACACATTGGAAGTCACTTTAAACCATGGCCCGGTAATTTCGGCGATCAATACCGGAGAAATATCCATGTATTCTTCAATCCCGACAACTCCCCTCCCCGCAATCGGATAAGCCGCTACAGAAACCGAATCCGGAATATAGCCATAGGTGTCATCGTCATAAAGAACCTTGCAACGATAGCCGTTCCGGGGAACCCGTACCTGACTAAACATATCATTAAACATCGGATAGGCTTTCACTTCCACCGATGAAGATTGTTCATCCGTACAAATCATCTGATCGACGTCATCCACATACAATTTGAATTCATACATTTGGGACTTGGTCGGTAAAATAATTTTATTTTCCGAATCGAACTTGCTACCTCCCAAAGATATACGACCCACAAAAGACATATTCGTCATAATCGTCTTAACGCCTCCAGCCGCTGTGAAATCGCCATCCTCGGAGAACTCATAAGCTATACTCTGCCCATCGAGTAAATGCACCTCCTCCGACACCGGTTCGACCTCCAAATATTCCACAATAGTCTTGTCCGTAGCCCGGGTATCCGTCCATTCAATCTCAGCCTCATTTTTTGCACAACCGGTCAGTATCAGTAAAACCGGAAGAGCCCATAATAACCATAAATTTTTCATAATAGGTAATAATTAATTAGTTAGTTAACCGATAAATTTGAATCGGGAAGATGTATTCATCGCCTTTTTTTCGGACTCAGAAGTCAGAGTATTCGAACTCCCGTACATCGGCCTGCACCATCGAAATCCTATCAATCAGCAGTTCCTTCAATCGGAGAAAAAACCGGGTATTCAAAGCCACACGGCTTTCTTCTACAACACCCATACTAAAAAAAAATCCGGAAAGTTATCCCCCCGGTTTCACTTTTCACGCCACACTCCCTCTCAAACAGGCCGGCCATAACAGAAAACTTCGTCCCCCTTCCTCGAGAATCGTAAAATCGTTTATTCCCATTTCTCTCTTCCCATCCAATGTATACAATAATATAAACTTTCCTCCAATAAAACAAATAATCTTAAATAAATAGCAAAAACAGGTCGATTTTATAATAAATTTTATACAATTTATATTTTTTAAAGAATCATCTGTTGCAATTTGGCAAGTTAGGGTTTTAAAATAATCTATCAAAACCCCTCTCTCCGATACAAAATTCACCCCCCATCAATCATTATATCGTATAGGCCTATTTCCGAAAACATACAAACCCATATTCGAAAACTATAAGGTGACTTCAGATTTCGATCACCCCCCGTCATTCAGGCTTATCCGGAAAAACAAGCTCTCCTCCAAATCAAAACGAGGGAGTTTCCCCGTTTCGGTCTAAGTCAGAGCAAACCGCACGACTATCCGCAAAGATCCATACACCTTCTCCTTCCATGCCCCCAGACACAGGGCTAACAAAAAAAGAGACCGGTCGATACGACCGATCTCTTTTTTCGAACCGTTCTCAAAACGGTATTTCAAGGCAGAAGAGCGGATTAATAACCCAAGCTCTTACTTGCAGCATAGCTGATTTTCAGCGCATTGGCCTTACGCAATTCCTGTTTTACTTCGGTAATAATCCCCATACGGGTCATATTGTCCGCTTTCAGTACAACAGTCATGGCTACACGGTCGGCTTCGTTCAGTTTATCCTTTTCAGAAGCGATGAATTCACCGATTTCGAAAGCCTGATGGTAGCTGTCGTTCAACTGGATACGGGGAGCCGTACCGAACTTGGCAGCCATCTGGGCCGTGGGAGGGCCAATGTAGATATAGCTGGCCAGCGACTTCTTTTCGAGTTTTTGAACTTCAGTCGCTTCGGGCAGCCGGAAGCGTACGAACAACTCTTGTTCACGCATGGTTGTCGTCACCATAAAGAAGAACAGAATCATGAAAATAACGTCCGGAAGAGAGGAGGTCGAGATCGCACCTACCGATTTCTTCCCTTTTTTGTTCATTACTGCCATGCTACTTTCCTCCAATGTTTTTAGGTTCTGCCTCCGAAATCTTCAGGGGCACAGCCTTGGTGATAGCTTCACGCTCTTTTTCATCCAGTTCGGCAAACGAACGACCGAATTTCTGCAGGGACACTTCGTTGCGGACTTCGTTAAAAGCACGGGTCAACTCATTCTGAACCATGATATATTTGTTGTAGCTCGTACCCCGGTCGTTCTGCAAGGAGATAACCCCTTGACTCACGGGATAGGATCCGATCAGATCGATTTCTGTGTCGACTTTTTCGGGCAGGTCGGGGCTGTTAGCGGCATTGAGGATAAACTCTTTGGCTTTGTCTTTAACCTGAGTAATATCCATCCGTTCCCCTGCTACCTGAATATCGTCAAACTTGTTGACGAATACCAACAACAGGTTACGTTTTTTCACCTCTACTTCCTGGTTTTGAGTCTGGTCAGAAAAAGGAGGCAATACACGTTGCAGACCGGTGTCCACGTTCATCGTCGTCGCCACAAGGAAAAATATCAACAGCAGAAAGGCGATGTCGGCCATGGAGCCGGCGTTGATTTCTTGTACTTCTCTTTTAGCCATTTCTTTGAATTTTTTCCATTGTTGTTCCGAACGACTTACTTGAAGATGTTGCTAACTTCGCCGATAATGCTGGCAAGAATAGCGACGCCCAGAGCAATATAGGTAGCGTACAGACCCATATCACTGAGTTTCAAAGACGTCGGATCATCAAAAGTATTTACAGGGGTTACGATGACTGCATCGCTGGCCATAGCGTAGGAAATCCCCAGCACAACGGCTACGATCGCCAAACCCACCAGGGAGCGAATCGCACCCTGCGGATTCTTTGCCAAGTTGACCGCGGGGAACAAAATCGATACCGCGATGGTCAAACCCAGCAGAATATATGCCCAGTTCAGCATCAAATCCACGTCAGACACGCCCACGAAGAACAGCAGGACGGTCACTGCAGATATGGCCAAAAAGACATAACGTATGATTGATAAATATTTCATTGAACTCGGGATTTAATTACTTTTTGTTGAATTTGGTCAGCATATCTACCAGCGTGATCGAGGTGTCTTCCATCGTTACAACCAGACCGTCGATTTTCGAGAGGATGTAGTTGTAGAACAACTGCAGAATCACGGCAGCGATCAAACCTGCCATGGTAGTCAACAAGGCCACTTTAATACCACCGGCTACCAAGGTAGGAGACACGTCACCAGCAGCTTCGATTGCATCAAAAGCTTGAATCATCCCTACTACGGTACCCATGAATCCCAACATAGGAGACAAGGCGATGAACAGAGAAATCCAGCTCAAACCGTTTTCCATCTGACCCATCTGAACCGAACCGTAAGATACAACGGTTTTTTCTACTACGTCCAGACCTTCGTCATAACGCAGAAGACCCTGATAGAAGATGCTGGCTACAGGGCCGCGGGTGTTGCGGCAAACTTCTTTAGCAGCTTCGATACCACCGTTGTTGAGCGCTTCTTCTACTTTAGCGATCAATTTCTTGGTATTGGTCGTAGAGAGGTTCAGGTAGATGATACGTTCGATGGCGATAGCCAAACCCAATACAAGGCACAACAGAATAGGAGCCATCCAGCCGGCACCCCCTTCGAGGAATTTCTGTTTGATAGCCTGGTGCAGGGGCTGACCTTCAACGTCCACTTCTGCATCCACAGTAGCCATTTCTTGAACCTGAGCAGTTTCAGATGCAGCGGCCGCCGTAGAGTCCTGTGCTGAAACTTTTGCAGTACCGAGGCTGAACATACCTACCACTGCCAGAATCATAAATAGTTTTTTCATAGTGAAAGAGAAAATTAATTAGTACTTATTGCTTTGAGTTTTTAAAAGTTATTTTGGTTCTGTTGTTCGGGTTATCGTTTTAGGTCCGGACTCTACTCAGAGACGAGGGGACAAAAGCGGGTAACAAATATAACACTTTTTTCGGCATTACCTGCTTCTGTTCAAGCTTTATGCAGGTTTTTACGCCTTTTTGTGTCCCTTTGTTAATTTTTAGCCCTCAATTCCGCCCGAAACACCTTGAATCGTCTTTCGGCAACCGTCCCCGGAAGGGTGATCTTCCCGGTTCCGGATCATTGAGGAGTATCTTTCAGTCCCTTTCCCCTGTCAATTTCAGCGGAGAAAGCGAGATTCGAACTCGCGATACCCTTTTGGGGTATACGCACTTTCCAGGCGCGCACCTTCAGCCACTCGGTCATTTCTCCGAAATCAATAGCCCTTCTTGCACGAAAAGGACCCTATATATTCCTCAGTATCAAACAACAAACCGTACGTAAAGAAAAATTTCCTCTCCTGTTTCTCCCGGTTCCGGTCCTCCTTGTACGGCATATGACCTGAAAAATACCTGCGAAATATACAAAATTATTTTGGTTTGAAAAAAATTAGGGGGTAATTTCTCCCCGAATCGGCTGAATTAACAACCGCTCCAGTTCCTCCTGCGGCAAGTTTCGTCCCAACAACACCATCAATTTAGCCAAAGCACTCTCGGTGGTGATGTCCCGTCCGCTCACCACCCCGGCCTGTTTGAGTCGGCGACCGGTTTCATACAGATCCATCGATACCGCACCGTCATGGCACTGCGTGACGTTCATCACGATCACGCCCCGGGCCACCGCTTCGCTCACCGCCCGAATAAACCACTCCGCAGTCGGCGCATTGCCCGAACCGTAGGTCTCCAGCACAACGGCCCGCAACCCGTTCAGCGACAACATCCCTTCCAACATGTCGGGCCTCAAGCCCGGAAAAACCCGAATCACACCCACCCGATCTTCCAGATCGGTAAAGGTCTCCAACGGAGCCTTCGAATCGGATACCTTATATATATAAGGCAGGTGATAATGGATGTTGACGCCCACTTCCGCCAATGCCGGATAATTATCCGAACGAAATGCGTTCAATTTCTCCGCGCTATGTTTGGTCGTTCGGTTAGCCCGCAGAACCCGGTTCTGAAAACAAATGCTCACTTCGGGAACCATCGCACGCCCCTGGGCGTCTTTGGCCGCTGCAATTTCGATAGCGGTAATGAAATTCTCCCGGCCGTCGGTCCGCAACACCCCGATCGGAATCTGGCTGCCGGTAAAAACCACCGGTTTGGTGAGATTCTCCAGCATGAAACTCAGGGCCGAAGCCGAATAGGCCATCGTGTCCGTACCGTGCAGAATCACGAACCCGTCATACTTTTCGTAATGCGAGGCGATGATCCCGGCCAGTTGCACCCACAACTCCGGCGTTACGTTCGACGAGTCGATCGGCGTAAACGGCAGCACATCGATATGCACGGACAGTTTTCCCAGGTAAGGGAACTCTTCATAAATGCTGTTGAAGTCGAAAGGGGTCAAGGCCCCGGTGACAGGATCGGTTTTCATCCCGATCGTCCCGCCGGTATAGATCAGCAGGATGGAAGCACGCGGTGAAGTCATGGCAATCAGGCAAAATCGAAGAGCCCCAAGCTCTCGTATGGCAAATGTACGAAAATTCCCGCAGCAGAGCCCTCTGTCCCGGAAATTTCATCCGAGAGCCCCGTTCCGAAACCGAAAAACCAACCCGAAGGCTCCCGGTTTCCGAGTTCATTGTCTTTCCCTCGCTGCGTTTTCCCGATACACAGGCCCCAAAAATTCCCAGAAAAGCAGAAGTTCCGAAAGAAAGTCTGTCCGATGAACGTTCCGAACATTTTATCCGCGCCAAGTCCGGCCCTCCCGGACCTTCGGAGCTACCCGATCACCTCTCCAAAGGTTCCCAGACCAGAGAACCGATACCCAGAGGCGTCTTATGGCATCCCGCCCCGATCAGTACAAAAAAGGAAAAATCCGTTTACGACGTCCGACCGCATCCCCGAACTCTTCCCGATAACGGCGATAGATGGCATCGGCCCGAGGCACCAGATTGGCCGCCGTCCAGACAAAGAACAGCAAACCCGCCCACGAGAAGGTCAGCAGGGCAAAGCCTCCCCACTGGACGATCTCGCCGAAATAATTGGCCGAGGTCACATAATCGTACAAGCCACCCCGGGGCAAGTAATGACGGGTATCGCCCGGAGCCCGCAACGAGCGTATAATGGCATCGCTGCGCAGGTTGATGTACATGCCGATAAAAAACAGGAGACATCCTCCGATAAACTGAGGAGAGGTTAACCAGGCTGGGGTATACAGACCTTCCGGGGCAAAGTAAAACAACCAGGCTCCTTGTATATAGGCATTCAGCAGATTGAAAAAGGCCCCCATGCCCAGAATGGCGATCGGCATCCGGCTGCGGCCCCGAATCAAAAGCGGGAAAATAAACGATCGCTGGAAATAATGCAGTTCGAAAAGCAGGAACATCACCAACGGAGCCAACTCCCCGCGTCGGGAAGAGAAAGCCCACACGAGAGCCATGGTTACAAAAGCCGGAGCCTCCATCAGCACCCATCCCAGGCGATTGTTCACCGAGGGGCCCCAATTCCCACTCCGAAAGATGCCGTACCCGGCCCGAACCTTATACAAGGCAAAAAAGACGATAACGGCCAGCCCCGCCATCACCACCATCAGACCCTTATAAAATTCTTCCGTCAAAATCATCATATCCTACCCAAGATTCATTCCACCATATTCCGTAAACGATTTACGATGTTCGGGTTCGTTTCTCATGATGCTCCCCGCATTCTCCGCACCGGGATCCGTTTACGAACAGATCCTACCTTCCCAAACGAACAAAACCGAAGTTAAAAGTACGAAAAAAACGCATGCGGTCCAACCTTCCGCACCGGTCGGTCGAAGCGTCCAATTCGATCGCACCCGACAGGCTCTCCTCCCAACCTCCTGTTTAAGACTTTCTGCCCGGGAGGATCGGACAGGTCGTCGTCAACCTCCGAACGGATATGCCCGTATCCCCCGACATGCCGAACGCATCGCCGGCACACCACCCCACCAGACCGGCAGGGAGGGATCCGAGTGCAGCGAAAACATCTGGTTGCTCCAGAAATATCCGAAACGCTTCTCCCAACACCGGAGATTAAGCAGAAACCGTCTGGCCGCAGAGAACCGCCGAGAGTCAAGACAACCTTCACCCGGGTCGACGCACCTTCTCCCATTCCCCCTCGCAACACCTTCCTATTCGTCCGTCGGTGTTCCGAGACTCGAAAGCCGCCGAAACTCCGTAGGCGTCAATTGATAATATCGCTGAAAAAGGCGATAAAACGTACGCACCGAATTGAAGCCGGACATGACGGCAATGGCCTCGATTTTCGAAGTGTGATCCGTCAACAACATCTGACGGGCATATTCCAGCCTCCAACGGTTCAGGTATTCCGAGAAAGTAAGTCCTTCGTGCTGCGAAATCGCATTCGAAAGATACAACTTATTGGTTCCCAATTCGGCGGCCAATTGATCCCGATTCAAATCCGGGCGCAGGAACAAACGACGCTCCCGCATCGTCTTTTCCAATCTTTCGAACAGATCGTCTCCCTCGCCTCCGGGACGAACGCTCCGAGTGTTGCTCATCAGACTGTGCAAATGCTCCAACTCCGCTTTGGCCTGACTCAGCTGTTCGATCTGCTCGAACAGTTTCCGATTCTTGCGGGCAATCCGACGCCGACTCCAGGCCATCTGCCACACCAAAACCACCAAAGCCACCAACCCGATCGACAACGACAAAATGATCTGTCGGTTGCGGGCAATGGTTAATTGCTGCTGCTGGATCCGAGACTCCCGCTGAACCGTTTCATAGACCGTCTGCAACTCCAAAGCCGCCTCCTGATTCGAACGGGCATTCAACGAATCGACCAAAGAAGAGACCTGATGTTCATATTGCCAGGCCTGCCGATAATCGCCTGTCAGGTAACAGGCTTCGGACAAAAACTGTTTGGCCTGCAGATGAAACAAATTGATCGTATCGCCCACCCTCGTCTGCTCGACATAACGAGCGGCACAAGCTAACGCCTCCCGGTAGTGACCGGCCGTCTTCAAATAATCGAAAGTCATCTCCGTGAATTGAGGACTGAGAACCTCAGGAGACTGCGCCAAAAAAACCTGCGCCTTCCGATAAGCCTTAGCCGCAGCCTCCTTTTGCCCGTCATGCACATACAAACCGGCTAATGACATCCAGTTCTGGGCCTGCCGAAAATTGAAACTCGAATCCCGAGCGAGATCCATTTGTTCGCGCTGCTGCGGCGTCAAGGATTTATACCTCCTGATCAACCGGTGATTGAGGGCGATCGCCTCGTCGTAACGGTTCTGAGAAGCCAACAAATCGATTTCGATCTCCCGGCTCCACAACAAATAATCCAAACTCCGGGGATCGTCCGTCCGTTTGAGAATCTGCTGCCCCTGTCGCAAGCAGGTCTCACTCCGATCGTAAGCCTCCTGTTCCTGATATACGCTTGCCAAATACAGATAAGCCGAAGCATAACGCACCGAATCGCCGCTATGCTGGGCCAGTGCCATATACTGTAAAAGATATTCGAGTTCCTGATCGTCCCAGTGCAGGACCATGCACTCGTTACTCATCAAAGCCAGGGCAAACAAATGACGTTTCGGATCGGCAGCCAATGCTTCCGAAACGAGCAAAGGACTCAAATAACGGATTGCCCGCCGGGGATTCAACTCGCGCGAAGCTACAAACGCCCGAGCCAGTTGGATCTCATAAGCCGGAATATCGCCTCCATAATCCGCCGCCGATTCCCGTCGTTCGATCGAATCGAGAATCGTCCAGACGAACGGATCATTTTTCCCGGCCAATGCATACACCCGATCGAGCGTATAGACCGAATCCCGACCGGCAGCAACTCCTTCGCCGGCTGATTCCGCCCGCAACCCTGAAACAACTCCAAACCAAAGGCTCAACACAAGCCCTATCCGCCACACTCGTATTTTGTAATAGAACATACCCCTGTTTTCATCAATATTCGGATAAAGGTAATGACTCTCAACCGAAAAACGACTTTTTTCGGACAAGTTATCCGACAAATTGCCCGAATGACACCTTTTTTGGCGCACATGACATACAATTATGCCGACGTCCCGATCGGTTTTTATCGAGAATTCTTTTTCTTTGCATCGCTAAATTCGAGTACACTAATTTCATTATTGACAAAGAAAAGACATGTCAACGTTTTCTTCCCTTTCCCGAACAATCTGTTGGTTAGGCGTATGCTCCCTGACGCTGTTGAGCGCCTGCAAAAAAGACGATCCTCAACCCTCACCCGAACCCATCGCTCCGGAAAAGAATCGGACCGTTTTATTCTATATGATGGATGACCACAACCTGTGGAATGTCATGGAAACCACCCTTAACCAGCTCGAAGCGGGCTGGAATGAAGAGATCGACGGGAACCTGTTGGTATACCTCGATCCCTCGCCCCATCTGACTCAATTCTCATCGCCGGTACTGTTGAAAATCGTCCACGACGAAACCGATGCCATCTGCAGCGAAGTGGTGAAAACCTATCCCGAACAGGATCCGGTCGACAATACCGTCATGAAAGGCGTACTGGAAGATGCCATCACGTTGTTCCCTGCCCAATCGCACGGTCTGATCATCGGCACCCACGGCTCAGCCTGGTTTCCCGGCAACCTGGATGAACTGATCGACATTCCCGACATGGGTCATGACGAAGACGACCATGCCGAATCGCAGTCATTGGCACTGCCCCAAAACCAGACAAAAGCATTGGGAGGAGGAGAACGTTACGGAACGTGCCTGGAAGTGAAAGACCTCGCTCAATTGCTGCCCATCAAATACGATTTCCTGATCTTCCACGCCTGCCTGATGGGCAACGTCGAAACCGCTTACGAACTGCGCGAAAAATGCTCGTTGATGGTCGGCTGCATGCAACCGCTGCCCGGCCCCGGTTATCCGTACGATGAAATCATCCAATACCTGTACACCAAACCACAGGCCGATTTATACCATTTCACCGAAAAGAGTGCTCAATGGTATGATGCTCTTCCGGCTGAAGCAACCGTCAATTTTGACGTCTCGGTGATCCGTACCGACCGGCTCGACGCCCTGGCCTCGGCTACCCATACCCTGATGGAAAAATTTGCCGCCGATCCCGACAGCTATTACGATAACCTGAGCGGCAACCTGCTGTTCATCGACGAAGACCTGCCGTTGTGCGACCTGAACCAGGCCATCGGAATGGGGTGCAACGACAATCCCTCTCTGGAACAGGATTATCAGAATTTCGTAGATGCGTTGAGCGCCGCCATTCCCCAACAATGGAGCGTCACTCGAGTACAAAACCCGAATCTCGCCTCTCCCGAAGAGTTTTGCGGGCTCTCTGGTTATATTCCTATGCGCGATCCCCGGGTCACCCGGTTGAATGAGTTCTATCAAACCAATTACAGTTGGGCTACGGCTGCCGGATTCAATTTGCTGAATAATGCCCAATAAGCCAGAAATTCCCATTCAAACTTTTACCCAATAAACCTCTCTTTTTATGAAAAAGATCATCCGTACGCTGACTTTATGTTCATCGGCCCTGTTGATGCTGACTGCCTGCGAAAAAGAATCGACCGACTATGGCAAGGCTCCGGACAATATCGGTCCTATCAGCCTGAGTCGGGACCGCATCGGAACCGGACAGCCTTTCGTGGCGACCTGCCCGCTGCCCACCGGCGGTGAAAACATCGCTTCGGTCGAATACCAATGGAAGAACGGTTCCAGCGGAATCTCGTTAAACGGACAGCAGGAAGGCAACCAAAGCACACTCTCCCTGACGGCTCCCAGTACCGCCGGAGAATACGAATTGATTTTCACGGCCCGCTACATCTTCACCGCAACCGATAAAGACGGTCAGGCCTACAAAGATATCTCCACCTCGAAAACCTATACCGTAGAGGCCTGCGATGTACTCAACTCGTTCTGGGACGACAATGTGGCTACCACCCTGCTCAACCGTCCGAGTCTGCAGAAAATCGACGACAACCATTATGGCGGACAATTCCCCGACCAACTCTCTTCGAGTACCCTCAATCCGCCATTGATCACGACCATGTATACCTTCTCTTCCGACAAACTGACCGAAATCTCGGAAATGGAAACGTATACCAGCACGTCGGCCATCAATTACTTCAAGAAGTACAATCTTCTGAGCCACCGAATCGCTCAACTGCTGGGCGTAGAACCGACCCGCGAAACGGTCACCTGGGCAAACGGGAATACAGAACTTTTCAACCCCGAAGGGGACGAGACCTACCAGACCCGAATCGGAGAAGGTATCCTGAATCACGAAGTACAGATCATATCGATTTTCCACGGTGCCAAAACCGATATGCGCCTGGAAGTATTCACCGGCAACGACGGAACCTCCATCGAATATATGCGTACCTACCAAAAAGCCGGTACCATGCAATAGACTCCGCCTGAGTCGATTTCGGAAAACGTCGTTTACATTTCGGACGACGTTTTTCCTTTTAGGTACGATGATGTAATCCTCCGGGTCGGCTAACGGGACCGATCCGGCGCGCCTCTCGGGACAAAACCGGAAACAACACCCCCTAAAAACGGTCCCAAACGATATACGAAGAACCCTGCCGAACATACCTTAAAAAATAGCGGGAAAAGAAGCCTTCGAGCCATCCGACATGATCTGAAAGCATAAAAGAGCCTATGAGAGCACACCTAAGGTCAATGCGTATATCCGAAACGAGCGGGAATGGCACCCCCCTCACGGCAAATCATGCCCTTGCAGTAAATTATTTTCCATGGGAAATTTGTTTTATTGAAAAATAGTTTTACCTTTGCACTATAATTCCAATGGAAAATATTTCCAATAAATAATAAATAGATAGGATACGACATGAAGCACCTGATCATCGGAGGCGTGGCCGGAGGCGCCACAGCGGCAGCCAGGATTCGTCGGGCCGACGAATTCGCCGAAATCATTCTGTTCGAAAAAGGCCGATATATCTCCTATGCCAATTGTGGACTTCCCTATTACCTGGGAGGCACGATTGCCGAACGCGACAAGTTATTCGTTCAAACCCCCGCCTCGTTCGGTCAACGATTCAACCTCGATGTGCGGACCGAAAACGAAGTGCTGGCAATCGACCCGACCGCCAAACAGGTCACGGTGCGCCGGGCGGACGGTTCGACGTATGTCGAAACCTTCGACAAACTGCTGCTCTCGCCGGGAGCCTCTCCGGTACGTCCCCCGCTGCCGGGGATCGAACTCGAAGGCATCTTCACGCTGCGGAACGTGGAGGATACGGACCGGATCAAAAACTATATGAACGAACACCGGATCGAACAGGCCGTGATCGTCGGAGCCGGATTCATCGGACTGGAAATGGCTGAAAACCTGCACCGGGCGGGGGCTCGGGTTTCGATCGTGGAGATGGGCAATCAGGTGATGGCTCCGGTCGACTTTTCGATCGCCGCCCAGGTTCACGCCCACCTCAGCTCGAAAGGCGTATCGCTCTATCTGGAACAGGGGGTCACCGGATTCGAAAAACGAAACGGCAAACTCGACGTCCGGCTTCAGACCGGGAAGGTTCTCGAAGCCGATCTGGTCATTCTCTCGATCGGGGTCCGTCCCGAAACCGGACTCGCCCGTTCGGCCGGGTTGGAGATCGGTCCGGCCGGAGGCATTCGGGTCGACGAATTTCTGCAAACCTCCTCCCCCGACATTTATGCCGTCGGGGATGCCATCGAGTACCCCCACCCGCTGACCGGGAAGCCCTATCTCAACTACCTGGCCAATCCGGCCAACCGACAGGGCCGCATCGTGGCCGACAACATGGTTTTCGGCAACACGACTCCCTACGAGGGAGCCATCGGAACCTCCATCGCCAAGGTTTTCGACCTGACCGTGGCCTCGACCGGACTGCCGGCCAAGCGGCTCCGGCACATGGAGATTCCCTATCTCAGCTCCACCACACACTCCTCGTCTCACGCCGGGTATTATCCCGATGCTCTGCCCCTGACCCTGAAACTGACCTTCGATCCGCACAACGGCAAACTCTACGGAGCTCAATGCGTGGGATACGACGGGGTGGACAAGCGCATCGACCAGATCGCCCTGCTGATCAAAAACGGCGGAACGGTCCACGATCTCACCCAGGTCGAACACACCTACGCGCCTCCGTTCTCCTCGGCCAAAGACCCCATCGCCATCGCAGGATACACCGCCATGAACATTCTCAACCGGGCGATGCCCGTTATCTACTGGCGGGAAGTCGAAACGGCCAAAGCCGACGGGGCGCTGCTGCTGGACGTACGTACCCGAGCCGAATTTGCATTCGGTTCGATTCCGGGAGCCGTCAACATCCCGCTCGACGAATTGCGGGACCGACTGAACGAGCTTCCGATCGACCGGCCGATTCTGATCTTCTGCGCCATCGGTCTCCGGGGTTATCTGGCGGCCCGGATTTTGCTGCAACGGGGATTCAAACAGGTACGCAACCTCTCGGGCGGCTACAAAACCTACGCCACGGCAACCGCCCCGATCGTTAACCCCGAACCGAAGATTCCCCCGGTTGTCAACGTCGAGCCATCGACACTTCCGATCGAACAGCCGCTCGGGGAACCGCTTGCCGAACCCCGAAAAGTCCGGATCGACGCCTGCGGGCTGCAATGTCCCGGTCCCGTGCTGAAGCTCAAACAGGCCATGGATGGGCTCCAAATCGGAGAGCGGCTGGAGATCATCGCCACCGACGCCGGGTTTGCCCGGGACGCCCAGGCCTGGTGCAACACAACCGGCAACCGCCTGCTGTCGCAACAGGAAGAACGGGGCAAATATACCGTCATCGTCGAAAAAGGAATGAAAAGCTGCGCACCGGTCTCTTCGTGCGACGGGAAAGGCAAAACACTGATCCTCTTCAGCGACGATCTGGACAAAGCCCTGGCGACCTTCGTTCTGGCCAACGGAGCCGCTGCCACCGGACAAAAAACAACCATTTTCTTCACCTTCTGGGGACTGAACGTTCTCAAAAAGCGCGTGAAGCCCCAGGTACAGAAAGATATTTTCGGACGGATGTTCGACAAGATGCTGCCCTCCAGTTCCTTGAAACTTCATCTCTCGAAGATGAGCATGTTGGGCATCGGTGACCGGATGATGCGTCATATCATGAAACGCAAAGGCATCGATTCCCTCGAGTCACTCCGACAACAGGCGCTGGACAACGGGGTGGAATTTATCGCCTGCCAGATGTCCATGGAGGTCATGGGCATCCATCGCGAAGAGTTGCTCGACGAGGTCAGTGTCGGAGGCGTGGCCACCTACATGGAACGAGCCGAACAAGCCAACGTAAACCTGTTTGTCTGACACGGCCTGTCGGGAGTCTCCGGCATCGAAGAACGGAAACCGAACACCCATCCGACCCGAAACGTACACCCTAAAACTCGCATACCTCAAAAACAACCTTATGAAAACTTTGATCGGAATAGGAATCGCCCTGCTGCTTTTTACAGCCTGCGGTCATTCTCAACCCAAGAACAACCTTACTAAAACCGAAACCGTCATGAAACCCATCGAATTAACCAAAAGCGAATTTTTACAGAAAGTAGTCAATTACGAAACCACGCCCAACGAATGGAAATACCTGGGCGACAAACCGGCCCTGATCGACTTCTATGCAACTTGGTGCGGTCCCTGCAAAATGGTCGCTCCGATTCTGGAAGAGCTGGCCGCCGAATACGGCGACTCGATCGTCATCTACAAGATCGACACCGAGAAAGAACCCGAACTGGCTGCCGCCTTCGGCATCCGTTCGATACCTTCGTTGCTGTTCGTTCCGATGAACGGCACCCCCCAGATGGCCCAGGGGGCCATGAGTAAGGCCGACTTCAAACGGGCCATCGATCAGGTTCTCCTGAACCGATAATCCGCCGCCGACCGTTCCGTCCCCGCTTATATCCGGGATCGGAACGGTCTTTCATTCCGAAAACGGTTCGGAATACAGGATTCGACAGCACGGTCCGGACCACCGGAAGTCTGCCTTCAAGATGCCATGGATTCAAAATTTTTCTTATGAACGATACGCATGATTCCGAAAAAATAGCCACGCTGTGCAAGATCCGGGACATTCAACGCAGCGTGATCCTTTTCGAACAACAATTCGAAAAACAATACGGCGTCAGCCTGAATGAAGGGATGGTTCTCTGTTCGCTGACCAAAGCGGAGCGACTCTCTTCGGGCGAATTGGGCGAAAAGTTGGGGCTCAGTCCCTCGAACATCTCCAAGGTGATCGCCTCGGTCGAGAAAAAAGGTCTCGTGGAACGTTCTCTGGGTCGGGAGGACAAACGTCAGATGTACTTTATGCTGACCCATGCGGGACGCCAACGGATCTCGTCGATCGGCTGTGGCGAACTGGCCTGGCCCGAAATGCTGCGACCGCTGCTTGAAAAGTCCACATCGACACTCCGATAATCCGTCCCCGGGACCCTTCCGGAAACGTTCTGAAAACTCCGCTTAACCCCTCGCCATCCGGTTTCGGTTCTCCCGGCCGGAGCGGAAGGGAAATGCCCACAGCCCGATCCGGAAGGTTTTCCCTCATCTTCCCGGCCATCCGATGGCCGTTTCCCGATTGAAATTCCCCGATGAGGATTTCCCGACTGTACCCCTACGATGACAATTCCCCAATGGTAATTTTCCGATGGCGGCTCTCCGTCGGCCTGTCCGAACACAAACGTCCCGAGGGAGAATCCGGATTCAGGGTTTAGCCTCTTTTTCCCGGGCCCAAAACGCAGCGGCCCGATCCTTGACATTCTGTTGCAGATTGCGGTAAAAAAAGTTCAGCTCCACGACATGGTAATTCCCGGGAGGAAACAGCCCGGCCAACGACGGAACATAATAATCCATCGGATCGACACCCGTCACCACAAGCGCTTTGGTAGCAGGATCCAGCCGGGCTTCGATCATATGCGCCTGTTCGGAGCGAATACTGCCGTCCGCAGCCAGAAATACCGCCCCCAAATGCTGCTCCCGAGTCGCCGGTTCCGAATCGGCCCTCCAATTGAGCGGATTGATCGCCGCCCGGCTGCCCGAAAGCAGAGGCGGCAACTTATCGGGAGCCGATACGGAGTTGAAGGTCACGAAAACGCCCGTTCCGGTAGCATCGGACGCCGGAATCAATCGGGGGGAACGATCGGTATCCTTCACGGGGTAACCCAACGGATAGGCCACCATCATCCGAGCGAACTCCTCATCGGTCATTCCTCCCTTCAACAACTCGATTACGGCTTTACCTCCCTGACTGTGGCCCGCCAGAACAAACGGACGGCCGCCGTTCAAATGATCGAGGTAATATCGGAAGGCCTCCAGTATATCGGCATACGCCACCTGAAAACGCGACTCGATCACAGACTCGTCTTCCATCCACGACTCGATCGTAATCTGCCGGTAGTAGGGCGCAAAAAAATTCGCTTCCTCGGCAAAGATTCCTTCGGCCAACCGAATCGGTCCGTCGACACTCGCCCGATGCGAGGGATTATACACATCCATATAGTGGCACACGCCACCCTCCTCGTCCGCATAGTCGAACACACAGGTCGGAACTACATAAAATACATCATAAGCCTTACCGGACGCTATTCCGCCTTCGAACCAGGATTCGGCTTGCGCATAATCGGGCGGTACGGGCACTGAATCCGACGGGATGTGTTCCCCGCAACTGACACATACGCATAAAAGGCTCAAAAGCCAGATTCGCCATAAATTCCGTTTCATAACTCTCCTTTTTCTCTTTATTTTCTCGATCCGATCATTCGTTCCGTTCCCGTTCCCAAATTCAGGTTCAGACTCAGACTCGGTTCAGCCTTTGGTTCAGAATCACTCCCTGACACCGGTCCGTTTCCATCTCCGGGGCCTCTCTGACCCGGCAGTTTTCCCGAGCCGAAGTCCCGACACCCGGTTTCAAACCGCCCTGCCGGATCATCCCAACCCGTTTCGTCCCAAAACATACACCCAAGGCAAAACGACACAGAGCAACAGCAGCCCTATGATACCATATACGATACCCCGGCCGATCGGATCCGGAAATTGTTTGCGCAAAAAGGCCGCCAGCATCTGTCGATGCAACAGAACGTGCACAACCAACACAAAAGCCAACAACAGGCCCACCCAGCCATGGATCTCCCCCCAGTCATGACGCCCCAAGCCGCCGAATGACAGGACATGCCCCGACATGCCGGCATGGCGCATACCGTGCCGTGCAGGCAGTATCGTCTCCAGGATAAACCCGCTGAGGCTGAGCCAAACCATCAATACCAACATCACGGCATCGATGATCAGATTCGTTTTCAATCTATTTTTCATAGCGCATTCCCACGATTCGACTCATCCGTTTCACCACACGACGAAGCGATTAGGGCAGCGGTTCCAGTCCGATGATCTCCCGAACCCAATAGACCCCGTCGTAATCGGCCGCAAAACCATCGTCCCATTTCCCATTGTACTCGACTTTCAGCCGAGCCTTAACCGCTTTCCCGGATTGGTTTCCCCGGGTCCATGCCTCATAAGCCTCTTCGAGCCTTCCGGTTTTGTCGACAAACCAATATTCTGCCGTTCCCCCATCGGGTGTAAAGGAGCGGACTTCATGCCCGATGCGAAGCAATCCCGTTTCGAGGCGCAACACATCCCGGGAATCCGGGCCATCCGGAGTATCCTCGAAACGGAAACTCTCTTCATCGAACAGCGGTGCATCTTGCCCGATCTCCACAAAAATGGCTTTGTCCGGATGAGCCTCCTGAATTTCGAAATAGCGCATTCCGCTATTGCCGATCCCCCATCCGCTGCAAGTCGAAGGAACCGGTTCCCGACTCATCCACTCAGCCACCCGGCGGGCATAGGCTCCGTCGGGCACCAACACGAAACGACGAACCCCCGGCCGATCGCAGGAGCGCTCCTGAAAACGGCCCGGTTCGTCCGGATGCCAGCCCGGCTCACGAGACAAACGGGCGTACAAACTCTCGATCCTGCCATCCGGCAGATCGAACATCCGAACGACAACCCGGGGGGTTGCCTCTCCGTCACGGACCACGACCACTCCCGGCACATCGGGGTCGATCATCAAACGCATCGAATCATTCCGCTGGGCCCAACACCCCAAACCGTTTCCCGAAAGATATTCCCAGTGAAAGCCGGCATAAGCAGGTCTCGACGGCCGATCGGACTCATCGACCGAAGAAGCATACAGCCGCTTACCCCATCGGGATACGATCCATTCGTCGTGTTGCCGTTCGAGGCGATAGGCCTCATCGCCCGCCCAGCTCCACACTTTCCGGCCATCCGGCTGTTCCGACGGGTCCAACAGGGACAAAGCATAAGCCCGTTCCGCAGAGAACCATAATTGCACCGTCGATGAATCGGACCCGAAGTGTAAACGAACCGAATCTTCCCCCGAAAGGGCCGGCAAGGTAATCGTCGGAAGATCGGTCGGCTGACGGACATAGGTAATCCGATACGCTTCTCCCTTTCCCAAAATCAGGGTATCGCCCCCCGAAGCCACGACCTCGAGGGTATCTGCAAAAGGAATCGTCTGGCCGTTTCCCAGACTCGTTCCCTGCAAAATCAACCGATTGTCATCCAACTTCCAGGCATTATACTGCAGCGTCGCCATGCCGAATGAAGAAGCCTTCCCGTCTTTCGCCAGTTCAAGGCCTTGCACGATCCAGGGATTCGCCGGCATGAGTTCCCTCCAGGCTCCATAAAAAGCGGCTTCCGGGCGCAGTGCACAAGCCGAAAGCCCGATCCATGAAAACACAGTCCCCCATCGGGCCAGGTTCTTTTTCCAATTCATGATTTCCTCATTTGCGTTACACATCGACAACGAATCCCGGCATCACCGGCCGCAAGCGATTCCTTCTCGGAACAAGGATAAGCATTTTACCCGAAAAAGCATAACGAAACCGGAAATTCCGGTCCCACGATTTGTGGAAACGAGCATTCATTCAACCAAAGACCCGCCAATCGGCGGGTCTTTTCTTCTACGGCGGGCACCGGAATGGAAATCCGGATATGAGCGGGAGAGTTTCCGGAAGGCCGGACACTTTCCTTCCCTGCCAACGCTTATAACTGATTCACCAGGTCGCGTTGTCGGGCGAAATACAGAATCCGTTGCTGTTCTCCGCTCTGGGAAATCAAGGTCGATACCCGTTTGAGCGATTGGAGCCAGTTTTTGATTCCCTGGAAGGTCTGATTGTCCTGCGAAGAGACGACATTGAGAATAAACGTCTTGATCATCCCGATGTGCATGTCGGGCGTTTCGGCACAGATATAACTGGTCTCGAAATTGATGTTCGAGACATAAAAATTCACGGTATTCCGGGTCTCCCCATAACGTCCGTTGGCGGCTAACATCTCCGTATCGTCGATAAAACGGTCAATCTCTGCTTTCAACAACCGAACATCCTCCTCCGAAATCAGATGAATGCTCATGAAATATTGAATATCGTGAACCAGGCTGCTGAAAAGCATGCTGTCGGCGATATAATTCGTCGTCCGGATATAACGCGATTCGTTCACGATTTCCTGTTGAATCTGACTCAACCGCGACGGAATTTCCAACTCGTCGAAACGTTTGACACCGACCGTCTCCCCGTACAGATACGACCATTTGAACAGATAAAAACGGGCGATCTTTTCGTAATTCAGATACAGCAACGCAGGCAATGTACTGCAGCTGAAACTGATTTCCGAATCGCTGGCGGCCTTGAGTTGTTTGACCAACCCCAACAGATTTTCCAAAACCGCTTCCCCCAACGCCATCGGATCGCTGTAATCGAGAAATTTCAGGTATAAAGGCCGATTCTTTGCCGGTTTGCTGTCGATGATATCGTCCATCGAAATATCCAGATGCTGCGCCACTTTGGCGATTTCGGTAAAGGTAAAGGGGACCTCCATGCGCAAACGACGATACACCGCTTCTTTCTCTATCTTCAAAATGTCGGTCAGTACGGCGGATACTTTCTTATTCCGGGGGATGGAATTCTTAACGGCTCCTATAAAATTTTCGTACAATACCTGATACTTCATAATACGACAGTCGGATGTTTGATGATACTGCAAATTACGAAAAAAATACCTCTTTACATAATGGAATTACGCGAAACAGAAATAATTATTGCAATCCATTTTAAATCAGGCAGAAAGCGATTCGACAATCCCCATTTTTCACCAAAACGAAATCCCGGGAAATGTGAGAAGTCCGTTAAAAAAGGTCCTTCCTCCAACCGGGCCAACACCTGTCCGACAAGCATCTACCGAATCCCACCCCCCCAACGAATCCATCGGAATATTCCCGAAGCTACCCGATGCATCATCTGCCGGAAAATCGGCATTCATTCTCCTGTTCCGTTTTCCATAACATTCTTTTTCCAATTGCTGAAAAAAGCGATTTCAGATTGATTTCAGAAATTTATGGTTACTTTGCATACAAAGTTCGTGCCCATGAAAATCCTGATCGTCGAAGACGAACCCTCGCTGCGAGAGGTGATCCGCTCCTACCTGGAAAAAGAACGCTACGTCGTCGAACTGGCTCCCGATTACCGAACGGCCCGTCAAAAAGCGGCTGATTACGATTACGACTGCATTCTGCTGGATGTCATGTTGCCCGACGGCAATGGATTGGAACTGCTCGAAGAGTTGCGTCACGAAGGGAAACCGGGTAATGTCATCGTCATTTCGGCCCGGGACGCCCTGGAAGATAAAGTGACCGGATTGGAACTGGGTGCCGACGACTACCTCGCCAAACCGTTCCACCTGGCCGAATTGGGAGCCCGGATCCGCAGCCTGATCCGCCGCAACCACCAACAGGGCAGCTACGAAATCCGATCCGGCAATCTGACGATCGTACCGTCCCGTTTCGAGGTTCGCGTCGGCGACACCCTCTTGGACCTCAACCGTAAAGAGTACGACATTCTGCACTATTTCGCCACCCGTCCGGGACACCTCATCCCCAAAACCACCCTGGCCGAAGCCGTCTGGGGCGACCACATCGATCAGGCGGACAACTTCGACTTCATCTACGCCCAGGTCAAAAACCTGCGTAAAAAACTCAAGGAAGCCGGAGCCTCGCCCGAAATCAAAGCCATATACGGTCTCGGGTACAAAATGACGCTCCCAGAGCACTAATACGCCTCCATACGGCTTTCCCGGCCTCCACATACACCCGTTTTGTATGAAACTGATTTACCGCATTACGTCCCGTCTGTCACTCGCTCTGTTAGGATTACTGAGCCTGTGGGCCCTGTTTTTTTACCTGATTCTGGTGGAAGAGATCAACAATGAAACCGACGACAGCCTGGCCGAATACTCCGAACAAATCATCTCCCGGGCCTTGGGGGGTGAAACCCTGCCCTCATCCGATAACGGGACCAACAACACTTACCACATCACCCCGGTAACGGCCGATTACGCCCGGGAATACGACGATATCCGCTATTTCGACCAAATCGTCTACATCGCCTCCCGAGACGAAGAAGAACCGGCCCGCGTTCTGAAAACCGTTTTCCGCGACCGCAACGACCAGCATTACGAACTGACGGTGGCCATTCCCACATTCGAACGCGACGATCTTCAAATGACGATTCTCGTGTGGATCGTCTTTCTGTATGTTCTCCTGCTGCTGGCCATCGTAGGCATCAACGTCTGGGTTCTGGCCCGCAGCCTGCGGCCCCTGTACATTCTGCTGGAATGGCTCGAAAACTTCAATGTGGGACGGCCTACCCCGCCGCTCGACAACCCCACTCCGGTCACCGAATTCCGGAAACTGAACGAAGCAGCCCTGCGCAGCGCCCGCCGTAACGAAGAGTTGTTCGAACAGCAAAAACAATTCATCGGCAACGCCGCCCATGAATTGCAAACTCCACTGGCCGTCTGCCGGAATCGGCTGGAAGCCCTGCTCGACGATGACACCCTCTCTGAACACCAACTGGGGGAACTGCTCAAAACCATGGATACGCTCGACGCCCTCGTCCGCCTCAACAAGACCCTGTTGCTGCTCTCCCGGATCGACAACGGACAATTTCCCCAAACCGTTCCGGTGGATATGACCGCGCTGGTCACTCGTCTGACGGACGACTTCCGGGAAGCTTACGCCCACTCGGGGCTGGAAGTGCATATATCCCGACAAGCATCCCTGAGCGTCGACATGAATCCCGAACTGGCCTCTACCCTGCTGGCCAACCTGCTCAAAAACGCTTTCGTTCATAACCGCCCGAACGGACGAATCGACATCGAGATCCTCTCCGACCGGATTTCCATCCGAAACACCGGTTCTGAAACCCCGCTGGATGCCTCCCGCATCTTCGAACGTTTCTATCGGGGAACGACCCGGGAAGGCTCTTCAGGGCTGGGGCTGGCCCTGGTACACTCGATCGGGACGCTATACGGTCTCACCATTTCCTACTCGTTCGACCAGCAGGAACATCACTTTGAAATTTTTTTCGGAAAAAACATACGATCGGTTCCGATTTCATAATTATTTCAGTTTCGGGATGCACTTTTGTATTGTCGAAAGACACGAACCGAGTATAAACCTTTAAATACCGAAAAATGAAAAAGTGGATATTGATGCTCAGCTGCCTGGTAGCCCTGCATTTCGGCGCACAAGCCGACGACGACAAAATGATCTCCGTCAACCAACTCCCGGCCTCCGCCCAACAATGCCTCAAGCAGCATTTTTCTTCCGAAAAGGTCGCCTATGCCAAAGTCGATGAAGATTGGTTCGACAAAGACTACAAGGTGATCTTCACCAACGGCAATAAGGTGGAATTCGACAAACAGGGACAATGGACCGAAGTCGACTGCCAATACAGCCAACTGCCGACCGGTATCGTTCCCAAAGCCATCGCCAACTACGTGCAACAGAACTATCCCGAGGTCAAGATACTCAAAATCGAACGGGACAAGCACGACTACGAAGTCAAACTCAACAACCGGCTGGAATTGAAATTCGACCTGCAGTTCCGACTGATCGACATCGATTAACGGAAACCATGCGGCAGGGACCCGGGGCGGGAACTGCACAAGTCATCGAGAGACGATCTCCGAAACGCCTCACACCCCGCTCTCCGTTCGTCAACGCGGCATCGACCGGAGCCCGGAAACAAAAACCGGCCCCAGCCTCCTGCCATTCCATAAACCCCAAAGAGGGAGAAGGAAAATTCCTTCTCCCTCTTTTTTTAGATCCGTTTTTTACAAAAGGATATCTCCACTCGTCACATATTGGTTGCCGGACACATCGGCTTTGAGTTGGTTATTGACCCACACTTTAATCGAGATCAAAGTGTTCTGATCCTCACATCGGGCCTCTATCGAAAATACCTGACCGTCCCATTGAAAGTTCTTTTCGTAACTCTTTTGGACGACAACCCCGGCTTCCGGAGCATCCTTGATGCCATAAATTCTGACCGATTCCTCGGAGTCGGTTTCCACTTGTACACGGACCAAATTCAGATCCTGAGTATCCTTCGAGCAGGATTGCCCGAAGAGCAGACACGAAAGAAAGAGGATAAACACAGGTATCGTCACCCGCAAGTTGCCTGATTTTTTCATGGGATGTAACTTACGTTTACAGAAAGATAACGCACAAACGGCCTCTTATAGTACGGGGACCCTTATCGGACGGCCTATCGGACGGATATAACATAAACCCTCATGGATCGGACCCCCGAATGCCGGAGCCCCCCAAAACCATCTGTAACCGGGAAGTCCCGTCTCGACTCACTTCCTGACCGCCCCGCCATCCGGACGGTCGTTCTGAGAGCGGCTCCCCCAAATACCCTTTCCAAACCCTATTTTCCCCTCCACCCCAATGAGTTAATCACGCCTTTCCCTCCGCTTACGTCCCACACCACCCCATCTCATCCTGGTTTATTCTTATAATCATATCTTATTATTACATAAAAATTATCAATTTGCTTTATATAAAAACTCGTTTTATCTTTGTGATACGAAAGAGAAAAAAATCTATAAACCCTTAAAAATTACGATTATGAAAACTGCCAATATCTTAGGTCTCGACATCAACCGGTCTCAAAACACCATCGCTTCTCTGCAACAACTTTTGGCCGACTTCCAGGTATACTACACCAACCTGCGCGGTCTGCACTGGAACATCAAAGGTCCGGCCTTCTTCACCCTGCACGCCCAGTTCGAAAAAATGTATGACGATGTAGCGGAAAAGGTCGACGAAATCGCCGAACGGATTCTGACCCTGGGAGGCACGCCCGAAAATCGATTCAGCGGCTACCTGCAACAGGCTTCGGTGAAAGAAGTCGCCGGTGTCGACACGGCCGAAGGCGCCATCACCCTCATCCTGGAAACCCTGCAAACACTCATCGCCCGCGAACGCGCCCTGTTGAGTGAAGCCTCCGAAGCCGGAGACGAAGGAACCGCCGCCCTGATGAGCGACTACCTGCGCGAACAGGAAAAGAGCGTCTGGATGCTGACCGCCAGTCTGCACAAATAACCGACCGAACAATCGTATCCCAACAGGAGGCTGCTTAACGGCAGCCTCCTTTTATTCATACACATTCCCCCCCTGACACAACGCCCCGGGAAACGCCAGGCAACCGGGGAAGAGCATTCCGAGACTAATGACTAATATTGAGTAAACATGCGTTGAATTTCCCGATAATCGTCCGTACGGGTCAACGCCAACATCAACAAAATCCGGGCCCGATACGGATTGGCATACCACGAGGCAACAAACCCCAACTTATCATCATCCACCTCATTCCACTGGGTGGTAGGCCCCCGCATGATTCGCGATGAACGGACTATCGCCACCCCCTGTTCACGAGCCGATTCGGCCGCATTCTGCATTTCGGCACTCATATTTCCGTTTCCGACCCCGGCAATCACGATTCCCCGTACTCCGGCACGTACCGCCGCATGAATAAACAGTGCCGTCGCCCCGGCATAGCTGGAAACCACCTCCACACGCGGCAGGGAATCGAGTCCCGAGACATCAAATTCCGAGTGCAAGGTGTGACGCTTGAGCGAACGCCGCGAAAAAATCGGTCGACCGTCGTAGATAATCCCCAAGGGCCCGTAATCGGGATCCTGAAAAGCCCCGGCATCCAACGTGGAGACCTTCGTCGCATCGTCGGCTCCGATGATCTTGTCGTCCATGACAATCATCACCCCCTGACCCACCGCCTGCGGACTGGCTGCACACACCACCGCATGATACAGATTGCGGCTCCCATCGGACCCCAAGGCCGAAGGAGGACGCATGGCCGAAGCCATCACCACCGGCTTATCGCTTTTAAGGGTCAAATTCAGAAAATAAGCCGTCTCTTCCTGGGTGTCGGTCCCATGCGTAACCACCACCCCGGCAACCGCCGGATCGGCCAACAGTTCATTGATGCGTGCCGCCAATTTCAGCCAGGTCGCCACATCCATATTCTGACTGGCAATCTGAGCAAACTGTTCGGCCCGAACTTCGGCAACCTCAGCCAGTTCGGGAATCGCCCCCAACAGCTCCTCGACCCGCAACGTTCCCGGCTTATAGGCCGCCGCAACCTGACTCTCGCCCTGTCCGGCAATGGTCCCTCCGGTCGCCAGGACCCACACCACCGGCTTAGTCCCTGGCGCAGCCTGCAAACCCGCAGGAGAGAGGCCCGCAACGACAAGCAATCCGATCGACACCTTCGCTACAAGCGCTCCGGAAAACCTGGTCACACGTCCTATCCGATCTTTTAAAACCGTCATCCATCGACGTTCATCCCGTTTTACTCTTTTCTGTTGCATCTTTTCCCGTTTTACTTCATTCGCCTCGGCACCCAGAGGAAACTTTCCCGGTTTTCGATAAAAGTGCCGTTTTTCGGTTCGCCCGGACACCCACTCCATAAGGCTCATCGGGTCCCGAACCTTGTTCTGTCTACAAAAATAGAAGATTTCAGTACGTTTAAAACCGGATCGGTCATTTTTCCGTTCCCCGACTCACCTCCATGCAGTCCAAAAAGGAACTCGATCCTTCAAAAACTTTCCCTCCGTCTGTTCCAAATCGCCAAAATACGCTAAAAAGATATACATATAGCAATTTTAGTCGCCTTTTAACGTTATCATTCCGTATCAAAAGTCCCTTTCTTCCATACGCGAAGGGGATCCCTATATGCTTCATTCCATATTATCATACAATATGACTATCGCTTATTTACGGATTAGCACGGAAAAACAGAATCTGGCTAATCAAAAGGAAGAAATCCGGCGTTTTGCCGAAAACCGCAATCTGATCATCCACCAATGGGTCACCGAAGTGGTCAGCGGGAAAAAAAACGAAAAAGAACGCAAATTGGGCGCTCTGCTCAAAAAGCTCCGACAGGGAGACATCCTGATTGTAACGGAGCTCTCACGTCTGAGCCGTACCCTGACGGAAATCATGACCATCATGGGGCAGTGTCTGGAAAAAAAGATCACCCTGTACAGCACCAAAGACAGTTACGCCTTCGACGACAGCATCAACAGCAAAGTGCTCTGTTTTGCCTTCGGCCTGGTGGCCGAGATCGAACGGAACCTGATCTCGATGCGTACCAAAGAGGCATTGGCCCTCAAACGGGCCGAAGGAGTCGTACTGGGTCGGCGCAAAGGGTACACACCCAAGCTCAATATCCTGATCGAAAACCGCCACCAGATCGTACGCATGTTGCAACAGGGAGCCTCGATCACCCGTATCTGTGAAGAACACAACGTCTCCCGGGACACCTTCAATGAGTTTCGGAAACGCTACCGTTCCGTGGTACTGGCCTTCGAACGCAAAGAGAGGCGTCGACTGAACCGACCTCGGACCCGAACTCCTCAAGGCGATCCGAATTCCTCTGATTCATAAAAAAGGGGAAGACCGGCGAGAGAATCTCGCCGGTCTTCCCCTTTTCGTTCTGTTGTCAGATAGCAGGCTCTTAGGATTGAGGAATCAATTTCAACGAGGTTCGATTCTCGATATCCACCTGATAACCCTCGGGCACACTCAGCGTATAATAGAGTTTCTTGCCTTTCTTTTCCCAAGCCAACGTGATTTGCTCATCCCCCACAGGAATCGTTCCGCTGCAACGTTGCAGATCACAATCGCTGAACACCACCTGCAACCGGCGACCGGGGACATCGACCCGGTTCAGGCCCAACAGATCGCGATAAAACACATGAGCCACATGCGAGGCGAAACCGTGGTTGCAACTGGCCGTCGAAGTCAGATTTTCCCAAAGGGTGCCCGTCCGTTGAGCCATGTACAGATATTGGTCGGCCGATTCATCCACCAGTTGTTGCACATGCCCGTAACGAGAAAGGATCTCCAAGCGCAGATAGGTTCCGATAAAGGCATTGGAAGGATAAATTTCGGGATAAAGGCCCTGTTCCATACGATGCGGGCCGAATTTCGTCAACAGGACGTTCCACAATTCGGGATGCAGTTCGGGAGTGGCCACATCGAAGAAGAAGGCATAATATTGACACGTTTCGGTTCGGTTCTTCTTTTGAGGAACCAGTTTGCCGTTCTCCCGCACCGCATTGTCGACAAAAAATTCCCCGTCGAAAGATTGTCGACGAATCGTCTCGCGCAGCCGGGCAGCCTGTTCCTTCAGGGCCGGACGGGCATATAAATCGCCGACCACGTCCAACATCTTGGCATAAAGCATATTGGTCGGATAGTTCACATCCTGTACGAATTCGTTGGCTTTGGACCATTCCACGAACACCCACTTTTCCAGTTTTTCGAGCAGACCATCTTCGTTTTCATAGCGCTTGAAATAATTCAACAGCGCATCCACCCGCGGTTCGAGAGCCTCTATCATCGCCCGGTCCTGACTGCGGGCCAGGTACTCTTCCAGTTCGACGACAAACCACATCGCCCAGTTAGGGATGAAATTACCGTTCACATGATCCGACGGATAGCACATGGGCAGCATGCCCTGCGGAATGTTGGGAAACTGTTCCGGCAAAAGGAAATTTTCCAGGAAATTGGTCTCGATCAGGTGGTTCCCGCTCAGATCGAACGCCACACGAGCCGTAAAATAGCTGTCGCACAACCAACCGGCCCGTTCCCGCGAAGGACAATCCATGAAAATATCCAGGGCATTCTGCCGGAAAGTCTCTACAGCCGCCTTATAGACCTGATTGATCGACTCGTTGTCACAATCAAAAGCAGCCCGCGAAACGTCGCCATTGACATACTGACGGATGTATACATCCTGTACCTCGCAATCGCCTTCAGCCACTTCGATTTGCAGGTATTGCAGCGTGTAGGGCTCGAACGATTCCAGTTCGTAGGTTCCCGGCTGCAGTTCATATTCCATCCGACCGTCGAAAGACATGCGCCGTTTGATCCGCCCCTCGGTCAACAACTCGTCCCAATGGTAAATCAATTTGGAAGGCTTACGCACCACCAGTTTCGTGCCGATAAAACCCGTCGAGTTGCACTCGAATTTATAAATGTTGTTCGGCAGGGCTTCGGTATAGTGACGAACCGTATAATCGGGGTATTTCACCCGACGGATAATCAATGCCTTGGCATCGGTTTCTTCCAATTTGGCCGGCTTGAAATCGGGTGCGGACAGATCGGTTTTCCAGGCTTCGTAGTCCGGGCCCGACAAGTTATACAACTCCCGATGAGGACGTTGGAAACTCAATTTGGGGGCATCCTGAAGACGCTGACCCAACACGGCCCCTTCGAAAGGCGTAAAGCCCCGATTCCAGGATCCGGTGGTCGTAGCGGCCACCACCTTCCCGTCGGCCGTCACTTCCGCCTGAAAAAACGACGGTTGGTTGAGCAGGTAATAATTATCGTTGTTGTAGCCGGCGACCTCTACTGCAATCAGGTTGGTACCCGGGGTCAGAACCTTCGAAAGATCGTACTCATCCACCCGGTAATATCCGGCTCCGGCTACACAAGGCCCATGTCCCAGAAAATGCCCGTTGACACTCACACGATAATCGCAATGAGCCGTCAGACGCAACTCCATCGATTGTTGTCCGTCCCATTCAACGGGAACCCGGAAACTGGCCGTCACATTCGGCACCGTCTGCTGGCCGTCGATCCAGATCGGGACCGCTCGCTGAAAAGAGGTCGTCCGGGTCTGGGCGAAACCGGAGAAAGTTCCCCAAAAGCCCAACAGCAAAGCTATCAAAAACTGTTTTTTCATATGGTATTATTGAGAAGTGTTCGTCCCTTGCAAGGCCTCGTTTTGATCCTATAAAAGCCAAAAACCTCAACAAATTTAAACATTCAACGCTCAGGTTCCAAACTCAAAGGGAGAGAATATCCGAAATTCCGAACCGGTTCTTCTCCCCAAACGCCCCTCATCCCCGAGCGGCCAATCTCCGGCGTCCTTTTATTTTTAGGTTAATTCTCTTCCGCCTGCCTGTTCTTTCAGCACCCCGTCTCCGAACCCTCCCGAATCCTCCCGAACCGAAAGGTCCTACCGAAGTTCTTCCGATTTTTCTCTTCCGCCAATTTCCGTTTCATCGTTCCGCGACAAGCACCCCGTGGTCAAAATCTCCGTGGCGAGGTCTCCGAATCGACCCGATCCGTCAACATGAAACGCTCCGAATCGAACATCCACAAAGCCCCGTTCCCCGAGAACAGCCTCGAAAACCCGCCAACGACATACGCATTCCGTCGGTTTTTCGTATCTTGGGGCCTCAATCGGATCCCGATATGCAACAAACCTTCCATACGGTTACCGACCTGCCCCTGGCGGATTACATCGCATCGTATCGCGACTGCGAACGATTCATGGGCTATTGTCGCCAATGCCACAATTACGGACGACGCTGGAGCTGTCCTCCCTTCGATTTCGAAACCGATGCCCTGTTGCATCGTTACACCCATCTGTGGATCATCGGAACCCGGATCGAACCGGATCCGATCCAAGGTCGCCCCTGTACCTCGGTTCAAGAACGAATCGAACGTTGCCGAACCATCATCGCGGCAGTGCGGAAAACGTTGGACGAAGAACTGCTCGCGCTGGAAACACAATATCCCGGCAGCCGGGTATTTCTGCCCGGCAGTTGCTTCGGATGTCCCGAAGGAGCCTGCACCCGTATCCTTGGCAAGGCATGCATCCATCCCGAAAAATTGCGAAATTCGCTCGAGTCGTTCGGATTCGATCTGGACCGAACCGCCACGCAACTCCTGGGCATCGAGCTGCAATGGAGTCATGATGAACGCATGCCCCGTTACCTGACCCTGATCAGCGGCCTGATGACCCCCACTCACAACGGGCCAGATCACTTCCCGAACGATCCGACAACCCGATAAACCGATAACATGATCGACTCCCGGCATAAAACCGTATTCAACTGGAGCGGCGGCAAAGACTCCGCCCTGGCCCTGTACCGGCTGTTGCAAGATGAACGATACGAAGTCATCGCCTTGCTGACTACCGTCGACGGCGAGGCGGGACGCTCTTCCATGCACGACATCCCGCTGGAACTGCTGCGCCGACAGGCCGACAGCATCGGACTGTCGCTCCACACCGTGGAAATGCTCACCCGCAACGGCATGTCCGACTACGGAGATGCCATGCTGCGGGCCGTGGAATATTTCAAAACCCGGGGCGTAACCCATTTCGCTTTTGGCGATATCTTCCTGCATGACGTAAAAAGTTACCGGCAGGAGAAACTGGCGCCTTACGGAATCGAAGTGGTGGAACCGCTTTGGGAGATGAGTTCGACCGAGGTCATGCAGGCTTTTCTGGCATCGGGACTGCAAACAGTGATCGTCACCACCAACGCCGATATGCTGGGACAAGAGTACATCGGACGAAAAATCGACGCCACGCTGATCGATTCGTTACCCCCGGGATGTGATCCTTGCGGCGAATTGGGCGAATATCATACATTCTGCTATGCGGGAGGCATGTTCCGCCATCCGGTTCCCTACGAGCTGGAAGGCCCGCAACGAATCACCAAACCGTTCAAGATGAGCGACGGCAACCTCCGGGAATTTTCCTATTGGTCGGCCCGCCTCAAAGCCTGAAAAGCTCCGGCAGGGGCTTTTTCCGTTCTTCCCGTTCTTCCCGTTCTTCCCGCTCTTCCCGCTCTTCCCGCTCTTCCCGACCCGACAGTTATTCTCCGTCGGAATTCCAACAATCGGGAAGCGATTCCGTCCTTTCTAACAAACGGTTTCGGGAGTGGTGCTTCGGGGAGCCATTTCGGGAGTGGCGCCTCGGGGAGTCGTTTCGGAAAATCGTTTCGGGCGTGAGGCTTCAGATACCGCCTCCGCCCCACACAAAAAGCCCTGCGAGCATTCCGAAAACTCGCAGGGCATTCCAACCTTACTTAATTTTAACTTACTACAAGAAAATGGGCTTTATGATCTTCTCACTGTGCAAAGATGAAGATTCAAAACAGCTCCCGCAATCCCCACCGATGGGGATTCTGATACCAGTCCCTCCCCACATACAGGGATATCTCCGGGAAAACAGCCCTCGTTCCCGTCGATCGCGATCCCCTGACGGCAAATACGCCACGGCTCGTTTCCTACGCATTTCGCGTCCCAACAGCCTCCGCTACCGCCTCAACACACAAAATTTTCCTCGTTTTCAAGGAGAAAACCGTCTCAATATTTCTATTTTATTTTCGTACTTTTGTCGGGTAAGCCTTCTTGATGCGTCCTGCTTTCGTGAAACGATCGGTCACCATACTGGAAAGTCTCCTGCTCACGCTCTTGTTTGTCGGGTATTACGGCGGTACAACCCTCTTCTATCACGTCCACGCCGAACCGGACGGCCTGATCGTTCATTCCCATCCGGTCTGGCATCACGAAGCCAACGCTCCGACCCATCACCATTCGAGAGCAGCCTACCAAACCATTCAGCAACTTTCTCACATCCTGCTGATTCTGTTCGTGGCTGACCTGCTGTTGCGCATCTGCCGTACGAGCTACCCTCCCTTACTTTGCCCACCCCCTTACCGCATCGCCGAGGTCGGTGAACGATGGATTCCACGACGCGCACCTCCGGTTCGTTAAACGATTCCAACGGGCTTTCTTCTCACACCCAAGCCCTCAAAAGAATGGTTCAACGAAACAATATTCCCTATGAAAACTCCTAAAAACGGTGCTATCCCGGAGGGGTCTGCCTTCCCCGGCCAAGATTCGCCATGGCTTTTTTCGCCCAAAAGTAAATTGGCAGACCTGATTCAGGCCAATTACAAACTACTGTTCGTCTTACGCCGTATGGGTATCGCCCTGGGCTTCGGCGAAACCAACGTCGAGGAGATGTGCCGCCGCTACGAGATCTCTCCCGATTTTTTCCTGATGATCTGCCGCATCCACAGCAGCGACAACCTCCCACTGCCCGACGAATGGATCGAGCGTCTCAAGGTCAGCGAACTGATCGACTACCTGCATCGATCCCACCAATATTATTCCCGACAGATACCCCTCCTGCGTCAGAAAGTCCGTCAGATGGCCAGCCCCTGCGAGCCTATCCATCTGAAAATCCTCGAACGCTTCATCGACGACTACCAACAGGAAACCCTCCACCATTTCGCCTACGAGGAAGAGACGGTCTTTCCCTATATCCGCGATCTGGCGGAAGGACGTCCCGGCAACGGATACAGCATCGAACAGTTCGAACGCAATCACAGCAACATCGAGGAAAAACTCAACGACCTGCAAAACATCATTCTCAAATACCTGCCTGAAAACTCTCAGGCCGATCTGCGCGACGAGGTTTTGTTCGACATCTTTCTGCTGGAAGAGGACCTGAACAAACACACCCTCATCGAAAACCATATTCTGATTCCCTACGTAGCCCAGCTCGAAAGCCATGAAAACCGATAGACCCCACCGCTACCGGCTGATACTCATCGAGCCGTCGGCCATCGTTTCGCGGGGAATCCGGAGCTTGCTGTCCGAGCACCCCGAATTCGAAAATCTGAGCGTCTATGCCGATCTGACGCACGGGCTGGAACAACTGCCACGCCTGCATCCCGACCTGTTATTGATCAACCCCTCGGTAATCGACTACCAGAAGCGACTGCTGGTACGCAGTCTGGCTCCGACGTTGGGGGAAATGGCTCTGGTCGCCGTCGTATACGGGCTGATGGAAGAGGATGCGCTCAAACAATACGACGGTCATATCAGCCTGTACGATGAACCCGCCCAGATCATCCGCAAGTTACGCAAAGCCCTCGAAGAGAGTCGTCCCGCACCCGCCCATTCGGACGGCTATGAACTTTCGGGCCGGGAAAAAGAGATCCTGGTGGCCGTGGCCCGCGGTCTGACCAACAAACAGATTGCCGACATGCACCACATCTCGGTCTACACGGTCATTTCGCACCGAAAAAACATCAGTCGCAAAACCGGAATCAAAACCGTTTCGGGACTGACCATCTATGCCCTGTTGAACAAAATGATCGATCAGGACGAGTGGATTGCTGCCGGGGGACTGAAATAGAAAGGCTGAAATCACCGCTCCCGAGAGAACCTGACTCTCCTCGTCCCACAAGAATATCCCGGAAGCCCGGACCCGAATGGGGTCCGGGCTTCCGGGCATCAAAGCGGGCCGCCATCCGACGTCTTTGCTCAAGGTATCAGCCCTTCCAGAGGCCACCCCTCCCTCCAGACGATCTAACCCGATACTGCTTTCTCCCGCGACGTCCAGATTATTCCTAAATTTTTTTATCTTTAGGCTGCCAATCCGAAACCGGGCTTTAATGTTTTCAGAAACAACGTCTGATACCCTGCAACATCCGGTTCCGATAATCGACCCAAACCATGAAAAAACTGTTTTTATGGGGCACCTTAGCCCTTTTATTGGCTTCCTGTTCCGGAAAACTGACGCTGAACGACTACACCATCGTCATCCCGAATCAGGCCACCGAAACCGAAACCCGGGCAGCGACCGAACTGCAACGCTACCTGAAAACCATTTCCGACTGCGAATTGCCCATCGTCCGCGACACCGCCGCCGCCATCGACCATGAAATTCTGATCGGAGGCACCAACCGGGCCACATACGCTCAACTAGACAGTCTGGGGCCCGACGGATTCGCAATCCGCACCCTGGGTCCGAAACTGGCAATCCAGGGGGGCCCGCGCAAAGGAACCCTGTACGGCGTATATGCACTGTTGGAAGATTACTTCGGCGTTCGCCACTATACCCCTCAGGCCGAAACCGTCCCCCGAAAAGCCCGACTGACGCTTCCCGCCACCCTGAACGACATTCAGGTTCCGGTATTCACCGAACGTTACGTATCGGGGCTCCCGCTGGATACGCTCACCAACGACTGGCTGCGTCTGAGCCAAACCCCTGACGGAGAACGAGACAACTGGGGATTGTTCGTGCACACGTTCGACATTCTTTTGCCGCACGAACTCTATGAAACCCACCCCGAGTATTTTGCGCTGGTCAAAGGACGCCGCAGCAAAACCCAACCCTGCCTGTCGAATCCGGCGGTCTTGGAGATCATCTGCCAAAACCTGGCCAAAGAAATCGCCAAAAATCCTGACGCCCAATATTGGTCGGTCAGCAGCAACGACAACTTCCAATACTGCCAGTGCGAACACTGCGCCGCCATCGATGCCGAAGAAGGCAGTCCGGCCGGATCGGTCATTCGTTTCGTCAACCAGGTGGCCGAACGCTTCCCCGACAAAACCATCTCGACCTTAGGCTATCAGTACACACGCAAAGCCCCGAAAACCAAACCGGCCCCCAACGTCAACATCATGTTCTGCAGCATCGAATGCAACCGAGCCATGCCGATTGCCGAAGACTCGACCAGCGCCGATTTCTGCCGCGACATGGAAGACTGGGCCCGACTGACCGACAACATCTTCATGTGGGACTACGCGGTCAGTTTCAACGAACTGCAACGTCCTTTCCCCAACTGGTACGTATTGCAACCCAACATCCAATATTTTGCTTCTCACGGTGTCAAGACCTTCTTCGAACAGTGTTGCGGTATTCAGGGCGGCGAACTCTGCGAGATGCGCAGCTACGTCGTTTCCAAACTGCTGTGGGATCCCTATCAGGATTTCGACGCGCTGATGAACGAATTTCTCAACGGTTACTACGGTCAGGGAGGTCCCTATATCCGCCAATACATCGACCTGATCTGCCACAACATGCAGGAATCGGGACAATGGCTCGGCCTGCACCGCTACGCGGCTGAATATGCCGATACCTGGCTGTCGGCCGACAAAATGGAACAATACCTCGCCCTGATGGATCAGGCCGTGGAGGCCACGGCCGATGATCCCGAAATCCAAACCCGGGTGAAAATCGCCCGCAAATCTCTTTACTTTGCCGCCATGGAGATCAGCCGTAAAGATCCGTACGGCCCCCGCGGCTTCCTCGAAGAGAAAGACGGCAAGTGGCAAGCCAAGCAGGAATGGTTGGATCGACTGGACGAATTTACCGAACTGTGTAAAAAACAAGGGGTCTGGCGCGTAACCGAACATCACAGCACCCCGGATGAGTACCGGAATCAGATGCTCTACATGGCTCAGGTACAACAAGAAGGAAACCTGGCTTATCGCAAACCGGTCACTTCGAACGTTCCGGTCAGCGAAAAACGCGACGGACAGGGACAGGGTTTACCCCTGCTGACCGACGGTCTGCACGGCACGCAAATCTGGATCACCCAATGGTTGGGCTTCTACCAACCCACGGTGGAACTGACCGTCGACCTCGAAAAAGTGGAAACCGTCCGGCACGTCGATTCCCATCATCTGCAGATTCTCTGGGAGTCGGCCTTCCTGCCCGAACGCATCGAAGCCTTCACCTCGATCGACGGCCAGCATTTCTCGCAGGCCGGACAAGCCGTCACCCATACCGTCACCAAGGATCCCTTCTTCGGAACGAAATTGTATACCTTTGATTTCGAACCCCGACAGGCCCGGTATGTCAAACTGAAAATCAACAGCATGGACATTTGCCCCGTATGGCACTACTATTCGGGGGACGATGCCCTGATGTTCATCGACGAAATCGTCGTACGATAAACCGACGACATCCTCTCGAATCACGACAGCGACCGGAAAAAATTCCGGTCGCTGTTCGTATAAACAAGGAGGTTGCGCTCTCTTGCCCGGTCCGAACAAGCATCGGCCTCGGGTTATCTCCCACGCCGAAAGACCAGGCTATGACACGGTGGATGCTCTTCGTCCTCGAAAGGCGGTTCATACAGCCACAACACCTCTGAATCCAGTCTGGCCAGGCCATACCTCTCTTCCCGATGCCAACGGCCGGGACGGGGATCCCGCATGATGAACAGCTCCCCACGGGCCCGATAGACCGAATAGGGGAACCACGCACCGCCGACACCCTCTTTCTCCTCCCACAAAAGGCCTTCCGGGTAAAACCGCCAGCGCTTCACCGGACTTGTAATCCGGTGATCCACTCGCCACCCGCACGAGCCTTCGCGCACACAACATCCCAGACAGATCCACTCTCCGATTAACGCCGTTTCGAAATCTTCCGGAGCAAGGTCGAAACTCCTTTCCCAAGGCCGTTGATCCAAACCTTCTTCCCATTCCGCACAGACTTCCTCCTGACTTTCAACGGCCAGCCATTCTCGGATGTCAGGAGTAAAAGAGTTTTTCATAAGCATAAAAAAAGGGCGCAGAGACAAGTTCCTAACCGTCGGCCTCGCGAGCCTATCTTCGAAAACTGTCCTGCGCCCAAGCCTGTCCCGTACTCTTCCCTCACAGGCAGAGACAGGACATGACTTAGGCCGAGACAACAATTATACCGAAGAAATCATCTCTCCGTTCCCGGAGAGGTCGCGAGATTTACGGTTAGGTATAAAAGGTGTCTTACCTCCTATGTATTCAACAATATGTCTTGACAATACCCGGGACCGTGCTGCTGATGACAGCCGCTTCATTTCCCGTATTTCATATTCAAAGGTAATTGATTTTACCCAATTACCCAATTACCCAATATGAATACCGCAGCCTACCGAGTAGGAGACTCTCTATCCCGACCGGAAACGTGTAGGCCCCGAAAACCCCTGAGCTCAGGGCCACACAGACTTTTGTCCAAAACCGTTCGGAGAAAGTTCCATTCCCGATCCCTTGTTTTCGGCTCATCTCTTCGCTCTCGTCCCCTCCTGATTTCTCCCCTACTTTCTTGCTCCGAGAAACAATCGAGAAAATGCTGCCTCCATGACACCCTGAAGCGACCCCGGCCTCCATGCGTTCGGATCAGTCACCGACCTTTGATCCGGTGTCGAGCGTCGTTCAGCGTGCCAGAAGCCGACCCATCAGGCCCCTTGCATGTTCTGCCATGAATTACGGATTTTTTTCTGCCGAAAATGGTTTGATCACCAAGAATGAAGGCAACAGGGCGATGTGCGAAGTCTGCAACTGAGTGATGCTCAACCAGCAAATATAGCTGATAATGATCAGGTCTTTCCCTTGCAGAAATTCCATGAAGGGTTGACCGGGAGGATCCAGATGGCAATGCTCGCGTTCGGGAGAGGGCTGCGCCGCCATCTCAGCCTCGACCTCAGGCATGAAGGTCGAGTCGGCCACCCGAACCGTCACCTCGGCCCCACCAGCCACGGAAGACGTGTAAAGCAACAACTGACGATCCCGCTGATCAGCCAGCAACACTCCGATGTGACGTGCTCCCTGATACCCCCGATCGACAAACACCCCGAAAGTCGCCGGAATATGATTGAATAACCGTTTGGACTTGTCCCGAGCCGATTCCCCGAGGAAAAACCATTGATTCGGACGCAACCGATAATTGATCCGATGCAGCTCCGCCGGCAAGAACAGGCTACTGCGCCCCGGAACGACATAATCGGAGATAAAGTTGGGCCCGGCACCCACCAACACGAAATCGTACTGTTCCCTGCGCACGATTTCCAACAGATCTTTCTGATAATGGTCGGTGACCCCATATACGGTTTCGATCGGGAATCCGAGACGTTTGCTTTCGGCCTCGACCGGTTCGAAACTTTCCCGCGAAAAGCGTCCGGCATACATCGGATTGGTTTCGGTCCCGATGGTAAAGTGCAGCACCGTCGTTTTAGCTCCCGAGACATAACGTCCGCACAACAAATGCACGATCCGCAAAAAAACCGGAGCACTCGACGGACGAGCAAAAGCGATCAGAATCCGCGGACGCAACAAAACCCGACGAACCGCCTGTTGCCGACGAGTCCGTCTTCCCCGGTCGAACCACTTTTCGATCAACACCAACGAAGGGGTCGCCATAAAGGTCGTACACAAGGCCATGATGACGAAGATCACATAAATGGACGACGGGAGGATGCCCATTTCATACCCGATGTTCAGCACGATGAGTTCCATCAACCCACGCGTATTCATCAAGACCCCGATCGAGAGGCTGTCCTTCCAGGATTCTCCGACAAAACGGGCCGAGAAAGCGGCTCCGCATAATTTCCCGGCAATGGAAACCACGATAAACAAACCGCAGATTCCCCACAAATGGGGTGTATTGAGCAATCCGATCTCGGTACGCAACCCCGTGAAGACGAAAAACAACGGCAAGAACAGCACCAGTGCCACATCTTCGACCTTTTCGGTCATCACGCGCCGGAAATTGATGTTATCGGGCATAATGACCCCGGCCACAAAAGCCCCGAAAAGCGCATGAATCCCCAGAATCTCGGTGATATAGGAAGAAAGGATCAATACCAGAAAAATAAATGCCACCAGGGTTTTGTTGACCACCTCCTGGCTGTGATAGATATCCCCGATCTTCTTCATGAACGGTTTGACCGCCAAGAACATGAATAAAACATACAGGACAGCGGCCAGCAGGGTAAAACCCGCGCTGGCAATACTGCCCGCCTTGGCAATGGCGATAATGGCCGCCAGCAGGCACCAGGCGGTAATATCGTTATTCGCCGCACTGGCAATGGCCAGCATACCCATCGGAGTTTTACTCAGGTTGCGTTCCTGAATAATCCGGGCCAGCACCGGGAAGGCCGTGATACTGACCGAAATTCCCACAAACAGCGCAAACGGCAAAAACGTCGTATGCGTCGCTCCGAACTCCGGAAACACGAAATACGACAGCACGACTCCGCCGAAAAACGGCACGATGATGCTGGCATGACTGATCACCAGCGTCTCGCTGGCTTTTTTGCGGATGGTGCCCAGATCGAGTTCCATTCCGATGATGAACATGAAAAGCACCAACCCGATCTGGCTGATGATATTCAGCGGCACCAACGAGTCGGGCGAGAACAAAAAAGCGAATACCTCCGGAAAGAAATAGCCCAACACCGAAGGGCCCAAGACAATGCCCGCACAGATTTCTCCGATCACGCCCGGCTGACCCAGGTATTTGAACAGAAACGAAAAGATACGGACCGCGATCAGAATGGAGATGATTTGCAACAACAGCAACGGCAGCGGATGCGACAGATGAGTCCGCATACCTTGCCAGAAAAGATCGAACGGTGTCAGTTCTCCGGTTTCGGCCGCTTCAGGCCGGTCGGCCTGCCATCCATGAGAAACGCCCGAAACCGAAACGGGAGTCGGATCGAACTGACCGTCGAAGCGTTCACCCAGAACCATAATTCCCCAAATCGATGCCCCGAAAACCAGCAACATCAATCCATAAAACAGGTAATTCCGCCGGGTCGTGTTTTGCATGATACGTACAGAAGGGAGATAAACAAAGTTAGCATTTTTTCCCGAATAATCCCTCTCGGACCGTGCGACCACGCGGTCAGGACGGTGCAGGGAGATCGTTCGAAAGGCTTTTTCCGAAGACAAATACCCGAACACCCCTCTGTCTCCGACACGGTCCTAAAAGTCATTCATTCTCCGACAGCCAGGCTCTCTGCCTGCCGTTTTCTTTTCGAAAACCGCTTTCGCTCCCACGAGGGGATCCTCCGGCGGCAAAACGTTCCGGCACGTCCAGCGATCAGGGTAAAGTCAGGCTAATTGTCCCTTTCGGAACCTCCACACGACGATTGACGCGGCCCTCCAACTCTAAGGTATACGGGGTATCGGAAGAGACCTGCAACTCATAGCCTCCGCCCTCGACGGGCTCAGCGATCAGGGAAGTCACGATGCCTCCGAATCGGAAACGCTCGCAACCGACACGCGTATCCGCATCCAGCCTCCAATGCAATGTCCGGGAGGGGGCATCGGCCTTGAGTCCGATTCCGTATTCCAGCAAATAGAGAATCGGTGCGATTCCGCTCCATCCGACGAAGTCCCGCCGTACGGGACGATAGACCCCTTCCTGCAACTCGACCCAACCATACGACAACGAATCGGGTTGGTAATTTTCCCATATCGTGCCGGTCTGCCGATACACCTCGGAAACCAGGTCCAGGTGTTTCAGCGCGATGAGCCGGGCCAACGAATCGTATCCATACCGTTCCAAACCCCGGATCACCATGGTATTGGTCGGTGCCCAAACCGCCCCGTTCCAATAGTCGCCCCGGGCCGAATAGCGGGCATGTTCGGCCGAAAGAGTCGGCACGGGATTTCTCCGCCAGAATTTAGCGGTATCGGTCAGCTGTTCGACCATTCGGGCCGCCTGATCGGCGTCGGGTACACCGCCCAACAGGGGCCAGAAACCGGCAATGCTGCGAATAGGCGATCGACCTCCCTCCAACGTCAGATCGAAATAAAACTGACGCTCGGAACTCCACATCAGGGCATTCATCTGCCGGGTAATCCGGGAGGCTTCGCCTCGAAAATAAGCCTCACGGGGTCCCAGATCCAACACCCGGGCGATCTCCGCCATCGTACGGGCAAAAAGAGCCATCTCGGCCGAAATATCCACACCCTGGCCCCCTTGAGTGAGAAAAATATTGCGGACCGAGTTGTCCATGCTCGACCAATCGGTCATATATAACCCGTTTCCCTGTCGATAATACTTGTCGATCGCCTCATAATAGCGCTGCAAGGGTTCGAATACCCTCTGCAAACGAGCCGTATCTCCGTTCAATCGAAAACTTTCCCATTCGGCCCAGGCGAGCAGCGGGTGACTCACACCCTCCATCGTCAACAGAGGAGCCGGCAACGGCACCTCACGCCCGAGGTATTCCACCGGATAACCCGGAGCGGTCCAGCTGAATTCCACGGGAGGATCCCAACCCCGCAGCGAATAGAGCGAACGTCCCGCCGGAGATGCCATCCAGATGCTCTTTCCGGTTTCCCGGTCGATTTCCCGAGAGATTTCTCCCGTCGGGAGTTGTTTGACATAGAAATTATCCAGCCCTTCGATCCCCGGGACCAATCCCTGCGCGTAATTGCAAAACAGCGTTATGAAACACATGTCCCAAATGAACACATGATTGCTGAAAGCCGGATCGACAAAAGACGAGACAAATCCGTTCTGAAGAGTGGGGCGATAAATATGACGGCAGGCCAACTCCCAGGCTTTCCAATAGCATTCGACCCACAGCGGTTTCTGGTCATACACCGGAGACGGCAAACGGTCTCTCAACGATTCATACGTCGGCAGAGGGATTACACTGTCCGGTTCCAGGGCCGTCGAATCGGAAGAAACTGCCGGGACCGGCGGCAAAAAGGGAATTTCAGGCGGAGTCTGTGCAGTCGGCTGCGCGGCGACCGAACCGATCACCGCCCCCACCCACAAACCGACCAGCCATAACGATCTAAACATAGCCACATCTTTTCACACACAGGCATGCAGAGGCCCCGGTATAGTTCTCAAACGCAAAACCGGATCGAGACCCAAAACGATTCCGCGTTTCAGGCATCTCAATCCTTCGCCCGGAGTATCTCCACAACAACCCGCATCAGGTTTCCCACGAAAATAGAAAATTCGCTCAGAAGCACCAAAAGAGAGGCCTACAAACCCCATCAGGTTCTTCTCTTTCCAGGCAAAAACACCTTTTCGTCTTCTGTTTCGTCGTCTCCCGGACCTTTTTGCGGGGAACGGATACCCCCTCGAATCCATCGGCTGTCGTATTCCCTCTAATCCGTCTGGTTCGACCCTTCATGTATTCCCTGCATCGCCCTGCAAGCGGCCCAAACGCATCGCTTCAAAACCGTCGTCCGGCCGACAGCCTCCTCGCCCCGAAACCTCGCTTCCCTTCAATCGCCAGCCCTCACCCGACGACAAACCGCTCCGCACCCCCCAACAAAAGAGAGGAACCTGCAAGCAGGTTCCTCTCTTTTCATTCCGTGATCGGGAGTATTCCCGAACGTAATTTGCTCAATCCATTAACGCACCAGCCGGTTGGTTTCCGTATCGGGGAAAATCACCCAGGGTTTAAACGTTTTGGCCGCCTCGAAATCCATCAAGGCATACGAAATGATGATGACCACATCGCCCACCACGCATTTACGAGCCGCCGGACCATTCAAACATACGGCACCGCTACCGCGTTCCCCCTTAATAATATAGGTCTCCAGACGTTCGCCATTGTTGACATTGACGATCTGTACTTTCTCGCCTTCGATCATATTGGCCGCCTCCAGCAACTCTTCATCGATGGTGATGCTGCCCACATAATCCAGATTGGCCTGGGTAATGGTCACGCGGTGAATTTTCGATTTGAGTACCTCGATCTGCATAATTCGTTTTCTTATTTCACGCTCATATCCATGTTATCGATCAGGCGGATGGCCCCGGCCCGTACCGCTACGCAAACCCGCAACGGCGCCGATGTCCATTCCGTAATCTCCTGCAAGGTGTCGTTATCCACGATGCTGACATATTCCACCTCCAACAAAGGATCGGCATCAATCATCTGTCGAATCAATTGGCGTACTTCTTCCACCGGCAATTTCCCGGCCTGAGCGGCTCCGGCCTGCAAGGCCCGACAAATCAACGGAGCTGCAGCCCGATGTTCGGGCGTCAACAAGCGGTTGCGTGAACTGAGCGCCAATCCGTCCTCTTCTCGCACGATGGGACACCCTTCGATCCGTACCGGCAGGTTCAACTGACGAACCATATAACGAATGATGGCCAATTGCTGGAAATCCTTTTCCCCGAAATAGGCCACATCGGGTTTGACAATCGTCAGCAGACGGCTGACCACCTGACCAACCCCATTGAAGTGTCCCGGGCGGCAAGCCCCTTCCATCACCTGATCCAGACCCCCGAAATCGAACTGACGCATATCGGGTTCGGGATAGATGTCTTCGACCGTGGGAGCATACACCCAATCGGCTCCGACCTGCTCCAACAACGCCAGATCGGCATCCAACGTGCGGGGATAATTTTTCAAATCGGTCGGATCATTAAACTGGGTGGGATTGACGAATACACTCACCACCACCTGATCGTTTTCGGCCCGGCAGCGCCGTACCAGCGAAGCATGCCCGGCATGCAGCGCTCCCATCGTGGGAACGAATCCGATCTTACCTTCGGCCCGGGCCAAAGCGGCGGACAGGTCGGCCTGTTTGGAAAAAACTTTCATCCGTATAAATTCCTTAATCTATCAAGGTCCCTTTCGGACACCGCAAAGGTAGAAATTAGATTAATATTATCTAACTTTTTTTTTGTCGAAAAACCTTAACTTTGTCGACAATACAACCCGTTGTCCCATGAAAAAATTCATAACGTTTAGCTGTATGGCCATTTTGATAGCAAGCCTGAGCTCGTGTCGCAAAAAGACCGAACCCGAAGCGAAGTTCAACTGGGTGGTCGACCGTTTCGACGACATTAAAGTGCTTAAATACCAGGTTCCGGGATTCGACACGTTGATTCTGAACGAAAAATTGCTGATCTATTACCTCAACCAGGCAGCCCTCTGCGGTCGGGATATCTTCTTCGACCAGAACGGAAAATACAACCTGCGCATCCGCCGCACGTTGGAAACCATCTATCAACACTATACCGGCGACCGTCAAACGGACGAATTCCGTCAATTCGAGAAATACCTGAAAAAGGTTTGGTTCGCCAACGGTATCCATCACCACTACTCCAACGACAAGTTCCAGCCGGAATTTTCCGAACGCTATTTCGACCAGCTGATCGCCGGAACCCCGGAAGAATTTTTCCCGGCGGATTTTCCTTCGGTCAGCGAAGTGGTCGCTACGATCAAACCGGTGATGTTCGATCCTACGCTTTACCCCAAACGCGCCAACCAGGCCGACGGAGTAGACATGATCGCCACCTCGGCCAACCACTACTATGACGGCGTCACCCAGGCCGAAGTGGAAGAATATTATAAAAAGCGTACCGACCCCGCCAATCCGCGTCCGATTTCCTATGGGTTGAACAGCCAACTCACCAAACGAAACGGCCGTATCGTCGAACGCACCTGGAAAATCGGAGGCATGTATTCGCCGGCTATCGAAAAGATCGTATTCTGGCTGGACAAAGCTGCCGAAGTGGCCACCCAACCTCAACAGAAAAAAACCATCCAGGCCCTCAGCGAATATTATCGTACGGGCGATCTGCGCACCTTCGATGAGTACAGCATTCTGTGGGTGCAGGATACCACCTCGAAAGTAGACTTTATCAACGGCTTCATCGAAACCTATGGCGATCCGCTGGGATATCGCGCCTCGTGGGAAGCCATGGTAAACTTCAAGGATGAAGAAGCCACACGCCGCACCGAAACCATCAGCGCCGAAGCCCAATGGTTCGAAGATCACTCCCCCATCGATTCGATCTACCGCAAAGAAAAAGTAAAAGGCGTATCGGCCAAAGTCATCACGGCCGCCATCCTGGGGGGCGATTGCTTCCCGGCCACGCCCATCGGCATCAACCTGCCCAACGCCGACTGGATCCGTAAAGATTACGGCAGCAAATCGGTGACCATCCAGAACATCACCCACGCCTATAACGAAGCCGCCAAAGGCAACGGTTTCGACGAAGAATTCATTCTGCGTCCGGAAGACCGGGAGCTGAAAAAGAAATTCGGCAGCCTGGGCGACGACCTGCATACCGACCTGCACGAATGTCTGGGTCACGGTTCGGGTCAACTGGCTCCGGGCGTACAATCGGATGCCCTGAAAAATTACGGTTCGACGCTCGAAGAGGCTCGGGCCGACCTGTTTGCCCTCTATTACCTGGGCGACCCCAAACTGGTCGAATTGGGTCTGGTACCCTCGTTCGACGTGGCCAAAGCCGAATATGCCACCTACATGCTCAACGGGCTAATGACCCAACTGACCCGCATCCAACCGGGTAAGGATGTCGAAGAAGCCCACATGCGCAACCGCAAACTGATCGCCGAATGGTGCTACGAAAAAGGCGAGGGCCAAGTAGTGGAAAAAGTGGTGAAAGACGGGAAAACCTATTTCGTGGTCAACGACTACCAGAAACTGCGGGGTCTGTTCGGCGATCTGCTGCGCGAAATCCAGCGCATCAAGAGCGAAGGCGACTACGAAGCCGGCCGCGAACTGGTGGAAACCTATGGTGTGAAAGTCGATCCGGCTCTCCATGCCGAAGTGCTGGAACGTTACGCCAAACTGAACCTCGAACCTTACAGCGGATTTGTCAATCCGGTTTACAAACCGATCATGGAAAACGGACAGATCATCGACGTCCTGCTCGAATATACCGACGACTATGCGGGACAGATGCTCGAATACTCCAAGGAATATTCGTATCTTCCCTCGGTGAACTGACCCCTTCGGCAGAACGTTCTGCCGAACCGATCCGAGAACCCCTTGACGGCGGTGCGGGACCTTGTACGTACGAAGCCGACCCCTTGTGAAAGATTCCCCGCATCGCATGCCCTGAAAAGTTGGTCGAACGGGGAATTTTTCGTATCTTCAACCATAGAGAACCGCAAGTGTACCACGCTCCGAGCGCCGCACCTGCCTAAAAGAGAGTAAAAACATGTACGCCACACTGACACAATGCCCTCTGTTCCGGGGACTCACCCAGGACACCATCCGCGAAATGATCGCACAGGGCAACTACACACTGAACGATTATAAGGACGGCGAAAAGATCGCCGACCGCGATACCGCCTATTCGGGCCTGATGATCATCGTACAGGGAAAAGTACACGGAGAAATGACCGATCCCTCGGGTAAAACCGTCATGATCGACAAGATCGAAGCTCCTCAACTGATCGCCCCGGCCTTCCTGTTCGGCGGGTACAACAAACTGCCCATCGACGTGATTGCCGACGGAGCGGTACGGATCCTCACCCTGCACCGGGGATATCTGTTCGAACTGATGCAGAACAACGTCGTGGTGCTGTCGAACTTCATCGACATCATTTCCAACCGGGCCAACCTCTGGTCGAAGAAGATATTTTTCCTGTCGTTCCGGTCGCTCCAGGCCAAGGTGGCTACCTACCTGCTGGAAAACAGCTCCGAAACCAAACCTTCGCTGCCGATACCCGACATTGCGGAAATCGCCTCCTATTTCGATGCCACACGGACGGCCGTAGATACCGTTCTGCAGGAAATGGAAAAGAAAAAGCTGATCAGTCGTCAGGGCAATCAACTCACCATCCTGAATCGTACCGGCCTGCAAGCCGTCGTACAACATGCCTGACAGTTCACCGACCTTCATGCCATCCCCGGTCGCTATGCGTTCCGGGGGTGTTTTTTAAGACCTTACGTTCAAACTGTCCGTTATCATGAAACTGCTCTACGACCTGGCCGTCGGCCTGATGGCCGAGGGTATCCGCCTCGCGTCCACCTTCAATCCCAAAGCCCGACTGTGGGTGGAAGGACGTCGGGATATTTTCCGCCGCCTGCAGGAAGCGATCGACCCGACAGCCTCGCTGATCTGGTTCCACGCCGCCTCCCTGGGGGAATTCGAGCAGGGACGCCCCCTGATCGAAGCGTTCCGACAGGCCCATCCCGACTACAAAATCCTGGTCACGTTTTACTCGCCCTCCGGTTATGAGATCCGGAAAAACTACCCCGGAGCCGACTATATTTTCTATCTGCCGAGCGATACGCCCAGCCACGTTCGCCAATTCATGAAAATCGTACGGCCCCGCATTGCGGTATTCATCAAATACGAATTCTGGGTCAACTATCTGCTGGCCCTGCAACGGGCGGGGGTTCACACCTACCTCATTTCGGCGATATTCCGCCCCGGTCAATCGTTTTTCCGCTGGTACGGCAGCCTGATGCGCCGGGCCCTGCGCGTATTCGACGAGCTGTTCGTTCAAAACGAAGAGTCGAAACGTTTGCTGGCAGGTATCGGCATCCAAGCCGTCACCGTCACCGGAGACACCCGCTTCGACCGCGTATATGCCATCGCCCGAGCCGCGCGGGAACTGCCTCCCATCGCCCGATTCGCCGCCGGCAGTCGGGTACTGGTCGCCGGAAGCACCTGGCCCCCCGATGAAGAACTGCTTCTGAAACTGATCCGGGATGCCGAAAGCGGCACCAAATTCATCATCGCTCCCCATGAAATCGAAGAAACCCGCATCCGCAAAATGGCCGCTCAGTGCAGCGGTCGGGTGCTGCGATATACCGAACTCCAGGCAGACAGCGATCTGGAAGGGGCGTCGGTACTGATCATCGACACGGTCGGGATTCTCTCGTCGGTCTACCGTTACGGACGCTGGGCCTATATCGGAGGCGGTTTCGGAGTCGGCATCCACAACATTCTCGAAGCCGCCACATTCGGTCTGCCGCTGGCTTTCGGTCCCCGGTACGAGAAGTTTCAGGAAGCCCGCGAACTCATTCAGGCCGGAGGTGCCCGCAGCATCTCCGATTTCGAAGGGCTGTTCGACTGGTTCCGAACGATGGATACCGATCCGGAATGCTATGAACGCAGCAGCAGTACCTGCCGGGATTATGTGCTCACACACAAAGGGGCCACGGAACAGATCATGCGACGAATCGATCAGGAAATCTCCGCATCGGGAGCCGGGGAAAGGGCTTAACGACAAAATGACGTCGCAAACACCCCTCCGGTCTCACAATTCCGTCACATTCCGAGGATCCTGACGTAAAAGAGTTTTGCAGAAAAAAAATAATCGTTATATTTGCATCCAGTTTGACCCATGGTGTAATGGTAACACTGCAGATTTTGGTTCTGTCATTCCAAGTTCGAATCTTGGTGGGTCAACTCGAAGCCAAAAGCCCGACCTCTCCGGTCGGGCTTTTTTGATTTTCCACCGCAACCATCTCCCCCGGAATAACTCGCAAAAGAATCCTCAACAGTCAGCCGGAAATTCTTCCGCCGACACGAACCCATTCCCGAACTCGTCCTCCCCGCTGTGTCTTGAAAGAACATCTCCCTTAGGGAGCGGGCTTCCCTGTAACCCTATACTACCCCTGTAAAAGAATCGGGGCGGACCTCTGAAAAGGTCCGCCCCGCACGGTATAGGGTTTACTTTCCAAAACTATTTTTCAGCCGGGGTCGCATTTTTTACATATTTATCCAACCACCCGAAAAATTCCCGTTGCCATACCAGGGAATTCTGCGGTTTGAATACTTGATGTCCCTCATTTTCAAAGACTACCAACCGACTGGGAATATCGTGCAGACGGGCTGCCGTAAAGGCCTGCAGGCTTTCGGCATACGGAATCCGGAAGTCGTTCAGACCGACGATAATCATAATGGGGGTATCCCAGTTCTGTACGAATTTATGAGGCGAATTGGCATACGAGCGCTTGGCCACCGGATCGTCACTCCAATAGGGACCACCCAAATCGTTGTTGGGGAACCAGAGCTCTTCGGTCGACCCGTACATGCTTTCGAAGTTGAACATCCCACAGTGGGCGATGAACGCCTTGAAGCGTTTCTGATGGTGACCGGCCAGGAAATAAACCGAATAACCGCCATAGCTGGCTCCTACACAACCCATGCGATTTTCGTCGGCCCAGGGTTCCTTGGCCACATCGTCGATGGCACTCAGGTAGTCCCGAATATTCTGACCGCTGTAGTCCCCGGAAATCTGATCGAGCCACTCCTGTCCGAAAGAGGGCAAACCGCGACGGTTGGGAGCCACCACCACATACCCTTGAGCTGCCATGACCTGTACATTCCAACGATAGCTCCAGCGCTGACTGACCACACTCTGCGGACCGCCCTGGCAATACAGCAGGGTCGGATAACTCTTCGTCGAATCGAAATCGGGAGGCAATACCACCCAGGTCAGCATCTGCTTGCCGTCGGTGGTCTTAACCCAACGTTTCTGCACTTCCCCCATTTTAATATGGGTCCGGATGTCCGGATCGGTATCGGTAAGGCAGCTCAGCGCTCCATTCTGAAGGTCGACCCGATAAAGTTCGGTCGGAGCCGACAAGGTGGTCAATTCGGTCACCATCTTCCCGGCAGCCATCGTAAAGGCATTCAGGTCATGATCGCCCTTCGTCACCACTTCCACCGTCGGAGCCCCGTCGGCCTGAGCGGCCCGATCCGGACATGCTACCCGACACAACTGATAGGTCGCCTCGATGGGCGAAATAAAATAGAGCAGGTTGTTCGAGGCCCAACGGATATTCCCCGCGTTGTAATCGAACTCCGCAGTCAGATCCTGTTTCTCCCCGGAAGCCAGGTCCACCACCATCAGACGATCCTTGTCCGACTCGTTGCCGGCCCGACGCATGCTGGTGAAAGCGATCTTCGAATCATCGGGCGAAAAAACGGGATACTTGTCATAACCCGGCATCCCTTCGGTCAGGTTACGGGTCTGTCCCGAAGCCAAATCATAGAGGAAAATATCGGAATCGGTGCTCAGAGCATAATCTTTGCCCTTGAGTTTCTTGCAGGTATAGGCCAATTGGGTCCCGGCTTGGTTCCAGGCGATCTCACTCCCGTCGAAATAGGGGGCCATCGGCGCATCCCAGGGCTCACCGGCCAGGATATCGACCCCTTCGCCCGCCTTACCGGCCGTCACCGGAGCCACGAAAATATGCAGATACGACCCGTCGTCCCAATAGTTCCAGTGACGGGCCATCAGATCGTCATAGATTTTCACCTGGGATTCGGGCATGTCGGTATAGATTTCCGAGCCGTTGCGCTTTTCGACCTTCACCCGCTGGATGTAATACAAGTGATTGCCGTCGGGCGCTACCCCGTAATCTTCGATACCGCCGGGAACAGCCGTCACCGTCACGGCACCGCTGCCGTCCGGAGCCGCACTCCACAACTGGGTATCCCCATTTTGAGGCGCCAGATAATAAATACGACTACCGTCCCCGCTCCAACGCGGTGCGGCGCCTTCCACCACCGGCGAAGCCGTACCGCCCGCTTCAGGAACCGACCAGATCAAGGTCTGACTTTTATTCTGGCTCACGCTGTAACGGCTGACGGTATACAACACCGTCTTCCCGTCCGGCGAAAGGGTCGCCGAACCCACACGCCCCATTTTCCAGAGCACTTCCGGCGTTAAAAGACCGGCCGTTTTTTCCGCCTCGGTCAAGGCGTTTTCGGTTTTCATCCCATCGTTCGTTTTGATAGTGCCTTCGTGGCAGGCGATCGTCACCACCGCAGTCAACGCCCCGCAACACAACAGGCTAAAAAGTGTTTTCATCGGTAACATCTATAATTTAACAAATTTCAGTTCTACTGATCCTGGCTCCGCGGGCAGAGGCCCCTTCGGCCCGACACCTCCCGGTGTATCCGAACGAAACCGCTCCTCCAATCGGATTTTTCAATCCCGCAACCAGGCGGCATCGCCGTAATGCCCCCACGCCGCAAACACATCCCGAATCGTCCGATACGTTCCGGCCACTTTCGCAGGGACTTCCGCCTCCGGAATCCAAGTCGCCTCGGTAATCCCCTCAATCGTCTGAGGGGCGGGCCGTTGTGCTCCGGGACAGTGCATCAAAAACCAATGGGTGCGTTTCAGAACCCAGTGTCCGTCGATCCGATAGGCATGATAGGTCTCGGTCAGGGGACGTTCGATCGTCAGATCTCCAACCGAGCACTCTTCGCCGACCTCCCGCACCGCACACTGGCGGATCGGCTCGTCCTTCTCCCGTTTTCCTTTGGGCAAATCCCAACGTCCGTTGCGGAAAATCATCAGAACACGATCCTTTTCGTCGAGAACCAATCCTCCTCCCGCTTCGATCAAGGGAAGCGTCCGGCAAAATTCGTCGAAAACCCGCTCGATCTGGGTGGATATTACTTCCAATCGTTTGGTAAATTGAACTTTTTGCAACAACTTTGTAAGCGTCAGTTCCTCTCCCGGGGCGACGTTCAGACGGAGCGTATTCCCCCCTGTCGAAGCCTCGGGCGTAAACACGATCACGTTGTCTTCAATATAAACACGATACATAACTCAATGATGCAAGATTCCGCTAAACAGGTAGCCGAAAGTTTACTACAAATTAAGGCAATTAAATTAAATCCGACAAATCCTTTTACCTGGGCCTCGGGCTGGCATTCGCCCATCTATTGCGATAACCGCAAGATTCTCTCCTATCCGGCCGTACGCAAACAGGTCTATGAAGCCTTCGCAGCCCTGATCGCCGAAAAATACCCTCAAGCCGATATCATCGCCGGCGTAGCCACGGGAGCCATCGCCCATGGGGTACTGGCGGCTGAAAAGTTGGGGAAACCCTTCATCTACGTCCGCAGCGCCCCGAAATCGCACGGCCTGACCAATCAGGTGGAAGGGGAGTTCCACCCGGGAGACAAAGTGGTCGTCATCGAAGACCTGATCTCCACGGGAGGCAGCAGCCTCAGCGCCGTCGAAGCCTTGCGCAGTGCCGGTTGCGACGTGCTGGGTATGGTGGCCATCTTCACCTACGGTTTCCCGACCGCCCAGGAAAATTTTGCCCATGCCGGCGTCGAACTCGACACCCTGAGCAACTACAACACCCTGATCGAACTGGCCCGCGAACAAAACTACGTACAGGAAGCCCAACTCGAAACCCTGCGTCAATGGCGTCGGGATCCGGCCAACTGGAACCGTTAATCCGATCGCTACCGCTATGGAAAGATACGAAAGCAAACATGTACGCATTCTGCGCCCGGCCGCTCTGGTCTATGGACTGCTGAGTGATTTTACGCACCTGACGCCCGTTGTGGCGGACAAGGTCGAAAGCTGGCAGGCTTCCGAAGACAGTTGTTCTTTCAAGGTCAAGGGCTTTCCGGTCAAGCTGCGCATGGTGGAAAAGGAAGCGCCTAAACTCATCAAAATTTGCGGAGAGGACGGTTCACCGATGGACTTCACCTTCTGGCTCCAACTGGTCGAAGCGGCTGAGAACGATACCCGCATGCGCATCGTGCTGGATGTCAAGCTCAACATGATGATGAAAATGATGGTCGGCAGCAAACTGGCCGGAGCCGTAGACCAGATTGCCGAACAGATCGCCGCCGGATTCAACAACGCCCCTCTGTAAAACAGCCCCCAAAGCCCTCCCGCTCTTTCGTTTCCGCCAGAAAATCGGAACACGCAGAATCGGAGGAATCTTAACGATTATATCGGGACTCAAAAAATATCCGACCGTCATGACGGTCGGATATTTTTATCATAGAATCGCCACCGCTCCGCAAAGAGAGGGCCGACTCCTGAGGTCAACGCACGAGCCGCCCGATACTTCCGGCCGGAGCATCCGTCAGCTGATTCAGACACGGAGCGCTGATGTCGTGGAGAATCACCTCCGAAATATGGCTGTCCCGAACCTTGATCAACGATCCCGTCTTCGGCAAACCGTCTGCCCGCCGCATAATCACATCCTTAACCGACAGCAACCCTACTTCTGCACCCCGGAAATCGATATAGGTCTGAGGAACGCTGTTTTCATCGCGTTCGTCGACGTACAAACCGTCGATCATCAAACGGTCGATCCGGGTGAGATGATCCGCCCGGGAAGGCACGTCCCGTACATAGTGACCGCCTACGACACAAAACGTATGATCATACGCCGGCGTATGATGGTAGATGTTCTTCAGGGTCATGCTTTCGATATTCCCCCCCAACTTGAACAGGAACGGACGAACATACGTATAGTTGTTCTTCATCGGGCGCAAATCGATCATATCGAAAACGATATTCCCGTAATGTCCTCCGTGCCCCTCGTCATACCACGGCGTAATGACAAAACCGTAACTCCGATAAGTTCCGGTGACATTGCGGATGATCACACGATCCAGTTTACCGGCCTCCCGCGACAAAAGACGAATCCCCTGATCGGCTTCTTCCAGATGTACCCCGTCGATCAGTACATCCTCGATATTCGATTTGAGATCGCTTTCGTCCGGCGCCAGGGCGATGAAATCGTCGCCCGCATTCCCATAAATATTCCGCAAGGTCAGGAAACGTCCCGGGCCCAAGAAATGCAACCCATCCTGATTTTGGGCATCGGCTCTTTCCCGACGATCGATGTGGATATCGTCCATCGCCACATACTTCCAATTGGCCATGACCATCGCCCAGGTTCGCTGGTTGGCGATCGTCACATCACGCATGACGACATGTTCGACCCCGTAAAATTCCATCCCGAAAACCATATTGGATACGATCGTGATGTCGGGTTCCTCATCCCGATGGTGAACCTGTCCCGGAGAGTTATTGTTATAGACTCCTCCGATCAAGGTGATATTGTGGTCGATAATCGTATCCATCCGCCGATTGGCGTTCCGTACCACGCAACAGTTCGAACTGTCGGCCAGAAAAAGACCACAAGATTTGTCCGGACATTCGATGGTCGTATTCGAATGAATGTCCAAAGGTCGGCTGATCAGGGCCGCCCCATCCAAAATCAAATGCAATCGTCCCCATTGGGGTGCCTTGTCCAACAAGGCCTGCAACTCATCGGTCATATCGGTACCTCCGCCCCGATATACATCGCTGTTCAGAACGATACCCCACTCACTGGCATACACCGTTCTGGTTTTCGGCTGCTCCCGGCAACCGACCAACAGCACAAACCCGATCAACCACAAAATGGCGTTTTTCGTGTTCATAGAGATGTTAGTTAGGTAAATAGTATAAGTTAGGTTAGGTTCGATTCGGCGCACGGTCGGAAAGCCTGAAGAGCAAACCCTGTTCCGGGCAAAAGGTTCATGTCGCGTACAAAGATTCCGCCTTCAATCTTCGTCCATCGCCAAATCGATATTAAAGATAGTTAAAAATCGGAGCTTCCTTCTTCAAAACCCCATGAATTTTCACGTTTCCCTCCAAATCGGGTCAAAAAACGAGCCGGTTCTCCAGACTTCTCTTCCGAATATCCCGACCGCAAAGGAGACTGTCGTCTCCCGCACAAAAGCAAGCGCCGGATCCGAAAAATTTCGGATCCGGCGCCCCATCTATCAAATAACGAATTAGAAGAATTTAACCCGTTTATCCACAATCTGACTGTCGTCGAGCAAAGCCTGAGAAACCCGTTCTCCCATATAGGCAGCGGCGGAAGCCTGCAAACGAACCTTTTCACTTTCGGGGGTCGTCGTCGGGATATCTTCCCGTTCGGCTACATCGAACAGGTACACACCCTGCATCCCAATCACCGGTTTGGACAGTTTCCCGGGAGCGACCGCCGTCACAGCCCCGATCAATGTCGGTTCAACCCCGATACCTTCGATATAGAAGCTGTTGAACTCGACACCCGAAGCCTGTTTGATTTCAGCCCCCGTACGCGAAGCCATTTCGGAAAGTGAAGTACCGCCACGAAGACTGTCGGTCAACATTTCCCCTTTCTTTTCATGACGCAGCACATCGGCGATTTCCTGAGAAACCTGCTGAATCGGCGTATAACCGTCTTCGGTAGCCGCATCCAACGCAGCCACTACATAATTGCCGTCGACTTCCATAATCGGAGAAACCTCACCCTGTGCGGCATTGAACGCCCAACGAACCACTTCACGCGAATTGCTCATCCCGCTCAAATCACGATCGGTATTGCGAATCCGAGCGACGCGTTTGGCCAGCGCGTTATCGGTCGTCGCCTTTTGGAAGTTTTCATACGATCCGGCCGCCTCGCTGATAAATTTGCTGACATTGCCATAAATGGTCTGTTGGGTCATCTCACTCGGTTCCACCTTATACGTGATGGTAGCCAACTGCACCTTCTTGACCGGTTTGCTCTTATAGGTCACCTGCCCCAGGTGGATCCCATACGGCGTGGTTACCCGGAAGAACTGACCCTTATCCACGGCCAAAGCAGCCTGTGAAAATTCGGGAACCATCCGTTCGGGCGGGAAAATACCCAGATCACCCCCCTGTTGGGCGGCCTGCGGATCGATCGAATACTGACGAGCCATCGCCGCAAAGTCAGCACCGGCTTTGAGCGCCTGTTCCAGGCTGTCGGCCAACGCCGTACTATCGGCCGCCAGCAAAATATGACGAGCCCCGATCGAATCGGGAATCATACGGGTATCGACCACCCGGGCCAGGGTATAGGTATCCGATTCAAGAACCGGGCCGTAGAGTTTGTCGGCATTAGGACCGAAGGCAAAACCCGCCAGATTGCCCGGCAACTGATTTTCGCCCAGATACACTTCGGCCGGTTGTACCTGAGAATTGAGAATGGCGTATTGCATCGGCGTTTCGCTCGCTTCGAACTCGGAGGCCATCTGATCCACATATTTGGCGGCATCGGCATAGTCCTGTTCGGAAGGCAGCACATCGAAAACCACATATTCGATATCGCGGGTAGCCGTCTGACGGAACAAGCGCTGATGTTTGGCATAATAGTCCCGAACTTCGGATTCGCTGACCTCAACCAACGAGTCGGCGATCAGGTCGTAATTCCGTTGAATATACGAAATCGAACTGCTGGTATTGGCATTGGCAACGGCCTGTTCAACTTCCAGATCCGTCACGAACATCCCTTTTCCGACCAGGTCCACATATTTGGACATCTCACGCTGACGGTTCATCTGTTCTTTGAGGTAGTTCCAGATCATGGCGGCCCGTCCCGACGCATCCTGCGACATGCCCGAAACGAAATTACGCAAAAGCGTCGGATCGAAAAGTCCCGTATTGGGGTTGGTGAACACGCTGTTGATCACCGGAGAGATATAGGCTCCGTCCACCATGTCGATTTGTTCGGCTTCGGAAACCACGATACCCATATCCTGGAAACCGGGATTGAGCGCATATTCGTTGACCAACTGATCCCAGGCCATTTCCCGTACCTGTTCCTGTTCTTCGTTAGAGAGAGCGTCCTTTCCGCTCATGGCCTGTTGTATGGCCGTGAGATGGTCCACCAGGTTGGTATATTCCAAGTAACCGATGTGCGTCCCGTTGATCTCACCGACACGCATTTTACGCGAGGTGAGCATGCCGTTGGCCGAGGAAAGGTCACCCAGCAAAAAGGCCAGCAGAGCGATCCCGATCACGATCGAAACGATCACGCCGCCTTTGGTTCTTAAGGTGTTTAGTGTTGCCATATAAGGTGTTTGTGTTAATATTTTCGGAGTATTACCCGACAGGGTGATCGAAGAACCCCGTTTTAAGGTTCAAAGATAATAAAATTCTTCTTCCAAATCACAGAAATATACCCGGAAAAGATGCTAAAGTTTAGTAACAAAGGATTCATGAGCGCAATTCCCGGCCCCACGCAGATTCTTCCGGAGACCGAGCCGGCAGCATTGGTAGGCCAACCGACGGTACGACCCGCCCCAAACCCGGCTTTACATCAGGGTCACTCGCAACAATTCCACCCGGGAGGCATCGATCCGCAGCACCCGAATCTTCATCGAATCGGTCACGATCGTCTCCCCGACTCCGGGAATCCCCTGATAACGATCGATGACATACCCCGCCAGGGTATCGTAATCGTCCGATTCGGGTATTCCCAACCGGTATTTCTCGTTCAGGGTCTTCACTTCCAGACGCCCCGAGAGAATAAATTCCTTGTCGCCGGTCTTCTTTTCCACCAGATAGTGGTCGTCGTGTTCATCTTCGATCTCCCCGAAAATCTCTTCGAGAATATCCTCAATGGTGACCATACCGGCCGTACCGCCGAACTCGTCGATCACCACAGCCACACTGTGGTGCTGTTTGATGAAACTCGTCAACAACTTCTGAACCGGCATGCTTTCGGGGACATAATCCACCTGCTTGATCATGCTGTCGATGCTTTCGGGTCTCCGGAACAATGTCTTGGTATTCACATACCCGATGATGTTATCGACACTTTCCTCATACACCAACAGCCGGGAATAATGCGTATCGATGAAACGCTCGGTCAACTCGGCCACGGAACTATGCCGGTCGATGGCTTCGATGTCGACTCGCGGAACCATGCAGTCCCGAACCAAGAGATCGGAAAAATCGAGGGCATTCTGAAAGAGTTTGATCTCTTTCTCGTTCTCACACTCCTGTTCACTCTCCGAAGCCTCGTCGAGCAGATGTTCCAGATCGACCCGGTCGAAACCGCCCAGGCTCTGATGCACGTTGAGCGGCAGGCCGAACAGCCGCAACAAAAGCGTCACGATAAACGTAACGATCTTGGCGATGGGATAGAACAACAAATAAAACAGATAGACCGGAACCGCAAACGTTCGGTAATAAAAATTGGGGTTGAGCCGTACCACCGCCTTGGGGACGAACTCGGCCGTATAGATGATAATGACCGTCGAGACCACGGTCTCGATCACGAACGAAAAGCCCGACAGTTCCCCGGAAGGCGTCACCCCCAGCCAATGCTGAATCAGCCGGCTCATGAACATGGAATAAACCACCAGGGCAATGTTATTGCCCACGAGAATCGTCGTGATGTACTGCCCGGCATGACGGCTGAACACACCGGCCACGAAATTGAACACGCGGCTTTGTTTCTTCTCGATCTCCAGTTTCAGTTTGTTCGAGGAGAGAAACGCAATCTCCATCCCCGAAAAAAAGGCGGAGACCATCAGAGAAACGACCACCACGATAATAAGCGGAAGTACCATGATCGATACACTATGAAAACATTTTCATCCCGGCGGTCCGCCGTTCCCGGACAAAACCGGGCCCCAACATCCGGGCTCTCTCTCAAGGATTCGGAGTGGCGGGTTGGTTCCGGGTCGAATCGCTTGGGGTCACATCGACCGACACCCGACCTTTCGGCTTGCGGATCGTATAATCTTCGAACTGCTCATCGGCCTCGAAACCCTCTCCGATAATCACATCCCGACCTTGTGTCACTTTCGAATCCACGTTCGAGTAGACCCGTTTGGTCTTCTGATTCCAGAATAACTGTTCGGTTTCCAATTTGCGTCCCTCGGCATTGGTGGCCACCACACTTCCTTTCGCCTCCCAAAGCTGCTGTTTCTCCAGATAAATCGCATAATTGGCCGTCAGGGTCGATTCCAGACGATGGGTCGAATCGTTATAAGTTTGAATTTCCACCCCTTTGCGGAACTCCATATAGGGTTCCCGGGCCATCTCGTAACGCTCCAGCAAAGGCGTCTTGAAACGATAGGAGAGGTTGCCCTGTCGGGAATAGACAATCGTCAGACTGTCACTCTGTTGCGTAATAATATCCTGCAACTGTTCATGGGAAGGTTTGGGGGTTGTCGAGTGACAGGACATAAGTAAGATAGCACTCCCTGCGAGAAGGAGTGCTACCCGATATACATGATCGATTATACCGATGCGGTTCACCGTCTTTCTGCGTCGATTATCGATTCAAACGCACCGTCGTACGTCCCGATACCCAACCGCAATTGACCGTATAACCCTGACCGTTTTCCAATCCACGGAAGAAGGCTTCTTCATTCGACGGGAAGGCGGCCCGATAACCGGCAATCTGCTGATCGATGCTTTCGACCTGAGTCGTATCGTTGGCCAGCAGCTCTTTGGCTTTGGTCAGCGTATCAACGACCAACCAGAACACCGACTGACGATCGAAGCCCGAGCAGGCATTGGCTCCCGCAGCATAGGCATTGGCCAAAAGCATATAGCCGTAACCGTTTTCGGGATCGAATTCGATGGCCTGACGAGCGAAATCACCGGCTTCACGCGAATTCCCCTGCTGCAGTTCGCTACCGGCGATACGCAAGGCCAGGTTGGCTTTGGCGGCCGGATCGGTTTCTGCGGCAATGGCTTCATTGAGGTATTTGCTTGCATTGGCAAAATCTTTCTTGTTTTCGAAAGCCGAAGCCAACAACATGGCTACCTCCGTCGAAGGTTCAAGGGCATACAATTTTTCGCTCACCATAATTTGGAAATCATTCAAGCAATTGTTCCCCGCCAACAAACGGAATACCTTTTTCAGATCATCCACACTGGGATTGGCTTCGATGGTCGGACGGAATACTTTTTCCAGGTTTTCGCAACTGGCAGCCCCGCTGCTCACAAACAGGTTGTCGAACACTTTTTTCTGTTCGTCCTTGTCTTCGGCCGTGCACTTGTCGTAAATGGTCGCCAAACGATCGTATTCACTCAACAGAACGTCCGTAGCCAACGCATCGTTTTTGTAATCTTCCACCAGCGAGTTGAAGTAGATGTTGATCAGATCGGGATCGGTCTGTTCACCGCCCAGTTCCATAGCCTGGTCGAAGAGTCGTTTCACTTCTTCCTTGTTGCTCGGATTCAACGACAGGTAGTCGCGGGCTTTCAGCCCCGACAGATAAACCCGACCACGAGTCGGATGATCCCCGAAGTTTTCCATGCGCAGATCGTACAGCATCATCAGGCTGTCCAAAGCGGCCTGACGGGCTTCCGGAGATTTCGCTTCAGAGACTTTCGTACGGAAAATATTAATCCCGTTGATGTAGATGTTCTGGGAAGCACGAGGAGCACTGGCGATCAACTCTTTCATGTATTGAACCGCCTGATTGTAATTCTTGTTTTTGTACGCATCGTTGAAGTAGTTGATACGCAAAACGTTTTCTTTACGTTCTTCCGGCGTATTCCCATACTTCGGATCCTGCAGATAGGCCTGGGCCTGAGCTGCATAAGAAACGGACATTGCCGAGACGATCAGCAGAGCCGCTTTGTACATGATCTTTTTCATTGCCTTGTAGTCGTTTGTATTTAGTTAGTTCAATAATATTCCCGAGCTTATTCGTACTTGTGCTTCACGAACCAATAGTCTTCCCCGAAGAGACTCAATCCCAGGGAGATCTTGAAATATTGTTCTTTGACCATCTGGAACTGACGACTTCCGATCGTCCCTTCGGCCGTCAAACCGCGTTGTCCCAACTCGAAACCCACATCGATATTGGTCAACCCCCGTCGATGGAGCGGAACCCCAAAGCCGAACGTGATGGCATGATCTCGGATCGGATGACCGTTGATCTGCATGTAATAACTGTTGTAACGGTAACCCACCCGATAAGTCACACGGTTCAGGAAACGACGCGGATCGAAAAAATTGGGCGTATACTGTGCGCCGACCTTAATATAATGATTATTCGTGAATTTTACATCATTCACATCATCATTCGTATTCAATCCGCTCCACTTTTGGTAGGTATAATCCATCCCTACCCCAAGCTTGATCGTCTCGTAATAAAATCCCCCGGTAAAAGATCCCGGCAGATAAAAGTTGCCTTTGGCCTGCGAATAATCGACCGTATCGATGTACACATTCGTAGCGAGTACCTGCCGCGTGGTCGTCGGTTTGAGGTTCACGCGCGGAGTATAGGTCGCTCCGATTGTCAATTTACGCTTTTCGTTGGCTATCAATGCATACTGAAAACCCACATCCAACCACAGTTTCGAATAATCCGAATACGTCACACCGGTTTGAGTCCGCAGATCAGGATTCCCCAACACATTGGTGATCACCGTATTGAAATTACGTTCGATCTTACCGTGGTAATAGATCAGATCGGCTCCGATGGTGAAGTTCTTGAACAACATGGCTCCGACCCCCAATTTGAATTGCGTGATGTTCCCGTCGCCCAGATAGTCATAACGGACACTTCCCACATTGGCGAGGACTTCAGGATCCGTTTCGTACATCTTCACCTGATACCCCACGCTGCTGAACGGAGTCACACTCACGCCCATCCCGATCTTCTGCCCCCACAGCGGCAACTGCAGGGCGACATCCCGAAAATTAAACGTATTGTAACTACTTTGCGCACTGGCGGTTTTGGCGTAAACGCCTCCGCCTTCCACTCCCACATTAAACAAGGCCGATTTAGGGTTGATCGTAGCAAAAGAGGCCGGATTGACATAGTTCCCTCTTCGCAAATTGCTGTAAGCAACCCCGATTCCTCCCATCGAACGCAGAAAGGTCGGTCCTTGCATCGAAAAATCCCCTATTCCGTAAAACGTATAGGGCGAAAAAGCATTCAGGCTATTTTTCTGTGCCCGAGACACAACAGGAATAACCTGCAGTGCCGACAACAGGAGAACAATCAGGGTAAACCGGTTACTTTTGCGCATGGTACTCTAATATTCTGTTTAGCCCGTATGCTACCAGATCATAGGTTGCAAATATCGGATTTTTTAATTTCTTCGCAAAGAAATTCCCGTCTCCGCCCGTAAAAATAATACGTAATCCTTCGTATTTGGACTTCAATTCGCGGATATATCCTTCGATTTCGTATACGATCCCGTTGATGACCCCGCTTTCGATCGCCTCGAACGAATCCCCGCCCAACAAAACGGTCTGTTCGGTCAATCCCCGCAAAGGCAATTTCTTGGTGAAATGATGCAAGGCCTTGAAGCGTGTCATCGCGCCGGGAGAGATGTTGCCGCCCAGAAACTCCCCGTCGGCCGACACCAAATCGATCGTGATCGCCGTCCCGAAATCGACCACCAACACCGGACTGCCCGGATAAAGGGCATGTGCCCCCACGGCGGCAGCCAAACGGTCGGAACCCAGTGTCTGCGGGGTCCGATAGGCATTACGTATCGGAACCTCGACCTGGCTATCGAACCGGATAAAACGTTTCATCTTCGTTTTAAGCCAGTTTTCCACCTCCTCGTCACGAAGACGAGACGAGGCCAAAATAGCCGCATCGATGGTGGGATAATGCTCCATAATCTCCTCCAAATAGGGAATGTCGAGGGTCTCGGTCTTCAGAAAATCAACCACCTGTCCCTGGTCGATGATCGCCAGCTTGGAAAAGCTGTTTCCGATATCAATGGCAAGGTTCATACAAACAACGGTTTATTTTGTACAACGACTCCACTACAAAGATAGGAAATCCTCCGTTTCGGACAACTCCTATTGCACCTGTGCGACCTGACGACGCAACTCGCGCAAGACACCCGTTGCTGCCGCCACATCCTTTATATTCCTAACTACAACCGACAACTTATTATTGTTCTGACGGAAAACAAATTTTCCTCCCGGACGCGTACTCACCTTCAAAATCGCTCCAAACAAATCGCTTTGATAATAGGCACTGTGAGTGTTTTCGATGAATTTCAGAATCAGAATGCCGTTTTTGACAATTGCTTTTTCAAAACCCAGTTCGACACACAGCCACCGCAAACGTACAATATCGAACAACTCTTCGGTAGGCGTAGGAATATCCCCGAAGCGGTCGATCAATTCGCTGCGGAATCTATCCAGACGCTCCTCGGTCGAGATGCTGTCCAGTTCCCGGTACAAACGCAACTTTTCGGCACTGCTGCCGATATAATCGTCGGGTAAAAAAGCCTCCCGGTCGGTCTCGATCTGCGCATCGGTCAGGTAAACGGGTTTCACCGGCAATACATTCCCCGCACCTGGCGTTCCCGGCCCGGCATCTTTCGGCGTCGTCCCCGCCTCCACGGCTTTCACATACTCCTCTTCACGCAGTTCGGCCATGGCCTCGTTCAGGATTTTCTGATAGGTCTCGAATCCGATATCGGCAATAAAGCCGCTCTGTTCGCCCCCCAACAGATTCCCCGCCCCACGGATATCCAGATCCTGCATGGCGATGTTGAAACCCGAACCCAGATCGGAAAACTCCTCGATGGCCCGCAGACGCCTCCGCCCCTCCGAAGAGAGCATCTCGTCGGGCGGCGTCAACAGATAGCAGTAGGCCTTGCGGTTGGAACGCCCCACCCGACCCCGCAACTGATGCAGGTCGCTCAGGCCGAAACGATGGGCGTTGTTGATGATGATCGTATTGGCATTGGGAACGTCCACGCCCGACTCGATGATGGAGGTCGCCACCAGCACGTCGTACTCTCCATAGATGAAATCCATCATCAGTTTTTCGAGTTGCACGCCGGGCATCTGACCGTGACCGGTCACGACCCGCGCCCGGGGACACAGTTTTTTGATCAGCGCGGCGATACGGTCGATATCCTCCACCCGGTTGTGCACGAAATAGACCTGTCCGCCCCGAGCCAGTTCGAATTCGATGGCCTCGCGGATAATCTCCTCGTCGAACAGATGGCTTTCCGTGGCCACCGACTGCCGGTTGGGCGGAGGCGTCGAAATGACCGACAAATCCCGGGAACCCATCAACGAAAACTGCAACGTTCGGGGAATGGGCGTCGCCGTCAGAGTCAGCGTATCGACCGCCACCCGCATCTGGCGCAATTTTTCCTTGGCCGCCACACCGAACTTCTGCTCTTCATCAATGATCAGCAAGCCCAAATCGTGAAACTCGACCTGTTTGCCCAGAATTTTGTGCGTTCCGATCAAAATATCCACCTTTCCCTCTTTCACCTCCTGCAAAATCTGGCGGGTCTCGGCGGCGCTTTTCACCCGCGTCAGCTGTTCGATCCGCACCGGAAAATCTTTCAACCGATCGTTGAAGGTCCGATAATGCTGCAACGCCAAAATCGTAGTAGGAACCAACACCGCCACCTGTTTGGAATCGGTCACCGCCTTGAAAGCCGCCCGTATGGCGACCTCCGTCTTGCCGAATCCCACATCCCCGCACACCAGCCGGTCCATCGGCGTGGAAGATTCCATGTCGGCCTTGACGGCCTGGGTCGCCGTCTGCTGGTCGGGCGTATCCTCGTACACGAACGACGCCTCCAGTTCATACTGCAAGAAACTGTCGGGCGAAAAGGCAAATCCCTGACTCGCCTTGCGACGGGCATACAGTTCGATCAGTTCGCGGGCAATGTCCTTGACCGCCTTTTTGGTGTTCTGTTTGAGGCGCTGCCAGGCCCCCGAACCCAGTTTATAGATTTTGGGAGGCTCGCTGTCCTTATCCTTGTATTTGGAAATGCGATGCAGGGCGTGCACATTGACCAGCAAAACGTCGTTATCGCGATAAACCAGTTTGATCGCCTCGTGGACCTTGCCGTTCTCCACCGTCCGGGTCAGGCCCCCGAAACGACCCACACCATGGTCGATATGCACCACATAATCCCCTACCTTCAGCGAATTGAGTTCCTGAATCGTCAGGCTCTCGCTGCGGTCGATTTCGCCCCGGATGCGGTAACGCTGGTAACGATCGAACAACTGGTGATCGGTGTAAAAACAACGTTTCAGCCGGTGGTCGATAAAACCTTCATGCAGCGTAATGTCCACCGGTTCAAATCCCAGGTTCCGTTCGCCGATCGAATTGAAGATATTGCGCAAACGCTCGATCTGAGCTTTGTTCTCGGTCAGCAGGCAGGTCGTATAGCCCTCCTCCTGACGCGTGTGGATATCCTCGGCCAGCAGTTCGAACTTCTTGTTGAACTGAGGCTGAGGAGCCGTATCGAACGAGATACGCACATCGGGAACCCGTTCCGGAATATTATTGTGCAGCAAAATGAAAGGCCGCTGCTCGGTGTCCTCCAGAAAGGCCTTGCGGCTGGTGACCCGCGTATCGATGGCCGAGGGTTCGTCCAGTTCGTTCAGCACCCGGCTGCGAATGTCATCGAAACGCTTGAGGGTGTACTCCCCGTCGGCAAACCAATAGGTCGCCCCTTCGGCATAACGGGCGAACGAAACCCGTTCTTCGGCCCGATCCTTAAGGTTGGGGACGATTTCCACCTGTTCGAGTTTTTCGACCGAAAGCTGCGTCCCCAAATCGAAATAGCGAATCGAATCGACCTCGTCCCCGAAAAAGTCGACCCGATAAGGCCGATTGTCCGCAAACGAGAAAATATCGATGATCCCCCCGCGCAGGGAATATTGCCCGGGTTCATAGACGAATTCCACCCGTTCGAAGCCGTTTTCACGCAACGCGTCCTCCACAAACGAGGTCGAAAGCATGTCGCCGACCCGGATCTGCAGGCTGCTGGAGGCCAGTTCCTGACGTCCGACCACCTTCTCGACCAGGGCTTCGGGGTAGGTGCAGATCACCAGAGTCCCCTTTTTAAAATTGCGAATGGCTCCCAACGCCGTCGTCCGCTGAACGATTCCTGAAGGATCTTCCTGCCCGAATTGGATGGAACGTTTATAGGCCGTCGGGAAAAAGAGCAACCGGCGTTCATCCAGAAAAGGAAACAGATCGTTGTACAGATACCCCGCCGCATCGCGGTCCTCCATCACCATCACATGCAGCCCGCCCTGTCGCAGGACGGTTCCTGCTGCCAGCAGCGAAAACGACGATCCAGCCAACGAAACCGCCTCCAATGTGCGGCAACGCCGACTTTCCCGAAGAAATTCGTGACACGATTTCTGAGAGAAAAATAATTCGAGTAGTTCTTGAGCAGTCATGACATTCCCGATTCAACGATCCGACTTTTCCGAGGGTCTGAGCGAGCGTTTCCAACGGGTCCCTCCGAAAATCCGTTCAGCCGTCTTCCGTCCCGTATCGACCCCCTTTTGCAGAGACAGAATACGCCGATCCCAAACGTTCGGCATCTTTCCGAAGCCCGGCACAAGCAACCCTCTCGGAACCCTCCAGATGCTGCAGCAAGTTCAAAAGGCAACTCCAGACCCTCGTTTCCCGGACAGAAACGACAAAAAGGCACCCCTCTGTAAACCGGCAACCCGATCCATGATTCGTCGTGCAAGCCGAGGATCAGATCCATGATTCGTCGTGCGAGTCGGCGATCAGATCAATTCCTCGCCGTGACGGTTGAAAAAACGGGTTTCGATAATTCCCGTATGCGTATCGTCCACGATACGGATGCGGCAACGATAACGCAACATCCATTTCAAACGCAGCGAAAAGAGCCCCCGACGTAAAAAGGCCCCGACGATCGGGCTCACCCGCAGTTTGATATAGCGTTCCCCCCGATCCCCTGCAAAATAGGCGATCTGGTTCTCGATCTGTTCGTCCAGCAGGGCCGACGGTGTCACCTGGCCCGTTCCATGGCAGGCCGGACACAATTCATGCATGTCAATATGGGTTTCGGGGCGTACCCGCTGACGGGTGATCTGCATCAGTCCGAATTTCGACAACGGCAATATGGTATGTTTGGCCCGGTCGGCCGCCATCAATTTGGTCATCTCGGCCACCAGGGCGGCCCGGTTTTCCCCTTTATGCAGGTCGATGAAGTCGATGACGATAATCCCGCCCATATCCCGCAGACGCAACTGGCGGGCAATCTCGGCCGCGGCATTCAGGTTGACCTCCATGGCCGTACGTTCCTGGTCGTCTTCAACCTTGGCCCGGTTCCCGCTGTTGACATCCACCACGTGGAGCGCTTCGGTATGTTCGATAATCAGATAGGCCCCCTTGCGCAGCGAGACATATTTGGCGAACAGCGACATGATCTGTTTCGACACGTCGAAGTTGTCGAAAATCGGTACGCTGCCCTTATAGAGTTTGACAATCTTGGTCTTTTCCGGTGCGATGGTATTGATATAATCGCGCACCTCGTCGTAGACGGTCTGGTCGTCCACATAAATACTGCTGAACGACCCGTTGAGCAAATCGCGGATAATGGTCGTCGTACGGTTCATCTCCCCCAACAACAACGAAGGAGGCGTCTGCGTACGGATATTCTGTAACACCTGTTCCCATTTGCGGATCAGGGCGGTGATATCCTGTTCGATATCTTCGACTCCCTTGCCTACGGCCGCCGTCCGGATAATCACCCCGTAATTGTTGGGCAAGATCCCCTGGGCGATTTTCTTGAGACGATTACGCTCTTCCGACGACCGGATTTTCTGGGAGATGGAAATCTTGTTGGAAAATGGAATCAACACCACATTGCGTCCCGCCAACGAAACATCGGAGGTCAGTCGTGGGCCTTTGGTCGAAATAGCCTCTTTGGCAATCTGCACGACGATCGTCTGTCCGGTGGAGATATATTCGGAAATCTTCCCGTTTTTGGGCAACGGCTTTTCGAACTTGAGTGCCGAAAACTCGGGGACCTTCTTCCGGTTCGCCAACTGCCCGGTCATCTTGTGCAACGAAGCAAACTGCGGTCCCAAGTCCAGGTAGTGGATAAAGCCATCCTTCTCATGACCCACGTTCACAAACGCAGCGTTGAGTCCGGGCATGATCTTCTTGACTTTGCCCAAATAAATATCGCCGACGGCATATCCGGTTTTGCACTTTTCCTTATTGAGCTCGACGAGCTGCTTGTCTTCGAAAAGCGCAATGGTTATTTCATGGGAAGTTACATTGATAATTAGTTCTTTGTTCATGGGATTTCAGAGAATACACCCAAACACCAAAGCCCGCCTGGGTCGAATCGATACACTTCCGAGGCAGGGGCATCACGCTCTTTATGATGCAATAAACCTAAAGAACCTGCGGGTCTTTAGGTTTATTGCAATTAACATAATGTAGCTACTTACTTTTTCTTTTTATGACGGTTCTTGCGCAGACGTTTTTTGCGCTTGTGAGTAGCCATCTTATGCCGTTTTCTTTTCTTACCACTAGGCATAACGGTGTGTTTTTAATAGGGTTAATTATTTGGTACTAGTTTTTACCTTACCCGAGAAACTTTTTGCCGGTTTGAATGCCGGAATGTTATGCGCGGGAATGGTAATGGTCGTATTCTTCGAGATGTTACGCGCCACCTTTTCGGCACGACGCTTTACGATGAAACTCCCGAAGCCTCTCAAATATACATTGTTGTTGGAAATCAGAGAATCTTTGATCGATTCCATGAAAGCTTCAACGATCTGTTGTACCTGTGCTTTTTCAACACCGGTGCTTTTCGAAATGTCGTTAACGATATCCGCCTTTGTCATAATTGAAATATTTTAAATGATTTGTTGAATTAAAACGTTCTTCTCTGGTACCCGTATCCGATTCTGATTGCATTCACAATAAAATCGCATAACATGGAATGCAAAGATAAACATTTTTTTAAAGAAAAAAACGAACCAATTGATTCTAACTGTTTTTATCCTCAGACAAATAGCATGCAAAAAAGCCGCCATCTTCCTGAAAAATCCTCCCAATAAACCACAATTCTCTAATTATCAAACATTTAATTTCTCACCCTCGCTGCGGGCCACAATGACCGTCACACACGTATCGCTCCACACATTTGTTGCCGTACGCATCATATCCAGCAGAAAATCGACCGCCAAAATGATGCTCAACCCTTCGATCGGCAGTCCCAGGGCCGTGAGAATGATCACCAACATCACGAAACTGGCCATCGGAATCCCGGCCGCCCCGATGGAGGTGACCAAGGCCGTCACCACGACGATCACCTGTGCCCCCAAAGTCAATTCGATGCCGTAAGCCTGCGCCACAAAAATCGCAGCCACACATTCGAACAGGGCCGTCCCGTCCATATTGACCGTCGCCCCCAACGGCAGGGTAAAACTGGAAACGAGTCGCGAAACCCCGCTGCGTTTCTCCACCGCCTCCATGGTCAGGGGCAGGGTCGCAGAAGAGGAGGCCGTCGTAAAGGCCGTCAGCAGGGGGGTCGTCATGTTGCGCAGGTGCCGATAGGGATGGACCCCCGAGAGCAGGCGCACCAACACGGGCAGAGTCACCAAAAAGTGAAAGAGCAGTCCGCTGATCACCGTCAGCATAAACAGTCCGAGGCTGGAAGCGATCGCAGCGATATCTCCGTGCCGGGCCACCTCGCGGGTCACTAACCCCAACACGCCCAGCGGAGCCAACCGAACCACCCATCCGGTCATGTGCATCATCACGTCGAAAACCGCGCCGAACAGCTGGGTCAAAAAGGCTTTTTTCTCCGCGCCGATACGCAGGGCGAAGATCCCGAACAGGATGGCAAACAGAATCACATGCAACATCTCGCCGGAAGCCATGGATTGAACGATATTGGACGGGAATATATTGTGAATGAAATCACTGAAACTGTTTCCTTGTCCGACAATCGGTTCCAGGGAGGAGGTTTGTTGCAGCGGAGCCCCCTCTCCGGGGCGGATCGTATCCACCAATATCAGGCCCGTAATGACGGCTATCAGGGTGGTCAACAGATACAATCCCAAGGTTTTGGCGCCCAAACGACCCACATGCCGACCCGAACCCAGGTTCATCACCCCCGAGACCAGGGAACTGAACACCAGCGGAATCACCAATACTTTCAGCAGATTCATGAACGACGTTCCCATCCACGAAGCCACCGGAACAAGCACTCCGCCCACCCGCTCATCGCCCACACACCAGCGTCCCAGCAATACCCCCACAGCCAGAGCCGCCAGAATATACGCCGGAAGCAAGCGATCGTATCTTTTCATCGATTTTATCAGATTATGCGATTACGTACAATAATCCGGAACCAGGGTATTTCCCCATGAAGACATTTATCGCCACTCATCGGACGATAAAACACACAGGTTGGGCTTTCGTTCCAAAATCAGGGGGATCTTCACCCCCTTTTTCACAAAGATAACAAAATTCGGGATTTTTGCACGTTTCCCAGGCGCTTTCTTCGAAAGATTCCTGAACCACGGGATCGGAGCCGAGGACTCCTGTCATAAAAACACTTCACGCAGAATGTTCAGGGAGCGCACGTTATAGATGGCATCGAAATGGTAACCGACAAAGGCCAGCATGGCCTCCATAAACTCCGTCCGTTCGGTATGCCCCAGACGCAAAGATCCCAGTTCCGTGGCTTCGATCTCCATGAGCCGCCCCAACAGACGGGTCGGAGCGCTCTCCATGGCCGTCCGATGCGAAGGCATTTCCGGACAAAAAAGCCCGCTGCGAATATCGAAACAATCCCCTTCGCGATATTCATTTCCGGGATAAAAGCCCAGGTACGCCGACAAACGCACCAAAAACCAAAGGTGAAAATTGGAAATCCCCTCCTGCAAGGCATCCAGCTGTACGATCGATGCGCTCAAGAAATCGAATAACGGTTCGTTGGCTTCCACCTCCTTGATCAGCCGATAGAGCAATTCGGCCATAAAAAGCGAAATGGTACTCTTACGGACATCGAAAGGCAGCGAGGAGAGAGGCTGCCACATACGCACCTCCTTCATACGGTGCATTTCGGCCTTGGGTTGTTCGTATCCCTCGAACTCCAACAGAAACATGGGCTGAAACATTGCGGCCTTGTTGCCTTTACCCCGGCGACTATAGGCTCCGGGGATCATATAGGTCCGCCGACCTCCCACATCGGTGAACAGATAGGCGATCAAGGCACTCTCGCCGTACTTGACCGTATGCAACACGATGCCTCGTGCCTTATAAACTCCTGCCATGCTCCGCTATTGCTTGCCCTCCACCATCGGCTCTTCCTCGAGAATTCCGACCGACCCGGGCCATCTCCTGCCGCCCCCGCATTCAACCTCCCCCCAAAGACGAGTCCTCCTCTTCCGGGGGAAGCGACGGGAGCCCTTCCTAACCGAAAATTTCTCACGCCGGATGGCGTTCTTTCAAAAAAGTCGCCAGTTGTTCCACCGCCCGGCCGCGATGACTGATCGCATTTTTCGCTTCGGCGCTCATCTGCGCAAAGCTCGTCGTATACCCGTCAGGAATAAACAGCGGATCGTAACCGAATCCCTGATCGCCCCGCGGTTCGGTGGCAATGCGTCCTTCGACCACCCCCTCGAACTGATAACGTTTGCCGCCCAGAATCAGGGCGATCACCGTCCGGAAACGGGCCCGACGATCGGTCACCCCTTCCAGGTTCTTCAACAACAGCCGGTTATTATCTTCATAAGAGACATGTTCTCCGGCATAACGGGCCGAATAGACTCCCGGAGCCCCTCCGAGCGCTTCGACCTCCAGCCCCGTATCGTCGGCAAAACAGTCCTGCCCCGTGCGTTGATACAGAAAATCGGCCTTCTGGAACGCATTGCCCTCCAACGTGGGCTGTTCTTCGGGGATCTCTGCGTGCACGCCGGCTTCATCGGGCGTCACCAACGTAAACCCGGGCCCCAATACGGCCTGCACTTCTTCCAGTTTATGACGGTTATGGGTCGCAAAAATCAGTTTCATCAGCGATAAAATTTACTCAATCTATAATCGATGGCGATCTTGTCGATGATCGTCTTGACCAACGTATCGAGCTCGGTTCCCTCCCGGTAATCGGCCGCACAAGCATAACTCACCCGGTCATCCCGGATAAGCCGTTCGCTGGTGCGACGATTTTTATCCGAAACCGGATTGTAAACGGCAATGGAATGTCCGCCCTGCTGTTTGACCAGTTTCATGCAGGGAATATCGGTGGTTCCGTCCCCGAAATAGATCATACGAGCAAACGGCACGGGACGTTCCTCTTCAGGAATAAATTCGTTGATGCGCTGGCTGTCGTACACCGACTCGATCCCTTTGTTGATCTTAAAGATAAACTGGGTTTTGTTCGTATAGTTGACCGCCACGGCCGGCCAATAGGCCACCCCGTCCACATCGTACAGAAACGAACAGGCGTAAATTTTCCGAAACTCGTGCGCAATCACCGTTCCTTCGATCATCTCACGTAGCCCCGACGAGTTGATGTAGTGCTGCAACTGCAAACCTCGCTGCGCGCCATAAGTATTGATCCGGCCAAACCATTCGCGAACCCCTTCATACAGTGCAATATGGGCTCCGGACTGTTTGAACGAATCCCGCCTCAACGACTTGCCCGAACTTTTGGCTTCGTGCAGCATCCGGTACATATACGCCAGAATGGGATCTCCGTCCTGTTCCCGGGCGGTTTCGTTGCTCTCTTCCCAAAAATCGCGGTTACTTTTACCCACCGCAGGGATAAAATCGTACTCCTGCATGTTGCCCGGAGAGAGGGTGCCGTCAAAATCGTAGATCAGCGCCACGGTCGGTATCTGTGTCATAAGGCAGCAAATTTGAGTAAAAATACAAAAAATTTCGTTTCCCGTCGGATCCTTTTTCTCGCGCTCCGTTTCCGCCCCCGTTGTACGTCGGCCGTCCCCGAAAAAATACGCCCCCCGGGCACTCCGAGAGGCGTAGGCTCTTCACGGCATGACTCCGTTACAATATCAGGTTCCAACCGTGGTTATCGGGCTCTTCACCATACTGGATGGCCCGCAATTTATGATACAGTTTCTGACACCACGGACCCGATTCACCGTTGTTATAAACATAGGTATGGTTCGTTTCGGGATCGAACACGCTCCCGATGGGCGAAATCACGGCCGCCGTACCGCAGGCCCCGGCTTCTTCGAAGGTCGACAATTCGGTCGCTTCCACCGGACGGGCTTCGACTTTCAGACCCAGCTCTTCGGCCAGGGTCATCAGGCTCAGGTTGGTAATCGACGGCAGGATCGAATGCGATTTCGGGGTAATGTATTTCCCGTCCCGAATGGCAAAGAAATTGGCCGCCCCGCTTTCGTCGATGTATTTCTTTTCACGGGCATCCAGATACAGCACGCTGGGATATCCTTTATGGTGTGCTTCTTCCGAAGAGATCAGGCTGGCCCCATAGTTCCCGCCGGCCTTGATGTGACCCGTGCCCAGCGGAGCCGCCCGGTCGTGATCCCGGTCGATGATCACCTTGATGGGATTGAACCCTTCCTTATAATAAGGGCCTACTGGAGACACGAAAATAATCAACAAATATTCGTCGGCCGGTTTCACCCCCACCTGCGGACCCGAACCGAACAGCACCGGACGAATATAGAGCGAAGCCCCCGTACCATAGGGCGGGATATAACGTTCGTTGGCTTTGACCACTTCGCGGACCATGTCGATAAACATCTCTACAGGCGGTTCGGCCATGCGCAGGTACGAGGCCGAGCTGCGCAGACGTTTGGCATTCTCATCGGGGCGGAAAATACGCACCTTGCCATCGGCTCCCCGGAAAGCCTTGAGTCCTTCGAAGGCATTCTGGCCATAATGGAGGGCTGTGGCGGCGATATGCAGATTCACCGTTTCATCCGAGGTCAAAACCGGAGTCGTCCAGGCTCCGTCACGATAGTAACTGCGTATGTTATAATCGGTTTTCATATACCCAAAACCGAGGTTTTTCCAATCCAGTTCCATGTCTTATCGAGTTTAAATGTTCATAAATCCCTATTCTTCACGACCGTCCAGCGTTTCAGGTCTTCGTTTTCCCTGAAAGGTCCGAGAAATTTCTCCTCGCGGTGCAGTCTCCACCGGCGCTTCGTCTTTCCCTCCGGATCAGCCTACCTGAGAGCCGGGCTTCACGTTCGAGGCCGGTGACAGCAACACCAGTTTCCCGTCGGCATCCTCGGCCATCAGGATCATCCCCTGCGAAAGTACCCCCTTGAGTTCCCGGGGCTCCAGGTTGACCAATACCAGCACCTGACGGCCGACCAACTCTTCGGGCGTAAAGTATTCCGCAATCCCCGATACGATGGTCCGATGATCGATCCCCGTATCGATGGTCAGCTTGAGCAATTTCTTGGTCTTGGCGATCTTTTCGGCCGCCAGAATCGTCGATACCCGAATATCCATCTTGCCGAAATCGTCGAATGAAACGGCCTCCTTCTGAGGTTCGGCCTTGGCTTCGCGGGCCAGATTGGCCTGCTTGGTCGCCGCCAGTTTGGCCAACTGGGCTTCGATTACGCTGTCCTCGATCTTCTCGAACAGCAGTGAAGGCGTGCCCAGACGATGTCCGGCCGCCAGCAGATCGTCCCCACCGAGCCGATCCCACGGCAACGATTCGATATCGAGCATCTTGAGCATCTTTTCGGCCGTAAACGGCATGAACGGCTCGATGGCGATCGCCACGTTGCCTACCAACTGCAAAGCCACGTTCAGAATGGTTTTCACCCGTTCGGGATCACTCTTGATGACTTTCCAAGGCTCCGTATCAGCCAGGTATTTGTTCCCCAAACGGGCGAAACTCATGGCATCCTTGAGCGCTTCGCGGAAACGATAGTTTTCGATGTTCTCTTCCAGGGAGTGTTTCAGGGCCGGCAGTTCGTCCAGCGTCGCCCGATCGTAATCGGTCAACTCACCCCGAGCGGGTACCACCCCGTCGAAATATTTGCCGGTCAGCACCAAGGCCCGGTTGACAAAATTCCCCAGTACGGCCACCAGTTCGTTGTTATTGCGGGCCTGGAAATCTTTCCAGGTAAAGTCGTTATCCTTGGTCTCAGGCGCATTGGCGCACAGCACATAACGCAATACGTCTTCCTTGCCGGGAAAATCCTGCAGGTATTCGTGCAACCACACCGCCCAATTGCGCGAGGTGGAGATCTTGTCCCCCTCGAGGTTCAGAAATTCGTTGGCCGGCACGTTGTCGGGCAGGATATAGCCCCCGTGTGCACGCAGCATGGCCGGGAAGACAATGCAGTGGAAAACGATATTGTCCTTCCCGATGAAATGCACCATCTTGGTATCTTCGTCCTTCCAGTATTTTTCCCAGTCGGGCGTCAAATCCTTGGTGGCGGAGATATAACCGATCGGCGCGTCGAACCACACGTACAACACTTTTCCTTCGGCTCCCTCTACCGGTACCGGAATCCCCCAATCCAGATCGCGGCTCACGGCACGGGGCTGCAAACCCAAATCCAACCAGCTCTTGCACTGCCCGTACACATTGGGCTTCCACTCCTTGTGATCTTCCAGAATCCACTTGCGCAGGAAAGCTTCGTGCTTATCCAACGGCAGGAACCAGTGTTTGGTCTCGCGCAGCACGGGCGTAGAACCGGTAATGGCACTGCGGGGATTGATCAAATCGGTCGCGTTGAGCGAGGTTCCGCACTGTTCGCACTGATCGCCATAAGCCCGTTCGTTGCCGCAATGAGGGCAAGTACCGACGATATAACGGTCTGCCAGGAACTGCCCGGCTTCTTCATCGTAATATTGCTGGGTGGTCTGTTCAATGAACTCACCCTTGTCGTAAAGCGTCCGGAAAAAGTCCGAAGCCGTCTTATGGTGAGTCGGCGAACTGGTTCGCGAATAGATGTCGAACGACATCCCCAGTCCCTTAAAGGCCTCTTTGATGATGTTGTGGTATTTGTCCACGATATCCTGAGGCGTCACCCCTTCCTGGCGCGCCTTGATGGTAATCGGCACCCCATGTTCGTCCGACCCGCAGACCGAAATCACATCCGCTCCGCGCAGACGCAGATAACGGGTATAGATATCGGAGGGAATATACACGCCGGCCAGGTGACCGATATGAACGGGCCCGTTGGCATAAGGCAGGGCCGAAGTAACCAGATAGCGTTTGTATTGTTTCATGAATAGGCAGATAAGGATTGGGGTTGATTTTCAAATGTAATGAGGCAAAGTTACCACTTTTTCCCTAAAATATATCCTTTCAGTCCGAAAAGCTGTTTTTCCGGACGATCGAAAAACCGCTGGACCCGGCTCCCCCACAGCGGTTCGGGGCGGGAATACTCCCGCCCCGAACCGCTTCCGATCGAACTGAAACCCGATCGTTATTCCTTGGGAGCCAAAATGTCGGCCAACATCGGCATGTAGATCCCGCCGACCACCGACCGGGCCTGATACCCCACCCGGAAATTGCGTTCGGTCCGATACCAATCGGTCATCGGCACCCGATCGACCGCTTCGTTCATATAGGCGTGCAGGGGCTTAAGCAGAGCCTGACGGGTCTGCAGATCGTCACTCAGTGCCGAAGTCCAGGCAATCCAGTCCGCCTTGGTATAGCTTTGGCGGCTATCCAGCGGCAGGCCGTAGCGATTCTGTCGGGGCAGATAAGAGGCCAGTTCCTTGCGAGCCACCGAATCCGGGAAGATTTCCCAACCCATAATCCGATCCCACACCAGGTTGTACTTCTGACTCCAGCTGCCGGGACGATCGAACGTCAGCCGGTAGTGATCGCCGTCACAGGCCATCCGTTCCCATTCGACCGCCATACGACGGGCTTCGGCCGTATACTGTTCGGCCCGGGGCTGATCGCCCAGCAGGCCAGCCATATATCCATAGGCGGCAATTCCCAGAATCGCCTTGATCGACAGATTGGCATTGTGGGCAAAATTACCCCCGAAATCGTCCGTGCACAACTGATGCGCCGGATCGAGACCTTCCTGCATCAGATAATCGGCCCAGGTGGTCAGAGTCTCCCAATGTTTGCGGGCATAAGCCGGAGAGCCCTCACGAGCCGTAATAGCCGCCGTCATCAACAACATGTTGCCGGACTCCTCCACCGGCATGTTCCCCCCATAGACCTGTCCGTTGGCCAGGGGATACGTCCCGATATCGTGACAGGCAAAGGGTTCTTTCCAACGGTCGCTTTCGACATAATCGAAAATCGGATTCAACATTCCCTTGACCAGCTCCGGATTGTAACACAAGAACAAAGGCGACGAGGGATAGCTCACGTCGACCGTCGCGGCACAACCGTTGCTGAAATTTTCTTTGGACACGAACAATAACTCGCCGTCGGGCCCTTCGAGCAGTTTGTGCGCCGCGATGGCCTGCCGATACGCCAGGGCGCACAGTTCGGCATATTCTGGACCGCCCGAACGCCGGGCGTCGGCCATCAGCCGGGCATCGAAGGCCCGACAACGTTCCTCCAGTGCGGGATATTCCGCATCAGCCTGCACGAACAGCTGCTCGATCGTACGATCGCCCTTGCGGTTCCAGTATCCCCGAAGGTTCTCCCCGAAAAACTGCAACGAATACAGGTCGTCACAACCGATCATCACCCGACCCGAAGCCCGATCGACCGATCCGAGCGAACGTACCAGTGCTGAAGCCCGATCGACGGCCCGACCGGGCAGCGTATCCATCCGTCCGTCCCGGACAAAGGCCGTACGCAGTTCTCCCGGCGTACCGATACCCAGCGTCGTTCCTTCGGCCGGAGCGGCCAGGTAGAAATAACCCCAATCAAGCCGGACATTATCGCCCTTGCGACCCAGCACATTCTGAGCCGTACTGCCGTGTTTCAGAAAAGCATATCCATCCTTTAGATAGGTTTCGGCACAGGACTCGTCATAGGGATAGTTGATCCCCCACTCGCGACCCATTTCGAAATAGAGCTGGACCTCGTGCGGATGTCCGTCCGTCGATTCCACCTCATAGGCCACGTAGTTGACCGGCCGGGCCATCACCTCCAGATCGTCCAGCAACAGGGGAGCCACGAAATCGACCTTCAGTTCGACCGGACCGCACTCGAAGGCATAACGCGTCCGGGTCGGCTGCAGATCGACACTCGTCTGACGAGCCGTTTGCGGCAGATAGGACGTGCGACCGGCCTGGTCGTACAAGCCGAAATCGATCAAATAGAACTCTTCGGTATTGCGCACCTCGGCGGCAATCAGGTTTTTACCCCGTTTGAGCGTCTTTTTCACCTCGTCGGGCAGCACCAGCTGCACGTTCTTTTCCCGGGTGTCGGTAGGTGAAGAGGCTACCTCGATCCCGTTGACATACAGCGTAAAAATATCGTCGTGCGAATATTCCAGCACGATATCCCGGTCCGTCAGGTCTTCCGACAGATCGATCTGGCGACGCACCCACACCGCCGTATCGCTGAAGTTGAGAATCGTCCCCACGGCCGTTTCCCGCTTGGTGCCCAGCGATCCCCGACCTTCCATCCAGTCGCTGTCGTCGAAGCCGGGCTTTTCCCAGCCCGGACGAGGGGTGGTTTTGGTATAACGGGCCGGCCAGTCGGGATTTTCGAGGGCCATGCCGGCTCCGGGAATCGGATCCAGACGCAGATCGTCCGATCCCATGAAACGATACACGACCCCATCCACCCGAATGGCTCCGATCAACGGATTGGGTTCGGTCGTCCAATGGCGGGTATGATCCCCGTACAACGAATCGGTCATCGACCACACACTGGCATAAGGATCTACGGTAAAAAGCGGATAGGCCGGAGCCCGTAAGGTATTGATCGTCTCTCCGGGCCGGGAACATCCGCCCATTGCCAACAGAAAGATCGAAAGGGTAAGTAGTTTTTTCATCAATACAAAAGAAAAGATAGATTAAGGTTAGTAATGAGGGGCTCCCCCCTTGTTCCCAAACGGGAACATTTCTCCCCCCAAAGATAATCTTTATCCGAAAACCGATCAATCCTCCCCGCATAAAAAGCCCTCCCTACGACCGGCTTTCGCCTCGGGGAGCCTCATAACGTCAGCCCGTCGCATCCTCCGAATAGCTTCTCTTCCCGGAAGCCCCGTCCGACAGACAACCGCCCCTTCCACTCTCCATCCGATCGGGAGACCTTCCCCTGAAGCGAGTCATTTTTCAAACCCGTCGGTCATTGGCAAGCGTCAGGCCGGAGATGTCCGATCTCCGCCAGATTTCCAAACGTTCCGAGGCGTTATTAAAGGCGTTATTGGGGATCCACATCCGGAATCACGTCGATGTAACGGAATTCGGGCCGCGCATGCAGGCGCTCGATCTGCTGACGCAACAGGGTTTTGGCCCGAACGACCGAGCGTTGTTTCTCGATCTTGAGCAGAAACCGCACCAGGAACTGTCCCCGTACCCGATCCACGGGAGGCGCCTCCGGACCCAACAGACGGGCTCCGAACACCGTACGGCACTCTGTTCCAAACAGGGCGGCAGCCCGCCACAACAGGGCCTTATCCCGATGGCGCAGGGTCAGGGCAATCAACCGGCAATAAGGAGGATAAAGAAATGCCCGGCGTTCGGCCAATTGCGAAGCGGCCATCGCCTCGTAATCCCCCCGACGGACCTGTTCGATTACCGGATGGGAACTTTGGGAGGTCTGAATGACAACCGTTCCCTGCTCCTGTCGACGACCGGCCCGGCCTCCCACCTGCATCATCAACTGGAAAGCCCGTTCCCCGGCCCGGAAATCGGGATAATTCAACAGATTATCGGCATTCAGGATCCCGACCAGCGACACCCGGCCGAAATCAAATCCTTTGGTGATCATCTGCGTTCCGACCAGAATATCGGTCCGACCCTGTTCGAAAGCCGCGATAATGCGGGCATATCCCCGAGCCGTACGGGCCGTATCGGCATCCAGACGATCGACGACCGCCTCCGGAAAAATCTCCTGCAAAGCCTCTTCGATCTTCTCGGTCCCGAAACCTTTCGGTTGCAGATCGGCCGCCGAACAGGAAGGACACAACTCCGGTACGGCCATCTGGTAACCGCAATAATGACATCGCAACAGGCCTTCCGCCTTGTGATAGGTCAACGTTACATTACACTGGGGGCAACCGGCCGTCCAACCGCAACTGCCGCACTCGACATACGGAGAAAAGCCCCGTCGGTTCTGGAACAGCATCACCTGTTTGCCCGCATCCAGCGCTTCGCCGATGCGTTCGAGCAACAACGTATTGAAATGCGAACGCTTTTCTCCCCGACGGGCGGCCCGCAACGTATCGGAGACCAGCACCTTCGGTAACGAGACCCCGCTGTAACGTTCCGTCAGAGTCACCCGAACATATTTACCGCTGCAGGCATTCAGATAAGACTCCAGCGAAGGCGTGGCGCTTCCCAGGATCGTTTTGGCCCCATACAGCGAAGCCAACACGATGGCCGTATCGCGCGCATGATAGCGAGGCGCATTATCGCTCTGCTTGAAACTGTTTTCGTGTTCCTCATCGATCACCACCAGCGACAATGCCGACACGGGCAACAAAACCGAAGAGCGCACTCCCATCACCAACTGTCCGCCCGGAGCATCGAGCAGCCGACGATACACTTCGGCTCGCCGACGATCGCTCAACCGGGAATGATAAACCACCACGGCCGAACCGAAATAAGCCTGCATCCGTTCGATCAATTGGGTGGTCAGTGCAATTTCGGGCAACAGATAGAGTACATTACCACCTTTCTTCAACGCCTCGGCGATCAGATGAATGTATATTTCGGTTTTTCCGCTGCCGGTCACTCCCTGCAACAGAGCCACCGGCTTTTCGACCAGACCCACACGCAACTCTTCCAAGGCCTGCGTCTGAGCCGCCGACAATTGGGGCAATACCGCCAACGAAGAGGCCATTTCCTCCCGAGGCGGTTCTTTCCAAAACAGGTCCAGAATTTCGCGCTCGATCAACGCCTTCAGCACAGGCCCCGAGGCGGAAATCCGCCGACGGGGAACCGCCTTCAATCCGGCCGGATCGAAGGCTCCGGGCGCGTCTTCGGCCATTCCGGCCGGTCGTGCCGCCTCCAGATACTCCATTACGGCCCGAAGACGCGCCCGAGCCCGACCCAGTGAGTCGAGCGCCGCCTCCAGATCCGCCTCGGTGACGATCCGAGCGTGTAGTTTCACATACGGAATTCGAAGGGCCCGATAATCGCCCTGCAACGCTTCATCCCGGGAAAACCCATCCGGTTTGAGTGCCGCAGGTAAAGCCGCCCGCATAACAAGCCCCGGAGAACACAGGTAGTAGTCCGCCATCCAAAGCCACAGCTGAAGCTGTTCGGAGGTTACTACCGGCACCGAATCGGTCACTTCGGAGACCTCCCGCAAACGTTTGACCTCGGGTTTACGATTGTGGACCCGCAAAACGATGCCCGTATAGAATTTGCTTTTCCCCAGAGGCACGAGCACCCGACTGCCGATCTCGACCTGCCCGACCCATACATCGGGCAACAAAAAGGTCAGCGGAGGCGTATCCAGGGGTAAAATCACATCGACATATCGTGCAGCGTTTTCAGCCATAAGTCCTCAACCTAAATAACGGGATTCCGAACAAAGGTAGCCATTTTTATCGCTCCGAAGATCGCTTTTTGCCGAGGCCCGCCGAGAAATTCGGCCCGTTCGCCGATCCGGTTTCCGTCCAAAACCCCGTTTCCCGAACCCCAAAAATAAATTCGAACAACTCCCTGCGATTTTTTTACCGATCGAATGAAGAAAATCGGAATTTATTGACAATATTTACAAATTCTTTGCTATTTTTAACACTATGAAACTCCTCTCAAAAGCCGAAATCGCTCAAACCCTGAAAGAATATTTTCTGATTTCGTTCGGGTTGTTGATGTATGCATTCGCCTGGACCTGTATCTTGCTGCCCGCCGAAGTGATGGGGGGCGGAGTCAACGGGGTGGGCCTGTTGATCTACTACGCCACCGGAGGCGAAAACGGAGGGATTCCGCTGGGAATCTCGTTTCTGGTCATCAACGGGATTTTCGTAGCCCTGGGTTCGTGGCTGGTCGGCCTGAAAGTCGGCGCCAAAACCCTGTACGCGATTATTTTTCTGTCGATAGCCCTGGGAATCTTTCAGGAAATCGTGCCCGAAAACCTGCTGGGCCTCGCGCAGGAAAAACTGTTGTCCGTCATTTTAGGAGGAGCCGTAGCCGGAATCGGGGTCAGCATCTGCTTCATGCAGGGAGGCAATTCCGGAGGGATGGATATCATCGCCATGATCATCAACAAATACAAAACGATCAGCTACGGAAAAATCCTGATGACCATCGACATGATCACGATCGGCTGTTCGATTTTCATCTTCAAGGACATCAGTACGGCCATCTACGGGTTTGTCATGGTGGCGACCTTCGGGTATACGATCGACGCCGTCATGGCCGGAAACCGCCAGTCTACGCAGATCCTGATCGTGTCCCAACATTATGAAGAGATCGCCTCGCGCATCTACGACACCATGCACCGAGGAGTCACCCTCATCGACGGCATGGGATGGTACAGTAAAAAACCCACCAAACTGGTGATGGTCGTCTGCCGCAAAAACGAATCCAACATGATTTTCAAGGTGATCAAAGAGGTTGACCCACATGCATTCATGACTTTCGGCAGTGTCATGGGAGTGTATGGGTTGGGATTCGAAGCCCTGAAAAAATAAACCCGCATCGGAGCACAGCACCTCCGCCAATTTCGGGCCATAGCACCATTCAACGACTGCGAGGAACAGCACCCGTTCGCCAGTTCCGAAACACAGAATCCGCTCACCGACTGCGGGAAGCAGCCGCCGATCATTCCTCTCCCCTGCGGTGGGAAGCCGGCTCCTTAACGGACCGATTTGCGTATAATGAGATTTCCCCTCCTTTTTTCGAACCTACCTACTCTAAAACCCCTATAAACCGATCCATATCCGAAAAGCGACTTCACCCGTCGCTTTTTTTGTGTCGAAATGTTGGTAATTCAAAAATCTTCCCTACCTTTGCAATCAATACAAAGTTGTAATCATTACAAAAAAAAAGAATGGAACGGCGTAACCACACGGGATCCTACCTGGCTCAATACGGCATCCGACCTTCGGTGCAACGTATTGCGGTGATGGAATACCTTCAAGCACATCGTACCCATCCCTCTGCTGAAGAGATCTATCAGGCCCTCGCCCCCTCCATGCCGACCCTCTCCCGTACGACCGTCTACAATACGCTGGAATTATTGGTGGCCCATGGTGCCGTCGCTCACATCACCATCGATCCGCGTTTTTCCCGGTATGATGGAGACATTTCCCTGCACGGACACTTTTTATGCGAACATTGTGGCACCTTATATGATGTTCCCGTAGAAGCCTTGCCCCAAACGCTTTATCCGAAAGACCATCAGGTTTCCTCGGTTCAGCTCTCTTACCGGGGCACCTGTGCCCATTGCACACAAAAACACAATTAACAACCATAAACCTTACTTAATTTATTCATTGCCATGAAAAAGAAATTTATCTGCACCGTTTGCGGTTACATCTACGAAGGAGAAGAAGCACCCGAATTCTGCCCCCAGTGCAAACAACCCAAATCGAAATTCAAAGAATATGTGGCTCCCGAAGCCGGAGCAATGGTTTGGGCCGACGAACACCGTCTGGGTGTGGCACAAGGTGTTGATGCCGAAGTGCTCGACGGTCTCAAAGCTCATTTCACGGGGGAATGCACCGAAGTAGGGATGTATCTGGCTATGAGCCGTCAGGCCGACCGTGAAGGTTATCCCGAAATCGCTGAAGCCTTCAAACGTTACGCTTGGGAAGAAGCCGAACACGCTGCCAAATTCGCCGAACTGCTGGGTGAAGTCGTATGGGATACCAAGACCAACGTCAAAGCTCGCATGGAAGCCGAATGCGGTGCTTGCGAAGATAAAAAACGCATCGCCACGCTGGCCAAGAAACTGAACCTGGATGCCATTCACGATACCGTACACGAAATGTGCAAGGACGAAGCCCGTCACGGTGCCGGTTTCCAGGGCCTCTGGAATCGCTATTTCAAAGAGTAGGACCCAGTCTGATCTAAAAAAAGAGGGGATTTCGATCCCCTCTTTTTTTTAGGGTATGGGGGCAGACCTCCGTCTTTCCCCCGGTTTTTCCTGGTTCCTTTTCCAGTTCTTTTCCCGGTCGGTTATCCCGAGATTCAAGCGGTTTGTGCGCCCCATCCGACCGAGCGGTGGCCGACAGCAATTGTTCCGCCACAAAGCGGAATTTTTCGTACCTTTGAAAAAAGAGCTTCGGCACGCAAAATGCATGTCGCAACCCCGATACCCCCCGATTTCATGGAAAATCCATTCTCGGCTCTTCTGCATTTGTTTTTTCCGGAACGCTGTATCGCCTGCGGAAGATCCTTACCCGAAGGCGCTCGGACGATTTGTCCCTATTGTCGCTGGGACATGCCTCTAACCGGTTACGCCCGTTCACACGACAATCCGGTATTCCAGAAATTCGCAGGCCTGGTCCCAGTCGTCGAAGCCTCTTCACTCTTCTTTTTTACCCGAGGAAGCCACTATCGCGACATGATCCACTCGTTCAAATACCGGGGGCAATGGCAGATCTGCCTGGAACTGGGGACCCTGATGGGAGAAACCCTGCGAGAAAGCGACCTCTACCAAACCATCGACTGCATCGTTCCGATCCCGCTCCATTTCCGCCGCAGGCTGTTCCGTGGCTATAACCAGGCTGAGTATCTGGCCGAAGGAATCAGCCACAGCCTGCATATTCCCGTCGAAAAACATTGTCTGAAACGCCACATCCACAACCCTTCACAAGCCTCTACCCGCCATCGTAACGACCGCTGGGAAAACGTTCGGGGCATTTTCACTCTCCAGCGCCCCGACAAACTGGCCCACCAACACATTCTGTTAGTAGACGACGTTCTGACGACCGGAGCCACCCTAATCACCGCCGCCGAAACACTACTCGAAAAAGTACCCGACTGCCGTATCAGCATCATGACATTGGCCGTCTCTGCCCACGATCTATTCGGACGCAAAAACGGGGGCGGTCTTTAAAAAACGTTCTTTCATTTCCAAAAATGATTCAACCCCACGGATTTACGCAGAAAAGAACCTAATTATTTGGAACTTTTGAAAAAGGTGTTTAATTTTGGTCAATTCATTTATTCACCAACAACAGATACCATGCAAAAGTTAATGTCTCAAATCAACGAGCAGATTGCCGCTTTCACGGAAAACGCAACCGCTCAAATCGAAAAAAACAACAAAGCTGCCGGGACCCGCGCCCGTAAAGCGGCTCTCGAACTGAGTAAACTGCTCAAAGATTTTCGTAAAGTTTCTGTGGAAGCTTCCAAAAAGTAATTACACCTGTTTTTACATAACAAAGCCACTCCTTGCGGAGTGGCTTTGTTATTATATAGGGTCGTTTTACCGTGGTCTACGTGTCCGATAGTACCGATATTTACATGCGGCTTGGACCGGTCGAATTTTTCTTCGCCATAAAAGGCCGAAAAACAGCCCCTTTGCGGAAAACTATTCCTCCTTGGGCAATGAACAACCGATCTGATCGAACGGAATCGCTTTAAATCCCGGAATATTGCGGAAAATAGCCGCATCCGGTTTCAGATTCCAGTTTTCAGCTGCCTCGTCTACAAAACCGGGATCCTCAAAACCTTTCCCGCTCCAGGTAACCCAGTTGCCGACCATCTCCATATATGCCCGTTCATAAGGACGCTCGCCCGGACATACCAACAACTTGCTGATGTTGTAGAAAAGATTGTTACGGGCCGTATTCCGCTTGGGCGTCCGAATCCCTTCTTCGAAATAACGAACGGCCCAGGGATACTTATCCTTAAAAGGTCCGGTCTGATAATCAACTGCTTCAAAACGCTTCTTGAACAAGCTCAGCACTTCTTCCGTCCCGGCCCAATTTTCCAAACGGTTATCTACATACAAGCCATAAGGCGTCCCGATAAAAATATTGTTTTCATAATAATTATCGGAACCTCCTCCCAGCAGAACGGGTTGCAAGCCGGCTTTATAGAGGATATTTCCCACAACGGTCATCCCGCAAGCGCCGTCATCATGATAGAAACCCGTTACACGATGTTTGGCACTGAGATGATGCACATAATTATACATCAACCGATTGCCCTGTTCCGACTGGTCCCGGCCATAATATACCGCCCCCAAGTCATCGATTTCGGTGCAAACATCATGAATATCATTATATTCGATCAAATGGTCGTTTCCTTGCAAAATAATCGCCGAAGAGGGAGCATCATATATCTCGCAATGCGAAATACGGTTTCCGACCCCCATGATGGAAATCGCCGGACGATAAGAACGTTCTACCCGATTATAACGGCTGATCCGACAATTCTGCACATAGTTTTCTCCCGGCACAAACGTTTTGCGGTTTCCGCCGCCCATGCTGACACCGCCGGCTCCGACATCCCGAATCACACAGTCGACAATCCCATTACGTCGCCCGGCTTCCCGATCGAACGCCGTATCCAAATAGATATGCTGCGCCAAATTCCCGATCATCCGCGATACGGGTTTCCCATAAAACGTATGACCGTATTGCTTGGCCGGTTCGATCCCTTTACCGATACATACGGCCGTCGCACCCAGATTACGAAATTCACAAGCTCTCAGCACCACATCCTCGGTCCGTTCCATATAAACCCCCATTCCGCGACTGACACGGAACGAGAGATTCTGTACCTCCACATTCTTGACCCCTTCGATGGCCATCATCGGCTCCGCCAGCAACGAAAGCGACAAGGTCTGGATCTCCTCTGAAGGATAAAGCCACAAAACCAGATTCTCCTCGTCCAGATAATATTCCCCCGGGCGATCGATCTCTTCCGGCAGATTCACCACGTACCAGCGATTGAAATCCGAACCCGAAATCAGCCCGTACATCACCGCTTCATCCAACGTAATGGTCTTATTCACCGTATCGATCGAGGCAATACGAACCATGTCGTCGGCATAACCGTGCGCGAAATAGCCGGCAATCCATTTCGGCATCCTGTGTTTCCACTCGGCCGGACGCTCATCCAGGTAAGCAAAAGTACCTCCTTTGTTCGACATGTCGCCGACCCGGGGAATCGATCCCGTATTAATAACCTTCCCCATCAGAGCCATCGTATCGTTAGGCCAACGCGACAACTGTTGCACCTTGTCGTTTACGAACACCTCGGTCCAAGCCGGCAAAGCCGGACGGCTGAAGCCGGAGTTACGAATCGGACCGATCTGTTGAATACCCGCCTTCCGCAAATCTACTTTATATACTTTGTCACGTACCTCGGGCCGAATGCGTTCCTCATCCGAAGAGACCCGTTCCAAAAAACGAGGCGAAATCGACACCCCTCCTCGTAACGTAACCGGCTGATCATTCAACGGACGAATCACCAATCGACTGGCCCCCGTACCGAGTTGCGCCGCCGTCACCTCCAAGGTTTTGACCAACGTGTAATCGCCTCCGGCAATCAACAAGGTGACATCATCTCCCTGTTGTTTGTATTTACCGGCCAGATCGATCCCTTTTTGTAAAGTCGATACGAGTTGAGCACCATTCGGGACCCCGATCCGAGACTTACCAACACACACCACCCGCTCAGCCGCTACACCATATCCGGCCCACAGGCAGAGAATTCCGATACACCATAATTTCATCTTCATAAAATTCTATTCATTTAAGTCAAGCAATTTCGTTTCCTTTTCAAAGAAGAATGGTTTACAAGCCTCCGGAAGAGATTCCCGTTTGCAGCGATCACAAAAAGGAACGACATGGTACGGATTTCCAGACAACTTTCGCATACCTTTATATATAATACCTTCTTCCTGTCTAACAAAATTAAGGGATTAATCGGAAATTCCGCAAAGAGTTTCCTCAAAGCGTCCGTTATACAAAAAAAATCCGGGGCAGACTCACGTCTGTCCCGGACTCTATTAAAAACTATGCTTGGTTAAAGATTAGGGTGCTAACATTAATAGGGATTCTGCTTAGCTGCGCAGTCGGGGTTATAGTTCACTTCTGCAACAGGAATCTGCCAAGTGAAGGCTTTCCCTGCTTCCACTACGATGCGAGCCGACGGGTCGGTATGACTCGAAGCCGTACCGGTAGGACCAGCAGAAACACGGTCTACACTCTTATTCCAACGTTTGTTGTTGTAATATTCCAGACCATTTTCACCCCACATTTCAATACGCCACTGCAGTTGGATTTTTTCCAGCAACGACATATTTTGTACGGCAGCCGGACCATAGTTGTCAATCGTTTTGGCCCCATTGGTACGAGCCGATACCAACGTATTGATCGTCGTTTTGGCAGCAGATTCGTTGCCGCTACGAGCTTCGGCTTCAGCTTTCAGAAGAATCATTTCAGCCGTACGGAAGAAAATACGATCTTGATAGTTCATATCGCTACTCGGAGTTGCCACGTTAGGCGTAATCGTAGCAAACTTGGTGTTGAACAAACGCAAGAGAGTCTGCGTGTTCTTCTGAACCGGATACGTATATTCCCGATCCGAAGTCAAGAAGGTTTTCTTACGGTAGTCAACATCATCCATCTGATCATACAGACGTTCATCAATAGCAGCATAACCGGTACCAGAACCGCCATAACCGTTGTTATCGCCATAGATGTTCATCCAACCGATGAAGCTCGAACCTCCACCCGGAGCCTGCGTAGCATCAAAACCGAAAACAACTTCCGGGTTCATCGTCACAGAGGTGAAACCACTCCCTTTCAAATCGTTTTCGCCATCGCCATCAGCATCACCGGTGTACTGTACTTCATCCATCAACGAAGGATATTGGTCGATTACTGCCTGAGCTGCATTAATTGCCGTACTCCATTCACCGCAAGTGATAGCCGCATAAGCCAAAATAGCATTCGCTACCGTTGCATCGAAGTCATTCGTAGCTTCTGTCGTCCCTACACCGCTCCAGTTATAGAGCTGAATAGCTTTCTGCAGATCGGGAATAATGAACTGTTTCCAGAGCACTTCTACCGTTTGACGAGGTTGAGGATCCTGATAAGGATCTTCCTTGGTGTACATAGGCACGCCATAGCTGTCAGCGCCAGCTACCAGGTAGTCATCGCAGTAGATCCAACCCAGATACATGTAATGATAGGCACGAGCCGTCAAAGCAGTCGCTTTGTAAGCCATCAAAGTTTTCTGGTTTTCATTCCCATCAGGACCTTCATAGATATCCTGCAGATAGTTCAACGGACGGTTTGCTTTCGTAATTTTAGCATATCCTGTATTATCCCAATACAAGGCGTTCGGACCACCATCTTGTTGACGATAATCCTGGAAACGATATACGCCACGATGCCAACTTTGAGTAACAGGCATGTATACGAAGTCATTTCCTCTCATATTTTGGCACAGATTCATCGTAGCCCAGTCACTGTGTTCCACCGTTCCAGCACCAGTCAATACGTCTTTAGCCAGATTGGAAACCATAGGACCAATCACCAATTCAGGATTTTCTTCCACCAGATCGCTTACTTGATTGCCATTAATCTGGTTGGGGGGAGCGATATTCAACTTCTCGTAACAAGATGTCGTTGTCAGCCCCACTAAAATCAATGCAATTAGATATTTTTTCATAGTTTTCATTTTTAGAATGTTACGTTAATCCCCAATGACATACTACGAATCTGCGGGTATTGGTAGGTACCAATGTTCTGACCACCCTGCAGGTCAAATCGAGGATCGAAGCCTTGTTTCGCTGAAATCAACCACATATTGTCCAACGAAGCGTATACGCGGATACCGCCGATACCCCAACGATCCATCCATTTCTGCGGGAAGGAATAACCCAAAGTCAGGTTTTTCACGCTCAGGTAAGAAGCATCCAACAAACTCTGGTCGCTATATGCCCAGCTACCTACCGAAGTACCACGATAGTAACCGTTCATACCGGTCATCTGGATCGGGAATTCAGCACCGGTATTTTCCGGAGTCCAGGTATTGCCTACGATTTCTTTCAGCATCGGAGCGCCCCCGAAATTACCGCTGGCATAGAACGTATCGCACAATTGTTTATTCAAATATTTACCACCGATCTGGAAAGCAAACTGAGCTGAGAAGTCCAGGTTCTTCCAACGCAACGAGGTACCGAAACCACCGATCAGGTCGGGAGTAGCCGAACCCATTTCATAACGATGAGCCAAGTTGTAGTTGGTCGTCGTTACTTCATCGCCAATTTGAGCATTCGGGAAGTACGATTGATTTTCTTCCGTTACCGTGGTCTGATACAGAGCCAACCCTGTGTTCTGGTCAATGCCGGCATATTTGTACAAGTAGATGTTATAGTAGTCTTTACCGATACCACGCAGGTAGAAAGTACCGCCCCCATAAGCAGCTTCAAAATCACCATTAAGTTCTTCTGAACCAACGCCTTCGGGTAAAGAGGTCAGTTTATTCGAGTTGGTGAAACCATTCACATTGAAGGACCACAACCAGTCTTCGTTCCGAATAATGTCTACGCCCAAGTCGAATTCAAACCCGGTATTGCGCATACCTGCCGAGTTTTCAGTCAGCGACGATACACCCAACGAAATAGCTACCGGACGATTCCAGATCATGTCCGTCGTATTGCGCACATAGAAATCCAAGCTACCGTAGAAGCGATCCCAGAAGCGGAAGTCGATCCCGGCATCGAACGTAGCCACTTTTTCCCAACTCAAATTCGGGTTCCCGTAAGAAGAGAACGAGAGAGAAAGAATAGGATTCATCAGGTTTCCAGAGTTACCCAGACCCCAGATGTTGTAACCGGCATAACGGCCTACCCCATTCTGGTTACCCATGGTACCATAGCTGGCACGAATCTTCAGGTCGTTAACCCAAGTAGCATCTTGCATCCAGCTTTCTGCAGAAATACGCCATGCACCACTGACAGACCAGAAAGTACCCCAACGTTTCGTTGCATCGATAAATTTCGACGAACCGTCGGCACGAACACTGGCACTCAGATAATATTTATTATCGTAATTGTAGTTGGCACGAGCAAAGTAACCTTCCAAAGCATAACGATCGAGACCACCATTGTTACCTCCGTAGGTCGATCCACCGGTACCGTCACCAACGAAGTTCCCCATTTCACTCATACCGTCCACCAACGACAGGTAACGGGAGTGTTGCAGGTTACGACTCTTTTCCTGGTAATATTCATGACCCAACAGGACATCCACATGGTGTTTGTTGAAGTCTCTGTTCCAGGTCAACAGCTGTTGAGAACTCAACGACATGAAGTTTTCAAAACGATGCTGCAACGTACCCTGCGTAGAGTTGTTGAAAGGAGCCTGAATCTTATTCTGATAACGTTTCAGGAAACCATAGGTGTTATCCAGACCCATATTGGCTTCAAACGTGAAATCTTTCAGGAAAGTAGCCCGAACATAACCACGAGCAGAAAGGTCATCGTAAGTCTGAGACCATTCGTCTGCATTCATAAAGAATGCCGGGTTACGACCTGCACCGCCACGACTCGTTTCGCCGTACGGAGAATCGGTCTGACCGCTACCCAGGTCATAAATGCGGTTTCCGTCTTCATCCAATTTGTAGGAACCATCCAGATTACGGGCATAAACAGCCGACAGAGGATGTTGACCATAAACCCAATAGAAAAGGTTTTCTGCAGAACCCCCTGCATTAGCTCCGTAACGGGTATTGGGCTGTTCACGTTCACGACGGGTATAAGACATGTTCAACCCGGCTTTCAACCATTTGGTAATTTGGGTGTTGATGTTGGAACGAACCGAATAACGATCGAATGAAGAGTTCTTGATGAACGAGGGGTCGCTCTGATAACCGGCCGAAATGTAATAGTCGGTTTTTTCCGTTGCCCCACTTACATTCACGTTATATTCCTGACGGAAAGAGTTGTAGAACAATTCGTCCATCCAGTTGTCATACCACAACAGTTGGGCATTCGGGTTCAATTTGCCGTCCAGACCCACCAAATATTCACCATTAGGTATACTATAGTGATTCCAGTTACGCAGCAAGTCGGTCTTGTTCACCGATTTGAACAGATTTTCACTGGCGAAGCGAGCAGCTTCTTCGTGGCTCATGTTCGGATTCTTCACATTGGTGGAGTGCGTATTACTCATGTTGCTGTCGAAGTAACGAGCAAAGTTGTAATGCGACAACCAAGCCTGTTCGTAATAGGTTCCCGGATTGTCTACAATATCATAGGTAGAACCTACCTTGTTGACCCCCCATTTACCTTCGAACGATACTTTGGCTTTACCCAGTTTCCCTTTTTTGGTCGTGATCAAAACGACACCGTTGGCACCGCGAGAACCATACAGAGAGGTCGAAGCGGCGTCTTTCAACACGTTCATCGTTTCAATATCTCGGGGGTTCAAGGTCGTCAAGGCATTGGCCTGACCTGCAACCACCCCATCGATCACGATCAAGGCGCCGGCATTGTCGATGTTGGCCGTACCCAAACCACGGATAATGATCTTCTGGTCTTCACCCGGCTGACCACCCCACATTGACGTAGACAACTGAACACCCGGGATAGCTCCTTCCAGAGCACGAGACACAGAAATGTTCGCCTGTTGAGAAATGATCTCAGAATCAATAGAACTCATCGATCCGGTCAAGTCTTTTTTCTTGGCCGTACCGAAGGCCACCACTACGATATCTTCCAGGTTGGTAGCATCGCTTTCCAAGGTGATGTCAATCGTCGTGGCGTTTCCTACCGTGACGGTTTGAGTTTTCATCCCCAGGTAAGAGAAAGAGAGCTGAGAGCCCACTCTTGCCTTGATGGAGTAAGACCCATCCACGCCGGTGGAAGTACCTTGGGTGGTACCCACTACGG
>CALVFO010000029.1 GCA_944326855.1 uncultured Alistipes sp. | reverse complement strand
AACCTTCTTCCCCAGCGAGACGGTGAACATAGAGTTTCCGACCTTTTTCAACTTTGAATTGTTGACCTGCAATTTCTACGATTGCGTACATTCAGAAATGTTTGATTACACAAATTGGACTGCAAAGTTAACGATCTTTTCGATTAAAACAAATTCTGGCTTTTCTTTTTTTCTGCATCGCACCTCGAGTGCGATTTTTGGAGAAGCGATTATTAGGTATGTGCGTGGGCAGAGGTACTCGGTTTTCTGGACGGATTCTCCTTTTTTGAGCTCTTTTGAGCGATTCCGGGAGCAAGGGAGGCGTGAAAATTTCCGCTTTTCGGAATAATGTCGTAAATTAGACCGGCTTTTGGAATCGGAGCAGGAATCGATTCGGGTACGGTGGTTCGGAAACCCGTTTTTGTTCCGGTTGCACATTCGTCAGAACGGAAAAAGGACAAACATGTATATCCTCGTTGCTTCGTTTATCGTACAGAATCGGGTGCATTCGGCCTGGATGGAGTCCCTCAAACAGCATTGTATTCCGGGATTGCGGGAACAGGGTTTTGATCGGCTGACGCTGACCCGTCTGCTTGCCGAGATGCCGACCGAGGAGTTTACCTATAATTTACAGGTGGATATTCCGGATGTGAAGGCTTACCAGCAGGTGAGTGAACAGATCTTGCGCCCGTATGGGGCCCTTGTGCAGGAGTGTTTCGGGGGAAGCGTACTGTTTTGTGCCTCATTGCTCAAACGCGTGGAATTAATGTAATGAACTGAAATATGATACGACGAGTTGGATTTTTGTTGAGTGTGATGATTCTGTGGGTGGCGAACGGGTTCGCTGCCGAATATGCCTCTAAAATCGATGTATTGAAAGGAGAACGCTGGTGGGGTGTTTTCGTGTTGGGAGGACGTACGATGCCTTTCGATAAGCCGTTTCCCAAAGTGAATTTGGCTGAATGGAGCGAAGGTCAGACCACTCCTTTTCTGGTCTCCAGTCGCGGGCGCTACATCTGGAGTGAAGAACCGTTCACCATCGAATATACCGGCGAGAGTTTTCTGATTACCTCTTCGCTGGAGGAGGTGAAGGCCGTGACGGGCGGTCGGACACTTCGGGAAGCCTATCTGGTTTGTTGCCATAAAAATTTTCCGCCCGACGGCAAAACACCGGCTATCGAACTGTTTACCAGGCCGGTGTACGACACACGAAAGGAGTTGGGGTTTGCGCCTACGGGCGACGGTCTGCGGACCTACGTCGACCGGCTTTTGGAAATGGGCTATCCGGGCGGGACCCTGGTGCTGGCAGCCGGGTGGCAAAGTTCGGTGGGATGTTTCCAGCCCGATCCGGATCTGTTGGGCGATTTCGGGGCATTGATCGGCGATCTGCATGCCAAGGGATTTAAGGTGATGCTTACCGTAACGCCTTTTGTGAGCGGTGACGGGCCGATTTTCCGGCAATATAAAAACAGTCAGGCCTTGTTGAGAATGCCTGATGGTCGGTTGGCCATGGCCGAATGGGCCGGAGGATACAGTGCCATGTACGATTTGACCCAAGAGAGCACCTTCTCGCTTTTGCGGGGCTGGCTCGATTCGCTCCGGACCCGATACGGGGTAGACGGATTCGTTTTCGATTGTCAGGACGGAGTCTCCGAAATGCGTTATGCGGCCAGCGGGACTCAGGATTATCTGGAACGTTGGACCGAACTGGGTGAGGGTATCGAATTTTGTCAATACACGATCAGCCGCAGCCGGGGTTTTGAACCTTATGTGCACTGCCTCCCGCTCAACCTGCCCCTCGATGGCGATGTTCTCCAAAAAGCCTGCGCCGAAATGATCAACGCCAATCTGTTGGGGTATCCTTATACCATTCTTTTACCGAATATGGATTCGTTGGCCGGCCTCGATCTGAACGATTATACACTGTTATTGCGTTCGGTGCAGTTGTCCTCGATTCTGCCGGTAATGCACATCCAGGTAGCTCCCTGGAACATTCAGGAAGCGGCTATTTCGGATGCTCTCAAATGGATGGCAAACCATCGGGTGGAAATGACGGATTATTATAGCTCGATGATTCAGGAATCGGCCCGGACGGCAGAACCGATTTTGAGGCATATGGAATACGAATTCCCCCGTAACGGCTTTATCGATTGCGACGATCAGTTCATGTTGGGATCCAAATATCTGATTGCGCCCCTGCTGAATAAAAGCAATACCCGGACGGTACGTTTGCCGCGTGGAATCTGGATCGATCGCGATGGCAAACGCTATCGGGGGCCGTTGGTGACCACGGTCAGCTCTCCGGACGGCTATCCGCTGGTATTCCATTCGTCCAAATAGCGGCGAGTCCGGCGGGGGACGGACCGTTTCGCTTCGAAAGCCGGCAAGCTGCAGGGCGGGCCCGAAACGATGGCGGGAATGAGAAGGTCCTCGGAATGTTTCGGAGCGGCATGAAACGGCTGAGCGGTATGGAGCGGCATGGAATGGCATGAAGCGGCATGGAATGTCTCGGATGTTTCCGGGACAGGATGGGCGGTTGCGGCATGGAGGGGAACGGTATGGCATGTTTCGGGACGGTTGAGAATATCTCGGGATGTTTACGAGACGGTGTGGGCGGACTGAGGATGTTTCGGGATATTTTCGGGGCGACTGGAGTGGTTTTGATCGGGGATTGAGAGGAACAGCTACTAAGATTTGCTCCGAATCGTGAAATAGGGACGGATAGATTGGTCTTTCGGAAGTCGTTCACGGATTTTTTGGGGGTTGGGTCCATCGTTTTCCGGGGACATGAAATGTGAAGTGACCCGGGAATCGCCGGTGTAAAAATAACAGGGGGATAACGGGGCCTTCCTAAATGTTTTATATCTTTGCGGATGTTAAAGGTTTGAAATTAAATTTATGGACACGAAAAAACGAGTGGCACTGGTTGCGCATGACAACATGAAGCGCGATTTGGCCGAGTGGGTGGACTGGAACTGGGAAAAACTTTTGCAGCACCACCTGATTTGTACCGGGACGACCGGGAAAATGGTGGCTCAGACATTGATGGATCGCCGGGGAAACGATCAGGCTCGTTTCGACATCACCTTGCTGAAGTCGGGTCCGCTGGGTGGCGACCAACAGCTGGGAGCCATGATTGCGGAAGGCGGAATCGAAGCGCTGATTTTTTTCTGGGATCCGATGCAGGCCCAGCCGCATGATGTGGATGTTAAGGCGTTGTTGCGTTTGGCTACACTGTATAACGTACCTACGGCGGTGAATCGTTCGACGGCCGATTTCTTGATCTCTTCGCCCCTGTTCGGCGGCGATTACAAACCGGTGGTCAAGGATTACCGCAGTTACATCGAACGTACGCTCAAGAACGAGTAGACGAGGCATGCATCGGGGTGGCTTTCAAAAGAAGGTCGCCCCGAAAATCGAATGTTGGAGGAACGGCATCCCGAAGGGGAGTGTCGTTATTTTTTTATATAGGTAGGAGATCGGAGACGAGGACAGGTGTCTCCGATTTTTTTTCGGAGGACGGTTGACTTGGGAATGTAAATAAGCGTTCGGAATAGGGGTAGACAGGGATACGGATCCTTTGGATCCCGGCAGGTTCAGGGGAGCCCCGGTTCGTATGTTCTGAATGTCGGGATGTCTGAATGTTCGGGATGTGGGATAACTGGATGACGGGATGTTGGGATATCGGGATGCAGGAAAGCCCGGGATGTCGGACCGGAGGTCTTTGGGGAATCTGCGACTTTCTGCGTTCGTGCCCTGGTCGGGGAGTTTTGGAAAACGCCCGGGAATCAGTTCCGGTGAACGGATAAACGTTCGGGAGAGGACCCGCGTCGTTTGGGGGTAATGAGCGCGGTTCCGTTGTCGAGGGAATCGACGGCGGGCAGTAGGGTGGTGTCTTTGTCGAAAAGGTCGCGTTTGGGCCAGGCCTTGACTTTGTCGAGGGCCTGCCGGATCATGTTTTCGATTTTGCGCGGGAAACGCGATCCGGACCAGGAACTGGTATTGGTGATAAACACCCAGGTATAACCGTTGTGTTGTCGTTTGAGCATGACGCTGGACCCGGCCAGGGTCCCGGTGCGTGTCCAGTCATCGCCCCGGGTCGTGCGCATCCAGCCGATCGGGTATCGGTTTTCATCTTTCTCGGTCATCAGGGCGATGGACGAGGGTTTGAGAATGTCGGGCTTGCTGTCCTGATCGTCGATGGCCGTGATGAAACGCATCAGTTCGGTGGGGGAAGCAACCCAGCCACCGGCTCCGCTGAGTACCTGAAGATCGCTCCCTCCGTAACTTTTGGGGACCATCGTTTTGCCATCCAGGGCCGATTCCGTCGGTTCGGCATCGGAGGGCTCATAATAGTGCACTTCATTGGGAAACCGTTTCTCGGGGCTCGAATATCCGATGTGCATATCCATGCAACCGATGGGATGTAAAATGCTGTCCTGCATGTAAGTCTCATAAGGAAGCCCGCTGACCTTCTCGATCACTTTACTCAGAACGACATAGCCCAGATTCGAATAGATATTGCTGCTCCCCGGCTCGTAACGCAACCGGGTGGAAGAAGCGTATTGCACCATGTCGTCCAGCGTCAGGGGAAGCGTCTTTCCTAACTGACGGGCCACGCTCGGCATGCAGAATAAGGGGTCGCCGGCCCGGATGGAGTACCCTCCCTGATGGCGCAACAGGTGCTCGACGGTGATTTTCTGTACCCGTTTGTCCCGAATGTTGAGGAAGATGCTGTCGTTGAGGATACCGTCGGGACCGAACACCCGGTCGTTGAGTGACAGTCGTCCCGATTCGCAGAGTTTCATGATGCCGGTAGCCGTTATGAGTTTCGAAAGGGAGGCGATGCGGAAAATATGACGTACTTCCATCGGCTCTCCGGTTTCCCGGTTGGCTTTTCCGAAACCTTTGCTATAGAGCAGGTGTCCGTTTTTCATGATGGCCAGCGAGGCCCCTTCGATTTCCCATTGGGCCATGAACCGTTCGATGGAGGTCTCCATGCGACGGGTTTCCTCCAGGTCCGAATCGTTGTTACTGATGATCAGATGCAGGCCTTGTGGTGATTCGATCTCTTCCGGGGAATCTTCCGAAGACAAATAGCGCAGGTAATGAATCCGACATATGGTAATGACGCATAGCGACAGGGTCAGCAGAATCAGTATTCGTTTATAAACGGCGCGCATAATCTCTGTTAAGTTCGGGCGATGGACTGCGGATTGTTCAATTGGGTGAACAGTCGGCGCAATCGAGAACCTTTTTGGCCCAGGCCGACAGCCAAGCCTGCCATCAGCAGCCCATAACCGGCATAGGTGACCGGAGTACCTATCGGATCGTAATTGACGCTGAGTACGGTTCCCTGCTCATCCGGGTCATAAGAAGCCTGATAGAGTCGGAATCCGTCCACGCGGGCGATATGATTCATGAAGATGCGCACGTTGCGACTCCCGTGACGATCGTGAATCGTGACCTCGCTTTCGTACGAGGAGGGGGTATGCGAACCGGGGTACCGTTGCAGGTGAAAATCCCGGAGAGTCACCTGAAATGGCAAGGTGAGTCGTTCGGTATGCGAAATTCGAAGACGGTCGGAGGTTTCGCCTTCCCGCAGGTGGAGAGTGCCTTCGTAACCCCACAGATGAGTGATCCAGGCGCCCGAGAGTATGACGATGAATCCTCCATGCAGCAGGAGCGTACCCCATCTGCGGCGTTTGATCAGTTTCATGCGCTCTCCGATGAAAAGAAAATTCACAATCATCAGGGCGTACAGAACGTACATCCACCAGGCGTGATAGATGGCGCTGCGGGCGGCTTCGGACCCTAATCCGGCTTCGATCAGGGTGGCTGCGGCGAGAGCGATGGCGTACAGCGACAGGAGAACGGCCGTCGCTGACCAGCCGGACAAGGCATCTCGGATTTCGCGCAGGGTCTTCATGATTTTCGGTCTTTGCAAAGATAGTTTTTTCGGTGGAAAATTGCACGGGAGCCGGCGTTAAAAAACGGACATCGGGTGTCGGTTTTGATGGAAATTGGACGAGTGGAGGGAGGGTATTTTGAAACCTCGTGGAAATGTGTTAATTTTATAAATCATTCAGATATACTTGTTTCCCCGGATCGGGAAACGGATCGCGTGACCTGTAACTAAACTGAAACTTCTAACCAATCAAAACTTCAAAATGAGCAATGTCAAATTTTACCTGGGGGAAAACATTCCTCTGGAGTTGCACAAGGTACGTGTTGTGCAGAAATTGTATTTGGTACCCATTGAACGCCGTCTGGAAGCTATCAAGGAGGCTGGTTTCAATACATTTCGTCTGAGTACCCGGGATGTTTTTCTCGATATGCTGACCGATAGCGGGACCAATGCCATGAGCGATAATCAGATCGCTGCGATGTTCCAGGCTGATGATGCCTATGCCGGTTCTCAGAGTTTTTCAAAATTGCAGAAAGCCGTCGAAGAGGTATTGGGCAAGAAGTTCCTGTTGCCGGTGCATCAGGGACGTGCTGCCGAGAATGTGATTTGCAAGGCCTTTATTAAGCCGGGCAATGTGATCCCGATGAACTACCATTTCACGACGGCATTGGCGCATATTACCGAAAACGGAGGGAAGGTGGCCGAATTGCTGTATGACGAAGCGTTGGAGTTGCATTCCGATAATCCGTTCAAGGGAAATATCGATATTGACAAGCTGGTGAAATGCATCGAGGAAAACGGAGTGGAAAACATTCCTTTCATCCGGATGGAGGCGTCGACCAACCTGATTGGCGGTCAGCCTTTCTCGATCAGCAACCTGATGGATGTGCGTCGGGTGGCCGACAAATACGGGATCATGTTGGTGCTGGATGCCAGTTTGCTGGGTGAAAACGCCTATCTGGTTAAACAGCGCGAAGAACAGTGGAAGGAAAACTCGATGGCCGACATCATCAAAATGATGACCGGTCTGGCCGATTTGGTCTATTTTTCGGCCCGGAAGCTCAGTTCTTCTCGCGGGGGCGGTATCTGCACCAACCGGAAAGATCTTTACAACAAAATGGAAGCGCTTATTCCGCTGTATGAAGGCTTCCTGACTTACGGGGGGATTTCGGTACGCGAAATCGAGGCGATGGCCGTGGGTTTGTACGAAACGCTGGATGAAGCGATGATCAGTCAGAGCCCTTCGTTTATCAAATACCTGGTTGAAATGCTCGATCAGCATGGAATTCCGGTGGTGACGCCTCCGGGGGTATTGGGCGCCCATGTCGATGCCATGACCTTCTGTAAACACATTCCGCAAACGGAGTATCCGGCCGGGGCGTTGGCGGCTGCTTTTTACCTGGTTTCGGGGGTACGCGGGATGGAGCGTGGAACGATCTCCAGCGTACGTGACGAAAACGGCGTAGAGATTCTGGCCGATGTGGAACTGTTGCGTTTGGCTGTGCCTCGTCGGGTATTTACGCTCTCGCAGGTGAAATACGTGGTCGATCGGCTGGTTTGGCTGTATGAAAACCGGGAGATGATCGGTGGGTTACGCTTTACGTATGAACCGCCCGTACTGCGTTTCTTCATGGGCGGATTGGAACCCACCAGCGATTGGCCTGAAAAGTTGATGCTGAAATTCCGCAAGGATTTCGGAGACAGTCTCTAAGCTGTTCCGACACGATCGAACTGAAGCGCCCCGGAAATCCTTTTTTCGGGGCGCTTTTGGGAAGAAGATACACCATGGTGAAAGGGCTGTTGAACGGATCGGACCTGTCCCCTTTGCGCGGTTTTCCGGAGATGTATCGGTGTCGGATCTGTTCGGAAATCGTCCGCCATGCACCTTCGAGGTTGAACGAGTCGGGCTGACGAGTCGTTCCCGGTGGATTCGAATGGGGCTGATGGGTTTGTCGGGCTTCAGGGGTAAGTTCTGATGGTTCCTGATGCTTCCTGGCGGCTTTTGATGATTCTGGATGGTTTCTGGCGGGCTCCGGTGGAGGTCACGGATTTCAGGGGGACAGCGGTTTTGGGGTGGATTTCAGCGGATTTCGGGCGAGGGCAGGCCGTGCGGAGACCGAAAAACAAAAAGAGGATGGTTCCCGGAACCATCCTCTTTTTGAAAATATCGCGACCGGCCTATTTGGCGTAGCTGATCGAACGGGTTTCGCGGATTACCGTGATTTTCACCTGACCGGGATAGGTCATTTCGTCCTGAATCTTCTTGGCGATATCGTGCGAGAGCAGGTCGGCATCCTGATCCGAAATCTTTTCGCTGCCGACGATCACGCGCAATTCGCGACCGGCCTGAATGGCGTAGGTCTTCATGACGCCCGGATAACTCATGGCCATATCCTCCATCTCCTTGAGGCGTTTGATGTAGGATTCCACCACTTCGCGACGGGCTCCCGGACGAGCTCCCGAGATGGCGTCGCATACCTGAACGATCGGGGAGATCAGGTTGGTCATCTCCATTTCGTCGTGGTGGGCGCCGATGGCGTTGATGACTTCGGGTTTTTCCTTGTAACGTTCGGCCAGCTTCATCCCGATGATGGCGTGCGGCAGTTCGGGTTCGTCGTCGGGTACTTTTCCGATGTCGTGCAGCAACCCGGCCCGACGGGCCAGTTTGGCGTTCAGCCCCAATTCGGAAGCCATGATCCCGCACAGGTTGGCGGTTTCACGCGAGTGCTGCAACAGGTTTTGCCCATAAGAGGAACGGTATTTCATCTTCCCGATCATGCGGATCAGTTCGGGATGCAGGCCGTGGATTCCCAAGTCGATGGCCGTACGTTTCCCCACTTCGATGATCTCTTCTTCGATCTGTTTCTGCACTTTGGAAACCACTTCTTCGATGCGGGCCGGATGGATACGGCCGTCGGTCACCAGTTGATGCAGGGCCAGACGGGCAATTTCCCGGCGTACGGGATCGAATCCTGACAGAATGATGGCCTCGGGGGTGTCATCCACGATGATTTCCACACCGGTGGCGGCTTCCAGGGCCCGGATGTTACGACCTTCGCGTCCGATGATGCGTCCTTTGACCTCGTCGCTGTCGATGTTGAAGACCGTTACGGAGTTTTCGATTGCGGCTTCCGTCGCCACACGCTGGATGGTCTGTACGACGATTTTCTTGGCTTCTTTGTTGGCGGTCATCTTGGCCTCTTCCATCACCTCGTTGATGTAGGCCATGGCATCGCTTTTGGCCTCGGCCTTCATGTTTTCGATGAGGATGTTTTTAGCCTCTTCGCTGCTCAGCCCGCTGATCTGTTCCAGTTTCAGGTTCTGTTCTTTCAGTTTGCGTTCGATCTCTTCCTTTTTCCGTTCGACGCCCTGCAACTGATTGTCGAGTTGGTCGCGCAGCAGGTTCTGTTCCTTGATCTTCTTGCCCAGTTCTTCCTGCTGTTGGTGCAGGGCGTTTTCCATCTGTTTGACGCGTTGTTCGTTCTGGGCTATCTTTTGGTTGCGTTCGTTGACCTGGCGGTCGTGTTCGCTTTTCAGCTGGATGAACTTTTCCTTGGCCTGAAGGATGCGTTCCTTCTTGATCATTTCGGCTTCGGCTTCGGCCTCTTTTATCAGGTTGAGTCTACGTGTCTGAGTAGCTTTCGTGATAATGAAATATGAGGCGAAACCGACAACGACGGCCGAAATGACGGCGGCGATTGCGATTATCATACTCGTTGATTGTTAAGTGAATAATTATATTTCATTGGGTTGTTTTCCGTATGTTGGCGGTATATAAAAAAGGCCCGCACGGGATTTCCTCTTTGTGGGTTTGACGAAGCTCCTATATCGTCATGTGTGGGGCTGCCGAAAATCGCAAACTTCCAACGTCTCCGCGCGGGAGACCCTCCACGGGGGAGGGTAAGGCCTGTTTTTGAAAAACTGAGCTTGACCCCAAAGGTTAAACTGTTGAGTTTCGCAAAGTAAAAAAGGAATCCATGCGGGCTTATTCCTGTGTTTTTATCTAAAGAACGTCTGTCAGAAAGATATCGTATCTTATTCTTTGATATCGTTCAGGTAATTATCGATTTGGGTCCCGATCTCTTCGATGGTGTTCATCTGGTCGGTCAGGGTACGATCCATTTCCATGCCTACCTTGGTGACGGCCATTTGCATGGCGGCCATGGCCAGATAGTCCTCGGGTTCAGCCGCAAACGTGCTGCGGTAGCTCGAGATCAGGCTATTGATGTCCCGGGCGGCCCGACGGTATTTTTCTTCTTCCTGCTGGGGTATGGTCATCGCATACTCTTTGCCGGCGATTTTGACCGTTATTTTTCGGGTCTGGGGCATGGTTGCCTGGGGTATCTAACATTCGTTTATCGGTTCATCAGGGCTATGCATCGGTCAATTTCCCGCAAAAGTTTATTGACACGTTGTCGGGCAGCCCGGGTGTCGCTTCGTGGACCGGATAAGGCGTTGGCGGTGTCAAGCACGCGAATGCGTTTTTCCAGTTCCAGTATTTTTTCTTCGGCTTTGCGTTTTTGCCGGGCGATTTTGTCCCGCTCGGCGACCACTTTCCCCAATTCGAGTCGTAAACTGCGGTTGTCGTCGATCAGTCGTTGGACTTTTTCGCGAAGCGTTTCGATCGGATTGGTCTCTTTCATCGGAACCGAAGATTAGCGTTTCCCATTCAAAAGTAGGCATTATTTGTGAAATTGCCAAACTTTCAGGGAGAGACTTTCCGGGGAAGTTCGGGAAAGAGTCTTGTTCTTCAACCCTTTGGGGAATGTAATTCGGGGGTGGTTCCCGGTGAATTATTTGACGAGGCGTCCGTAAAGATCGTACTCTTCGGCAGCCGTAATTTCGACCGGATAGAATGTGCCGGGATGCAGAGTCTGTCCGGTGTCGGCGATCAGAATTTCGGTATCCACCTCCGGAGAGTCGTATTGGGTCCGACCGATCCAGAAATTGCCTTCGTGACGATCGATGATCACTTCTTCGGTACGTCCTACCCGTGCGAGGTTGTTTTCGCGGGAGATTTCGCTCTGTAACTCCATGATACGGTCGACCCGTTGTTGTTTGACTTCGGGCGGAACGTCGTCCCGGAGTCGGGTGGCCGAATACGTGCCCTCTTCTTCGCTGTACGGGAAAACCCCCAGGCGTTCGAAACGGATATCTCGCACGAATTGCAGCAATTGATCGAAGTCCGCATCGGTTTCGCCGGGATAGCCAACCAGCAGGGTGGTTCGCAGGGCGATGCCGGGGATTTCACGCCGTAACGCTTCGATCAGGGCATAGGTTTCGGTCCGGTCGAGTCCCCTTCTCATGCTTTTGAGTTGGGCGTCGCTGATGTGTTGGAACGGGATGTCGAGGTATTTGCACAGTTTGGGTTCGTCGCGCAGGGCCTCGATCACGTCGCGGGGAAATTGGGCCGGATAGGCGTAATGCAGGCGGACCCATCGAATGCCTTCCAAGGCGCAGAGGTTGCGAAGCAACTCTCCCAACCGACGTTTGCCGTAAAGGTCGAGTCCGTAGTAGGTGGTATCCTGAGCGATGACGATCAGTTCCTTGACGCCTTTTCGGGCGAGACCTTCGGCCTCGGCCAGCACCTCTTCCATCGGGACCGAAACGTGACGTCCCCGGATCAGCGGAATGGCACAATAACCGCATCCCCAGTTACATCCTTCTGAGATTTTCAGGTAGGCATAATGGGAAGGGGTGGTCAGGTGGCGCTCTCCGCGCAGTTCGTCGCGGTAGCGGCTTCCGACAGCCCGTAGGATATCGCTCAGGTTGTTGACCCCGAAGTATTGGTCCACTTCGGGAATTTCGGTTTCCAGGTCTTTCTTGTAACGCTCCGAAAGACATCCCATGACGAACAACTGGTCGATTCGGCCCTCTTCCCGGGCCCGGGCGAAGGAGAGAATCGTGTCGATGGATTCCTCTTTGGCGTCGCCGATGAATCCGCAGGTATTGATGATCACGACGTCGGCCTCCGTCGAGTTTTCGTCGAAGGTGATCTCAAAAGCCTGGGGGTCCAGTTGGGCCATCAGATGCTCCGAATCGACGAGGTTTTTGGAGCAACCCAGGGTAACGATGTTGATGCGTTTCTTTTTCAAGACGAGGATTTTTAAGAATTTGTGCGAAATCGAACCGATTCGGATTGCCCGGAATCGGCCCACATTGACCGGACCCGAAGCAACTCAACCCAATCTGAAGCAACTCGGATCCGAAGCAACCCAACCTGAAGCAACCTGGACCCGAAACAAACCGACCTGAATCGCTCTGCTCTGCGCAGCCTTGAATTGGCCCGGGTTGGTCCGAATTGGTCCGATCCGATCTAACCTGATCAGGCCCGAATCGACCCGAATCAATCTGAGCCGATCCGAATAGCCCTAAACCGATTCGACCCGATCAGTCGTTTATGCGGGATCGCTGAAAAGGCTGTCGACGAATTCGCGGCGGTCGAATACCTGCAACTGGTCGATGCCTTCACCCACTCCGATGTAGCGCACCGGAATTTTGAACTGGTCGCTGATGCCGATTACGACGCCTCCTTTGGCCGTGCCGTCCAGTTTGGTGATGGCCAGCGAGGTGACCTGAGTGGCCTGAGTAAACTGTTTGGCCTGTTCGAAAGCGTTCTGGCCGGTCGAACCGTCCAGCACCAGCATCACTTCATGGGGCGCATCCGGGATCACTTTGGCCATGACGTTGCGGATTTTGGTCAGTTCGTTCATCAGGCCGATCTTGTTGTGGAGACGACCCGCGGTATCGATCAGGACGACATCCGCATCGTTGGCTACGGCACTGCGCAGCGTATCATAGGCCACGGAGGCGGGATCGGAACCCATTTCCTGACGGATCATGGTGGCTCCGGCCCGTTCGGCCCATACGCCCAACTGATCGATGGCGGCGGCCCGGAATGTGTCGGCCGCACCGATATAGACTTTCTTGCCGGCTTTTTTGAATTGAGCGGCCAGTTTTCCGATGGTGGTGGTTTTGCCGACGCCGTTGACGCCTACGACCATGATAACCAGTGGAAAACCGTTTCGTTTTTCCGGGGAGAAACCCTGATCTTCTCCTTCGTCGCTCTCTTCGAGCAGGGCGGTGATCTCTTCGCGCAGGATACGATTCAGTTCCGAAGCGTTCATGTATTTGTCTCGGGCGACCCGTTGTTCGATACGTTCGATGATGCGTACCGTGGTGTCGACCCCGACATCGGAGGTGATGAGCACCTCTTCGAGGTTATCGAGCACTTCGTCGTCCACTTTCGATTTGCCGGCCACGGCCCGGGCCAATTTCGAAAAGACCCCTTCCTTGGTTTTTTCCAAGCCTTTGTTGAGGTCTGCCTTGTTCTCTTTTTTCGAAAAAATATTGAACAGTCCCATAGTCGAGTCGTTTTAGCGATTCAAAGATAGTATGAAATGCGGGAAAGCCGCTCTTTCGGCCCGTATTTTCGAGGGAATCTTCCCTGAAATCGTGGTTTTCCGGAGGTTCGGCGTATGGATCGCCGGAAGGGGAGGGGCGAACCGCGTTCGAAAGCCGGCACCCCGAAACGCTTGTCTTTCCTCTTTGGGAAGGAGAGAAGCGTGCTCCCTGTATGGATTTTGATGGGCGAGGCGCTTGTTGTTTTGGAAAGGAGGTTTCCCTCGGCTCGGGAAAGGTCGGAGAGGTTCCGGTCCGTGATTTTCTGAACGAGAAATTTCCCTCGGTGAAACACCTTGCTCGGGATACACAAAAGGCCCCTCTGAAAATGAGTGGCCTTTTGTATTAAGACGAGAGGTCTTAATTACTTTTTCGTGAAAAATTCTTTCACCTGTTCGTTGGGTACGATTTCCGTTTTGAAGGCGTAAGCGCCGGTCTTTTCGGATTTCACCATTTTGATGCATTTCGTGAATGCTTTACCGGTTCCGGTTTTCAGCGTTGCGACTACTTTCTTTGCCATGATTCAACCTTATTTGATTTCGCGGTGAATGGTTACTCGTTTCAGAATCGGATTGTATTTTTTACGCTCCATCCGATCGGGCGTGTTCTTTTTGTTCTTGGTGGTGATGTAGCGTGACATGCCCGGCATGCCGCTCTCTTTCTGCTCGGTGCATTCCAGAATCACCTGAACTCGGTTGCCTTTTTTTGCCATTTCTCGAGAGTGTTAATTTTAGTAGACCTTTTTCGGAGCGGCGGCTTCTTTCAGGGCGACGGCCAGTCCTTTTTTATTGATCGTTTTCATACCGGAGGTACTTACCTTGAGCGTTATCCACCGACCTTCTTCTTCGTTCCAGAAACGTTTGGTTTTCAGGTTCGGGTTGAAACGCCTTTTGGTTTTCTTGTTCGAGTGAGAGACGTTGTTGCCCACCTGCGCCGTCTTACCCGTGATTTCACAAATTTTCATACGAATCGCTTTGTTTAGTGTATGGTTATTCCAAAAGGAGCGACAAAATTAGTGTTTTTTTTGGAAAATAGCAAATGTTTCTCGGATAACTGCCCCGAAAATCTATGAGCGGGAGGCCGAATCCGTGCTGGAGAGGGTGTATGCGCCTTCCAGAGGCTTGCTGTCGGAGATCATCAGCAGCAGATCGCCCGGGTGAAGAGTGGTTTTGCCGGTGGGTACGAAATAGTGGTCGTCGCGTTGCACCATCACCACCAGCGTATGGTCCGGAATGTTCAGGTGCATCAATGAATCTCCTTCGGCGAGCATTCCGGGGGTTACTTCGATTTCTGACATGGTGGATTTGATCTGTTCGGGCAGTTCGATGTTGCCGAACGATTTGCGTTTTTCCTTTTCCGGAATGCCGAGGCCCAACAGTTGGGCGGCATAATTGATGGTGGTTCCCTGCACCAACAGGGAGAGAATGGTGATGAAGAAGACGATGTTGAACATCATCTGGGCATGTTCGATGCCGGCCAGCAGCGGATAGGTGGCAAAGATGATCGGAACGGCACCTCTCAGGCCGACCCACGAGACGAAAATTTTGGCTTTGGCGGTCATTTGGCGGAAGGGCAGCAGACTGAGCCACACCCCGATCGGACGGGAGATCAGGATAAGGACTCCCCCGATCAATAACCCGGTACCGGCCACCGAAAGGACTTGGCGCGGGCTGACCAACAGTCCCAAGGTCAGGAACATGATCAGTTGGCTTAACCAGGCGAATCCGTCAAAGAAGATGGCGATACTTTTTTTGTGGACGATTTTGTGGTTGCCGATAACCAGACCGGTGATGTAGACGGCCAGGTAGCCGTTCCCCTTGAGTAGGTCGGTGATCGAGAAGACGAAGAAGACGTATGCCAACAACAGGATGGGGTAGAGCGACTGGTTGTCGAGGTTGATTCGGTTGAGCATGCGGATGCCCAGACGTCCCAGCAGAAAGCCCGCCAGCGCCCCCACCGAGAGTTGGATGAGTAACATCAGAATGGACTGCCCGAAGCTCATTTCACCGGAGAGGATGATCTGAATCAACAGAATGGTGAGCATGTAAGCCATCGGGTCGTTGCTCCCGCTTTCCAGTTCCAGCATGGGGCGCAGGTTTTGTTTGAGCTTCAGTCCTTTGGAACGAAGAATAGAGAAAACCGAGGCCGAATCGGTGGAGGACATGACCGAAGCCAGTAGCAGCGATTGGGCAAAGGTCAGGTTGGGGGTTCCCGGTAGCCAATGGACGATGTAATAGATAATACCGCCGGTGAGAAAAGCGGTCAGAATCACGCCGGCTGTGGCCAGAATGATACCTTGGGGGGCGATCGGTCGGATTTCGGAGTATTTGGTGTCCATCCCCCCGGAGAACAGGATGATGCTCAAAGCCATCATCCCGATAAATTGGGCGATGGCCGGACTGTTGAACTGAATACCCAAACCGTCGCTGCCGAAGAGCATACCCACGCCGAGGAACAACAACAGCATGGGTACTCCGAATTTGTAGCCGGTTTTTCCGGCCAGGATGCTCATGAACAGTAGGATAGATCCCACCAATAGAATATTTCCCGTGTCGAGTACCATATAGCGTGAGACCGTTTCCCGGTTCCGATTTGCGGGGCTGTACCCCTTTGTGTTATGATCCCGTTTTAAACGAGGCAAACCGTTGCTTGCCTCGGTGCCAAAGATACGAAAAAATGCGAGAATCTCGAAATGGCTGTATCGTGTTCTACCTTCTTTTTAGATTCCTTACCAGTCGGCATCTGCTACAAGACTTTCTTCCATTCCCGGTGTATCTCCATTCCTTCACTCGTTCGCCGGAAGAGACTGTCGCGGAGAGAGCTCCCGGATCCGAAAGGGTTGCTTTTTGTTTCTTTTATAATGCAAACTCCGGAGGGGTAGATGTGCCTCTCCGGAGTCGTATGATTAAAGTGCACGCCCGTGTTGTTTTCCCAAAAAACTAGGCTTTCAGACACCCTTTGAGATACAATCTCAGCAGGTTGATGGCGAAAGACGAGGCCCGTTGAATGTTTTCTGAACGCAGCGAGCCGAATTGTTTGCGGTAGGCGAAAACACCGGTGGGGGTTGCCAGGGCCATCCATACGGTGCCGACCGGTTTTTCGGGTGTACCTCCTTCGGGACCGGCGATACCGGTGGTTGAAATGCCGTAGGTCGCACCCGTAATGCGTCGTACGCCTTCGGCCATCTGTTCGGCCACAATGCGGCTGACGGCTCCTTCCCGGGCCAGGGCTTGCGGATCGACGCCCAATACGGCCGTTTTTACTTCGTTGGCATAGGATACCACACCGCCCCGAAAATAGGCCGATGCCCCGGCGTGGGCCGTAAATCGGTGTGCGATGTTGCCGCCTGTACACGATTCGGCTACGGCGACACTTTCACCGCGATGGGAAAGCAATTGCCCGGAAGCCTCTTCGAGGGTGATTTCTCCGTAACCGACCAGGTAGTCGGGAATCAGGGCTTCGAGGCGGGCAAACTGTTCGTCGATTTCGGCGGCGGCCTGCGGGTCGTCGGTTTCATAGACCGACAACCGCAAACGGATGCTCAGGGCGCTGGGCAGATAGGCCAGGTGGAGGTGTTTGGGCAAGGCTGCTTCCCAGGGGGCTATTCTCTCGGCCAGCATCGATTCGGCCAGCCCGAACGTGATGGCGGTTTTGTGCAGATTGCGGGGCAGGGTAAAATGCTCCCTGAGGCGGGGAAGGACCTCGTTTTTGATCAATCCCTTCATCTCGAAGGGAACGCCGGGCAGCGAGACCAGTACTTTGCCGTCGCGGTCGAGCCACATGCCGGGAGCCGTTCCATTGCGGTTGGGCAACATGACGCACCTGTCCGGCAACAGGGCTTGGGATTGGTTCAGTTCGTTGAATTCCAGACCGCGGGCTTCGATCATCTCCCGCACCCAGCGGAATGCTTCTTCGTTACGGACCAGTTGCATGGAGAACATGTCGGCCAGGGTACGTTTGGTGATGTCGTCTTTGGTCGGGCCCAAACCTCCGGTCATCAGGACCAGTTCGGCCCGTTTCAGGGCGCTTTCGACAGCCCGGACGATCTCTGAGGCATTGTCCGAAACGGATACGATGCGACCGATCCGGATACCGGCATCGCCCAGCGTACGACCCAGCCAGGCGGAATTGGTGTCGACGATCTGTCCGATGAGGATTTCGTCGCCGATGGTGATGATCTCTGCAACCATGAGTTTTGCGTATTAGGGTAAAAAAGGAGGCTTCGGAGCCCCCTTCTGTATGGTGTTTGTAATTTAGGCTTCAGCCTGATCGTTCGCTGTTTTCTCGGCCGGATCCCGGAGCGCATCCGGGTGTGGAACGGCCGTGGGGTCTGGTGTTGTCGCATCGGCAGAGGTCGTCGACACCCCGGTCGTTGACGCCGGTTGTGTCGTTTGGGAAACGTCGTCCGCTGTCGTGCGGGAGGTCGTGGCGGCTGTCTGTTCGGCCCGTTGTTTGAGTCGCTTGCAGATACGCTTGACGAAACTGGGACCGTTATAGATGAAACCGCTGTATACCTGAACGAGACTGGCTCCGGCATCCAGCATGGCGATGGCATCTTCGGGCGTCATGATCCCGCCGACACCGATGATCGGGAAATGGCCCTGGGTCTTTTCGTGGATGTAGCGGATTACCTCCCGCGAGCGTTCCGTCAGCGGACCTCCGCTCAAACCGCCCTTCCCGATGCGTTCGACCGTTTCAGCCGGGGTTTTCAGCCCTTCGCGCGAGGTTGTGGTATTGGTGGCGACGATGCCGTCGATGCCGCACTCCATCATCACCTCGATCATGTCATCGATCTGTTCGTAGGTCAGATCGGGCGATATTTTCAGCAGAATGGGACGATATTGGTTCTGGCCCCGCCGGAAGTCGACCAGCCCGCGCAGGATCAGGCGCAGGTTGTCTTTGTCCTGCAGGTGGGCCAGGTTGGCGACATTGGGGCAACTGACGTTGATGACAAAATAGTTGACGTATTCATACAGGCTACGGAACAGCCGGAGATAGTCGGCCGGAGCGGCTTCGTTGGGGGTCAGGGTGTTTTTCCCCAGGTTGCCTCCCAACAGCACGGTGCGGCGTTTGTGACGGTAGGGATCGTACCAGCTGCGGCGACGCAGATTGCGCACGGCGTTTTCCAGACCGTGGTTGTTGAATCCCATGCGGTTGATCAGGGCCTGATCCTGAGGCAGACGGAACAGACGGGGACGGGGATTGCCCGGTTGCGGTTTCGGGGTAACGGTACCGACCTCCACGAAACCGAAACCCAAGGCGGAGATTTCGTCGTATACTTCGGCGTCCTTGTCGAAACCGGCAGCCAGGCCTACGGGATTGGGAAAACGCAGTCCGAACACTTCGCGTTCGAGCGAAGGATGGCGCACCGTAAAACAGGCCCGCATCAGCAATCTTCCCCCGGGAATATAATGGATGATGCGCAACATCCACACGATCAGGTGGTGGATGGTTTCGGGTGCGATTTTGAACAACAGCGGACGAAGTAGATATTTATACATACCTGAATGGTTCTGATGAATACGATGATTCGGGAACCGGTCTTGTGTATTGTTCCCCGTCGGCAAAGGTAATAATAATTTTCGGGCTTTGTTCTGTTCGGTCTTTTAGGGCTTGAGGGTGAGCCTTTTCCCGAAGATCGGACGACGGTCGGAGCGACTTTAGAAAAATTCGGTCCGGTAATCGTAATGATTGCGCCACTCTTCGAAGGCTCCCGGATGGGTTTTGAGAAAATCCGAGTGGGCGGCGATGTCGAAATAGGCGGGCATGGCTTCCCCCATGGCTTCCCAATTCAGGGTTTCATCGGGCTTTCCCGGATCGACTTCGCTGGGATACCACGCCTTCAGCGGCAGGGAAAAATGCCGACTGATGGCCTCGACGACATCGGCCGTTCCGGCCGCTTTCCCCTGTCGGCTGTATCCGGCGATGTGGGGCGTGGCGAAGGTGACGGCTTTCAACAACTCCCGGTTGATATCGGGCTCGTGGTTCCAGGTGTCGATAACGCTTCGGGTCACGATTCCTTGTCGGATTGCCTGTAAAAGGGCCTGATCGTCGAGTACCGCGCCCCGGGACGAGTTCAGAAAGATGGCACCCGGTTTCAGACGGGCGAAAAAGGTCGCTGAGGCCAGGCCTCGGGTTCGGTCTTCTCCGGTTTCGATCAACGGGGTGTGCAGGGTGACGATATCGCATTGAGGAAGCATTTCTTCCAGTGGCAGATAGGGTAGAGAAGGGTCCTGACGTTTTTTGGGAGGGTCGCAACCCAATACCCGGAATCCGAAATGTTGTCCGTAACGATAGATCAGCGAACCGACATTTCCGACGCCGACAACGCCTAATGTTTTGTCCGCAGGTTTCCATCCGTCTTGGTCGGCCAGGGCGGCCAGGGCTCCCATAACGTATTGCAGAACGGCGCGGGCATTGCATCCGGCTGCCGTCGCCACCTCGATGCCCTGCCGGGCGCAATAATCCAGATCGATGTGGTCGTGTCCGATGGTGGCGGTGGCGATCATTCGTACGGAGGAGCCTTCCAATAGTTCCCGATCGCAGCGGGTACGGGTACGGGTGATGATGACCTGGGCATCGTGTACGTCTTCGCGTACGATGTCGCTACCTTTCAGATAACGCATGTCGGCATAAGGTTCGAGCACTCCTTTTAAATAAGGAATGTCGCGGTCGGCTACGATACGAAGAGACTTTTGCATGTCCATATGGGGAACGATAAAATGTCGTTGTGTCCTCGGACTCCCGGATTTCCGGTTTTATTTCCAGGGGCCGTATGGCGGGAAAAGGGGATTCGGGGGTCTTGCGACGCCGTAAATGTAACATAACTTTTCGGATTGTGTTCGGAAAAGCATCCGATCCGATAAAAACCCCCGTTATGGAGATCAAACGCCATAACGGGGGACACCCAACTTAATGTATTGATTATGAAAATGATTTCCGCCCTCATTCTCGCAACGATACCGGAAATCTATTCCTATAACGTGACAAGGTGTATTTATATTGTGGGCCGTTGGAGGGGAATGGGGGCTATACTGTAATTGGGCAGGGAGGGCTTCGCGGCTTGGGAAGTGGGTTTCAGACCCCGAAATTGAAAAAATCTAACTTTATACTATCTTTGCAGACAAATTGCCCGGTGTGGCCTCAATCCGATAATCCCCTCATGGAACTTCCTATTTTAGCATTCAATCCCGATGATCCCGGTGTGGCGAACGGGCGTTATTTTGGCATGCCGTTTGCGGCCGAACAAGCAGAATTGGTGTTGTTGTCGGTGCCTTGGGAAGTGACGACTTCTTATGGCAAAGGAACGCTTCGGGCTCCGCAGGCGATTATGGATGCTTCCTTGCAGGTGGATCTGTTCGATCTCCACTATCCCGAGGGATGGAAACGGGGAATCGGAACCCTCGACATCGATACCAAATGGGCGTCGCTCAGTGATCGCTTGCGGGGAGATGCCGAAGCGATTATGGAGGAACTTTCCTGGGGGGGGACTCTCGACACCCCTTCCATGCAGCGTAAACTCCAACGGGTGAATGAGGGTTCCCGACAATTGAATGAATATGTGTATGATCAGGCGACCCAGTGGCTCGATCGGGGAAAAACGGTGGGCCTGGTCGGTGGCGACCACAGCGTTCCGTTGGGTCTGATCCGCGCCGTGGCCGAACGGCATCCGGGTCTGGGTATTCTGCATGTCGATGCACATGCCGATTTGCGTCAGGCGTACGAGGGCTTTGTGTATTCGCATGCATCCATTATGTATAATGTGTTGCAGGAAGCGCCGGGCGTTTCGGCCTTGGTCCAGGTGGCCGTACGGGATGAGGGAGAAGCTGAGTATCGTTTGGCGAATTCGGATTCCCGGATCACACAGTTTACGGATGTTGCCTTGGGCGATGCCGAATCGGAAGGCGAAAGTTGGGACAGCGTGTGCGGACGGATCATCGGGGCTTTGCCTGAGGTGGTGTATGTGAGTTTCGATATCGACGGCCTTTCGCCCGATAACTGTCCCCATACCGGGACGCCGGTGCCGGGCGGATTGAGTTTCCGTCAGGCCGTTTATCTGCTGAACCGGCTGGTCCGTTCGGGCCGTCGTGTGGTTGGTTTCGATTTGTGCGAGGTCTCACCTTCGGGTCGGGAGGGTGACGAGTGGGATGCCAATGTGGGCGCTCGCATGTTGTATAAATTGTGTAATTTCACCTTGCTTTCTTCTGCCCGCGGATAATCCCGAGTCCTTAGAGTAGTAACCGCACGGTCCGGATCGGGAACCGAACCGCCAATCCAATGCCGCATGACCAGAGAGATCAGTTTCAGCCGTCGCCGGAGATATTTTATCTGGCGGGAACAACAGTACAAGTTTTTTCACAGTCCTTGGGCGGGCGGAGTCGTTTTAGTGATTTTTGCCCTGATTGCCATGGTTTTGGCCAATCTCGAAGCGACCAAGCATGCCTATCATGCGATTCTGACTACCCCGTTGACCATCGGTTTCGAAGGTTTCCAGTTGAGCAAAAGCGTCGAACATTGGATCAACGACGGCCTCATGGTGATCTTCTTTTTCTATGTGGGTTTGGAAATCAAACGGGAGATCATCGCCGGACAGCTTTCGAGCCTGAAGCAGGCCGTATTGCCGATTGCGGCGGCGATCGGCGGGATGATCGTACCTGCGATCATTTATATGAGTGTCAATGTCGGCAATCCTTATGAATCGGGTTGGGGCATTCCGATGGCGACCGATATCGCTTTTGCCATCGGGGTGTTATCCTTGTTGGGCAATCGGGTTCCCGTGTCGTTGAAAATCTTTCTGACGGCTTTGGCCATTGTGGACGATCTGGGAGCTATTCTGGTGATCGCCCTGTTCTATTCGACGCAGATCAATTTTTGGCTGTTGGGGGCTGCCGGATTGGTGATGGCTTTTCTGATTCTGCTCAATAGGCTGAATGTCTATTCGATGCGTTATTATATCATTCCCAGTGTGTTGTTGTGGATTCTCTTTCTGCATTCGGGAATTCATGCCACCATCGCCGGGGTATTGATCGCCATGACCCTGCCGGCTACGCCGCGTTTTTCGAAACAGTATTTTCTGTATAAGACCAATTATTATCTTTCCGAGTTCAGACATTATGATCGTCCCGAAGTCGAGGTATTGGCCAATCCCCGGCAGTTGCGCACGTTGATGACCCAGCGCAGCGTGGCCAGCAACGCCATCAGTCCGTTGCAGCGGTTGGAGTATCTGTTGCACATGCCGGTATCGTTTTTTATCATGCCGGTTTTCGCCCTGGCCAATGCCGGTGTGGAGGTGGCCGACCTGGAAGATCTGAGGGTATTGGCCAATCCGCAAGGTTTGGGTATCTTTCTGGGGCTGGTTTTCGGCAAGCCGCTCGGTATTTTCCTGTTGAGCTATCTGGTCGCCCGGATCGGGTGGGGCCAGTTGCCGCCGGGAGCCTCCTGGAAAGCCCTGTGGGGAGTAGCCATGTTGGGTGGGATCGGCTTTACCATGTCGATCTTCATCGATAATCTGGCCTTTGACAACCCAACTTTTGTGGCGACAGGCAAGATCGCCATTTTGATCGCTTCGTTTGCTGCGGCTGTTTTGGGTCTGATTTTTATGCGTATCTTGTTGAAGCCCCGCCATAAAAACAAAAGTTAAAAAACTGCAAATTATTTGAAAAGGAGAGGTACTATTTCGTTAATTTGCGTATTTTTGCAAAACTTTTGACAGCAGGGCAAAGATCGCACGGTTTTTGCGAGCAGTTTAATTTATTCAATACATACGAACCATGAAAAAAATGATCATTTTAGGTGCCGCTATGGCTTTGATGATGAGTTCTTGCGGTACCGGCTCGAGCATTAAATCGGAACAGGATTCGCTGGCTTATGCGCTGGGGATGGATTTCGGTAATTGGCTCAAAACCGTAGACAGTACGATGAATCTGAATGTGGTTTCGGCCGGGGTGAAAGACGCCGTGGCCGGACAGACGAAAATGGATCGCGACAGCGCCATGAATTTTGTTCGCGACTATTTCTATATCCGCAAACCGGCCAAGGAAAAAGCCGCCAGTGAAAAATTCCTGCAGGAAATCGAAACCAACAACAAAAATGTCAAGAAAACCGCTTCGGGTCTGTTGTACGAAATCGTTACTCCGGGCGATACGACCAAACCGGCTGCCACCGATCAGGTGAGAGTGGTTTACGAAGGGAAATTGAAAAACGGTAAAGTATTCGATTCGACTTTCGAACGGGGCGATACCGCTCAATTCGCTTTGAATCAGGTGATCCCCGGTTGGACCGAAGGTTTGCAGCTGATCGGTAAAGGCGGGAAAATCAAACTGTGGATTCCTTCGGAACTGGCTTATGGCCAGCAGGGTGCTGGTGGCGGTGCCATCGGTCCCAACGAAGCGCTCGCTTTCGAAGTGGAATTGATCGACGTCATTCCTGTCGATACGACCGCTAAGAAGTAATTCTACGGATTCTGAAACCTATGCGGGGCCGCTTTTGGGAAGCGGCCCCGTTTGTTTTGGGGGTTGTTGAGTCGGTGGTGATGGGCCCTCTCAGAGAACCTGAGGCAGGAGACGAACTTCCGGGCACGGAAGCCTCATGATGAGGTCCGATGGCAAGATGTGTTCGGAGGGGTAGCGGATTGTCGGGAACGTTTGTAGACCCGAGGAAAAGCTGTCGGTGATGTCCCGTGGGTGATGGGGAAAACGGCGCACGAAGCACGGCGCACGAAGACCTAAGCACGAAGACCGAAAACTGAAAGTCGAAAAACGGGGCCGGTTCAGAGGTCGTTTATTTGACGATCAGGACCCGTACGATTTCTTGACCCAATGTCTGATTGATGCTTTGTCGCAGGGACTCGCGGCGCATGAAAACCTCGTTGCGCACAACGGACGAGGTCAGGTAGACGATCATTCGACCGTTGGAAATGTCGATTTTGGTGGTGTACGAGGCGATCAGATCACCGACCAGTTGGGGCCACAGATCCGGAATGCGGGCTTCGGCAATTTTACGGGCGATGGTAGGCGACGAGGCGAAAAAATCGTCGATCACTGCGCCGATACGTATGGGATCTCGGCGTCTCATGCAGGTTCGGAGGTGGTTACAGAGGCGGGCGACTCCTCTGCGGGATGGGAGCTCGGAGAATGCATCGGGTCGGAAGGATGTGTTTCGGCCGGGAATACTTGGCCTTGCCGAACTTCGAAAAGCGTGTAGGCACAACCGTTGCCCCGGAGAATACTTTCCAGACGGACGTCGTTGCAGTCGGTGATGAAGATCTGGGAAAAACGATCCTCAGAGACCATGCCGATCAATCGGCTGACGCGGGCCATGTCCAGTTTGTCGAAAATATCGTCCAACAATAAAATCGGACGGTGATTGCCCCGGGCGGTTACCAGGTCGTATTGCGCCAGCTTCAGCGCGACGAGGAACGACTTTTGTTGCCCCTGCGATCCGTACTTGCGCAGGGGATAGCCGCCGATACTCATGCGGATATCGTCGCGATGAATCCCTCCGGTCGTGAATTGATTGATACGGTCCCGTTGGCTGTTTCTGCGAAGCAACTCCTCGAAAGTCATTTCGTTGAGTTCCGATCGGTAATGCAGCTCCACGGTTTCCCGATCGTCGGATAACGTGGCGTAGTAACGGGCCACGATCGGAGCCAGTTCTTCGATCAGTCGGGCCCGTCGTTGGTGGATCGTATGACCCCAGGTCGCCAACTGAAGATCGAATACGGCGAGAATATCTTCGAAGTTGGGTGCGGTCGGATTTTTGAGCAGCTTATTCCGTTCGGCCAGAATCCGGTTGTATTTGATGAGCGCAGCCAGGTATTCACGATCGAGTTGGGAAATGAGGCTGTTGAGGTATTTGCGGCGTTCGTCGCCCGATTCGTTGATCAGGGCGGTGTCCGAGGGCGTTACCATCACAATGGGTATCAGACCGATATGATCCGACAGCTTTTCGTATTCTTTACCGCCCCGACATAACTTTTTGGGATGTCCTTTGCTGCACGAGCAGACGATGTTTTCGTTACGTCCGTCTCGGGTGGTGTAGACTCCGTTGACCACGAAACCTTCCGTTCCGTGGCGGGTGCATTGCAGGTCGGTGAGATTGAAGGCGCTTTTGCACATCGACAGGTAATAAATGGCATCCAGCAGGTTGGTTTTGCCGGTGCCGTTTTCGCCCACAAAACAGTTGATGCGGGGCGAAAAGTCGATTTGCGCTTCTTCGATGTTCTTGAAATTCAGCAACGAAAGCCGGTTGAGGTACACGTTCGGAGGCTTTTGGTTTCTTCAAAGATAGGCTTTTTCGGGCGATTTTCCGCGCGGGCGATTCGCTTTGTCGATTCTCTCGGAAATGAAAATGGGTTCCGACAGGAAGGTTTTGTGGATAACTTTTTTGTAAATAAGACGATATTTTACGAAGGGACGCTGGCAAATTGGCGAAAAAAAACTACTTTTGTGGATCAAAAGCCTGTATATATTTTAATTTCAGATACACTATGGCAGACAAAATCAAACAGGACGAAAAAGATCCTGAAGTAGCGATTCAGTCGGCGATCGGGAAAACCGAGAACTTTATCATGGAAAACGGGAAATCCCTGTTGACCGCTTTGGTGGTGGTTGTCGTTGTGGTTTGCGGATTTTTCGGGTATAAATACTTGGTAGCCGCACCTCGGGCCGAAAAAGCCGCCGCCATGATGTTCGTGGCCCAGCAGCAATTCGCCGTGGATTCCTTCGCCCTGGCACTCAACGGGGACGGTAACAATGCCGGCTTCCTGCAGGTGATTGACAAATACGGCTCGACGCCCGAAGGAAATCTGGCCAAACATTATGCCGGGATTTGCTACTTGCGTTTGGGCGATCTTCAGAATGCGCTCGATTACCTGAAACAATACAAGGCCGGAGGTGAAATTCCGGGTGCTTTGGTGACGGCTCAGAACTTGGGCCTGCAAGGGGATGTTTTCAGCCAGCAGGGCAATTACAAAGAAGCTGTTGCTTTGTATGAAAAAGCGGTAAAAGCCAGTGAAAATGTGTTGACGGCTCCTTATTACCTGAAAAAGGCGGGGTTGACCTACGAAAAACTGGGCGATAACGCCAAGGCACTGGAAATCTATAAGACGATTCAGACGGATTATGCCGCCAGCATGGAGGCTCGCGATATTTATAAATTTATCGGACGCCTGGAACAGTTGTAGTTCGGCCGACGGTAAAGTGAGATACGAAAGGTTGTCTCCTGGCAGGGTGACAACCTTTCGTTCTTTCGATACAGCCGCAACAGATTAAAAACCAACCAATATGGCAACAAATCTTAAAAATCTTTCGACGATCGAAGGAGAATTGCCTTCGGCGGCCGACATGAAGTTCGGTATTGTGGTTGCTCAATGGAATTCGCAGGTTACCATGGCCTTGCAGAACGGAGCGGTACGTACGCTTTTGAGCGCCGGATGCGAACAACAAAATATCAGTATCAAATACGTTCCGGGAACCTTCGAACTGGCCCTTGGCGCTCAGTTTTTCGCCGAATACACCGATGTGGATGCCGTGATCGTGCTGGGGTGTGTCATCCAGGGCGATACGCGTCATTTCGATTTCGTGTGCCAGGGTGTTACCCACGGGGTGACCGAACTGATGCTTTCGTGGAATATGCCGGTAGCGTTCGGGGTGCTGACGACCGATAATCTGCAACAGGCCCTGGATCGTGCCGGGGGGCGTTTGGGGAATAAAGGCGATGAAGCGGCGGCAACGGCCATTCAGATGGTGGCTCTGCAGCGCGAGATGGAAGAGGCCGATACGGCTCCCGAAGTCGATCGCAATGAACGGCGCAACAATGTGAATTAGTCGAAATGACACCCGTGTGTTTGCGCGGGGGGTGGATATGGATAAGGCGAGTCTACAGACTCGCCTTTTTTGGTGATGTTCGAGAAGACGGTAAAGAAAACACGGGGTGCGGGATGCGCAATCCAGCCCGGAATCCTCCGGGTGAACGGAATCTTTCGAATAAATTTTTCGGCCCGGATACCCTGGAAAATCTTCCGGGTGAATCTCCGGCTTGGAGTTCCTCGAGTGAATCGTCCGGGTGAATCCTTGGGTTCGGATCCCCAGGGAAATTCGGCGGGTGTAGGAAATGCCGGTTCAGAAAGATTTTTTTCTGCACGGGCCTCTCCTTGTGTAAGGAAAATGGGGATCGGGATGCCGGGATATGTTTTAAGGCATTTCCAGCCTGTTGAGAACAGGAGCGAGTCGTCCGGCCGTCAGGTTGTAGTAGCGGGCCTGCTCATAGCCTTCGAAACTGACCAGTCCCTGGGGCGTAGCGCTGAAGGCCTCGTCGCAGGCGGTCAGCATCTCTCGGGTAAGCGGGATTTCATGAAATTCGATCTTTTCCTGTCGGCAGGCTTCGTACACCAAACGACGCATGACGCTGTCGGTGACCCCTTCTTCGATCGGGGAGGTGTATACGCGCTGATTGTGGACCAGAAAAATCGGTTCGTCTTCGACCAATGTCAGGATGCCGTTCATGTTTTCGAGTACGGCTCGTTCGCAGCCCGATTGTTCGGCTACGGTGCGGCTGTATTGGGCGACCTGTCTCGACACGCCCGTCGGATATCCCATCAGGAGGTATTCGCAGGGCATGACCGTCAACATCAGACGCTTGTGCCAGACCGTATAGGAGGAATAGTAGAGGGGACCGCTGCAGATCAGCAGGTAGTCGGGTGTGCGGTCTTTACCGGCCGGATATACGCGCAGCGTGACACAGTTGCCCTGTCGGGGATAGTGGTTGGCGGTGAGCAGGCGTTCCGTTTGTTGTTGCAGGGCTTCGGGGGATAACTCCAGACGGGAACCATAAGCCGCCTCCATCGCCCGGTTCAGAATCTCCAGATGGGTTTGCGGGTGGAGAAGGCGGTGGGACAGCACCGTCATCCGCTGATAGAAATAGGGCTTTTCACTCAGCAGGGTGAAATCCGGTCTGTTTCCCGCGGGCTGGCAGAGGGTTCCGTTATGGCAAAAACTGTCCATATCCGTCCGTATTGGGGTTATAAGTGCATCAGGTTGTTCCAGAACACCGAGATCGAGTGAGGGTCTATCAACAGGGGAAATACGAATCCGTACAGGGCTCCGTAGAGGTGTGCGTAGTGGTTGATGCCGTCTCCACCCCGGCGTCCCATGTATTGCGAGTAGAGGATGTACAGCAAACCGAAAACAATACCGGGAATCGGCAGAATCCCGAACAGGTAGAGTTTATTCCAGGGGTTGAAAAAAATGGTGGTGAAAATGACGGCCGAAACGGCGCCCGAAGCTCCGATGGAACTGTAATACGGATCGTCTCGTCGGGTTACCAGATCGTGGATCGACGCCGCAAGGGCCCCTCCGAAATAGAGCAGGAAATAGGTGAGGTAGCTGTTGGTGATTTGTCCCATTTGCTGATAGGCTTTCAGGATTCGTTCGAGGTATCCTCCGAATGAAAGCAGCACGAGCAGGTTGACCAACAGGTGCATATAGTCTCCGTGGACGAACACATGACTTCCTACGCGGTACCATTCGCGACGATGGATGACCCGGTAGGGAATCAGGGCCAGTTTTTCGAGCATCGGCCGGTTGCGGAAACAGCTGGCCGAAACGACGGCCGTAATGAAAATCAGAATAAACGTCATGATGAGGGGACGGTTGGGGGGTTACAAAAGCATGATTTTCAACAACAGCTCCTGGAGTAATTCGCCGTCGTCGGCCTGTCCGGTATTCATGCCTTTGCTTTTGAGGTCGTATTCCCTGAGCAGTCCCAGAATGGCAAAGACTTTGTGGTTGGGATAGAGCGATGCGGCCTGGGTGTACTCTTTCAGGAAAAAGGCGGTCGGCAGTTTCAACATGCGGGCCAGTTCCTGATCCGAGGGCATGGGGCGTGCCTGTTTTTTCGAAAGCCAGCGTTGGTAGTTGAGAATAAAGATTCGCTGGAAATGGGTGAACATCGCGGAGATGGTCACTAATAACGGATTTTCCTTGGGGTTGCGGGCAAAATGGTCGGCGATCTGCATCGCTTTGGCCATATTCTTTTCCGACAGGGCGCGGGTCAGTTCGAAGTTGTTGAAATCTTTGCTGATGCCGATATTTTGTTCGATATGGTCGGCGGTGATAGTACGGGTGCCTTCAGGCAGGTAGGTGAGCAATTTGCCCAGTTCGTTGGTGATCTTGGCGATATCGGCGCCGAGGTGGTCGGTCAGCATCGACATGGCTTTGGGCTCTAAGGTGCAACCTTTGGAACGAATGTAGTCGGACAGCCAGGCGGTGATCTCATAGTCGCGCGGGCGCACCGATTCGAAGACGACGCCCGCTTTTTCAATCTGTTTGTACAGCTGCCAGCGTTTGTCCATGTTTTTTTCCTTGTGGCAGAGTACCAGAATGGTGGTAGGCGACAGAGACTGCGTATAGAGTGAAAGTTTTTCCAGCCCGCGTAATTGCTGGGCTTCTTTGAGAATGACTACCTGATAGGAGCCCATCATCGGGACCTGACGGCAAAAGTTGATGACGGCTCCCGCATCGGTATCCTTGCCGTATACGATCAGCTGATTGAACGCCTTTTCCTCTTCGGAGAGAATATTCTCGGCCAGTTGGTGGGTGAGCGAGTCGATGAAATAGGGCTCTTCCCCCATCAATAAGTAGACCGGAGCGAAATGATGCGAGGCGATCTGTTTGCTCAGAACCTGGTATGCTTCGACCGTGTCTCGGAACGATTTCTTACCGCTGCTTTTGGCCATGGACAAGAGAGAATGAGGTTACGACTACAAAGGTACGAAAAAACGCGGCAGCCTACAATGCGGAATTTGGTTTTGCCGTTATTTCGGTCGGTTCATGCCGAGACCAGAGGGTATGGACGGGTGGGGCGGGATACGGGTCGGGCGCACAGTTTTTCGGACAGATAGCCTGTCGGGAGAGGAGTGGGGGATAAAAAAACGACGGATTGAATTTCAATCCGTCGTTTTTATGATTCTGGAGTCGGAATTTCCGACCGGGAATCGGTTAGATGGCTGCGCTGATCAGGTATACGGCAGCAATCCCCAAGATGGCGTACAATTCGGGGTATGCGGCCAGAATCAGGGTATTTCCCAATACGTTGTGGCCGTTACCGATGGCGGCGATCCCGTTGGCGCACACTTTGGCCTGCATGTAGCTGCTGAACAGGGAAACTGCCCCCATGATGATACCGGCGCCGAAGATGGCAGCGGCTTGGATCATGGTGATTTCCGGTACGAGGAAGCCTTTTACCATAAAGAAGCCTACGAATCCATACAGACCCTGGCTACCGGGAAGTGCACTCAAGATCAGGTAGTTCCCGAATGCCCCGCTGTTCTTTTTCATAGCGCCTACGGCTGACATCCCGGCAATGGAAGTCCCGATACAACTGGCGATACCGCTGAGTCCGACCATGATGGCTACGCCCACATAGGCTAATAAAATCGGTGTCATAGTTTTGTTGTTTTTAGTTTGACATGAATTATGGTTTGTTTTTAATCTTTATCGCTGTGTTTAAGCGGTTTGAATGCACGCTGAGTCGATTCGAATCCGGCGCTCTTGTAGAATTCCACGAAGGTCAGACGCATCGGGTGCACGAACGAGCTGAGTGTAGACATGAACAGGTTGATGCCGTGTCCGATCAGCAGGATAATCAGCGTGACAATGGCGCCTACCACGGGAATGTCGGGACTTAACCCGAAAGCCAGTTGGTTGAATACCAGGGCCAGGATACCGCCCGAAAGACCGATGGCGAATAGACGGATGTAACTGAGCACGTCGCTCAGAATACCGGTTACGTCATTGTACGTGTTCCACAGTCCGGAGCCCAGGTTGACCAGCGGGTTTTTACCCGGAGAGTTCAGGAACAGCATCATGAACAGCCCGATCCCGGCGCAGACCCAGTAGGCCGGCGATTGAGTGGAGAATCCCTGTACCCCCATATCGGGCAGCAGGAATGCTGCCAGCGAGGAGATAATGACGATCATCCAGCCGAGGGTCGAAAGGGTGTATTTGAATCCGAATTGACGGGTAACGGTGATTACCTTGAGGGTCATCCCGAAAAGTAACTGGAAAATACCCAGTCCCAACGCCAACGTGAACAGATCGTCCGTATAGAGGAACTTGTCTTTCATTCCTTCGAAGATCGGCAAGGTTTTGAGGTCGATACCGAAGAAGGATCCCATCAGGAAGCCGAAAACGATGGTCGCTCCGCCGCACAGCATGGTGAGTTTGGCGACGCTGTTGAGTTTCGGACCGCCTTTGAGCAGCATGTACAGCCCTCCGAGTGTCAGCAGCAGCCCGTAACCGGCGTCGGCCAGACAGAATCCGAAGAAGATCATGTAGAACGGGCCGAAATAGCGGGTCAGGTCCATGCTTCCGTATTTGGGCAGGGCATAGAAGTTACCGATCAATTCGAACAGTCGGGCGAATTTGCCGTTTTTGAGCAGTACCGGCACTTCGTCATCCGGTGTAGGCCGTTCTTTGAGGTAGAATGCGCCGGTCTGTTCCAACACGGCTTCCACTTCGGCCTGCTTTTCGGCCGGAGCCCAACCTTCGAGCAGGATCAGGGTGTCGTCAGCCTCTTTCTGCCCGCTCAACGAGACTTTTTCCAGATGCAACTGATCGGTCAGACGGAGACTTTCCTGTTCGAAGGCGTCCCGATAGGGGATGCAGCCGATGAGGATGGTTCGTTGTTCCTCGATCTTTTTCCGAACCTGGTCTGCCTCGGCCTGTTTGCCGCGATAGTCGGCGGTAGGGGCCTTGATCGGCTGGGCGTCGATGTCGGGTTCTTCTCCCGCGGGTACGGCAACGATGAAGTAGGTGCGCAGGCTGTCCCGGCTGATTTCGCTGAGGGCATACCGTTGCGACCACGCTTCCCGGTTGCTTTCGTATTCTTTGGTGAACAGACTGTAGAAGTGCAGTTCGATGCCTCCCTGACGGAGTTTGTCGATTTGGGTGGCGTCAAATTCGCCCCAGGGTTGCAACTCTTCGATCTCCTTGGTCAGACGGGTCTGTTCGCCATGGAGTTCTTCGAGTTGGGTGACGGCTTGCCGATAGGCTTCGTAGGCTGCCGTTGCATCGGGGTAGGTGTTTTTCCCCGATGCCGGGGCGGACGAGGCCTCCTTGGCCCCTTTGGCGGAAGCCTGAGCTTCCTCCTTGGCCAGCTCCCCTAAGCGGGTGACGGCTTGCCGATAGGCCTCGATGCGACTCAGCAAAGCCCGCTGAGAATCGGTCGTCTCCCAGTTCGTGATGGTGATATCCACCAGCCCCAAATCCTGAAGACGGGTTAGAAAATCCTGATAGTCGTTATGGTAGAGTATCAGGGAGTATTTCATCATGGGTGTGATCATACGGCAGTCCCCCTTTCTTGTTCTTCCTGCTGGTGACGGTCCTTGACGATTTTCTGGGAGGACTTGGAGAGGTTCTCTTCGTCTTCCAGGAAACGTTTGATCTTACGGATGGCGTCTTCGTAACCCGGAATCTGCACTTTTTCGTACAGGTTCACTTTTTGGGTGGTTTTTTTCCGGGCACGGTCCAGCAGCTCCATTTTTCGGGTATAAAATTCGCGCTCCAGGCCCAAACGAGCCAGGTCCTTGAGCAGGTTGATGCCGTCGGTGATCCACAACGGAGCGCTGAACAGATTCAGCGGTTTCTGCTCATAGACGATGTCATCCAGCACCGGGATGCGAACGCCGGCGATCTTCTGGATCGAGAGCTTGACGTCCTTGACCTTCAGTAATTCGGGGTCGAATTCGCCCCACAGCGAGGTCATATAGTCGTATTCGCTCACCAAGGCATCCAGTTTCTCGACGTATTGGGTCGCGATATCTTTGGCCTTTTTGACCTCCATGCGCAGGGCCGACTCCTTGCTCTTGATCGTGGGCAAGGCTCGGTTTCGCATCTTGAGCTGTTTGTCCAGTTCACCGAGCGAGGTTTTGTTATATTGAAATTTGATAGCCATAATTTTTCGGTTTTCGCTCCGGGCCTCTTGTTACGAATCCCGGAGGCTCATCCATTCCGGCTGGCCGGAGGTGTGTCCGATTACGCCTCTTTGGGCCAGTATTTTTCCATGAGTTCTTCCTTGATCGCCACTTCGGTCTTGGTGAAGTATTTGGCGAACAGTTCCCATGCCCGGTCGAGCATTTCGGTGATATCGATGTTGATATCGATGGCCAGCAGGTGTTCCGAATACTCTTTGGCAAAAGAGAGCGTACGTTCGTCGTAGTCCGAAAGGTCGAACCCGTTTTCGAGTTTGGTCTTGGCATTGGCGGCATCGGCGTACAGACGCACGGCGGCGTTCATGACCTGAGGATGGTCTTCGCGGGTCTTCTTGCCGATCACCAGCTGTTTCAGACGCGACAGGCTTCGGAACGGGTCGATGATCGTTTTCCCGGTATCGGAGTCGTTACGCAGGAACAACTGTCCTTCGGTGATATACCCCGTGTTATCGGGCACGGCGTGGGTGATGTCGCCTCCGGAAAGGGTGGTCACGGCGATGATCGTGATCGAACCCCCGTTGGGCAGTTGTACGGCCTTTTCGTAGATCTTGGCCAGGTCCGAATAGAGGGATCCGGGCATGGAGTCCTTCGACGGAATCTGGTCCATACGGTTGGACACAATGGCCAGGGCGTCGGCGTACAGGGTCATGTCGGTCAGCAGCACCAATACCTTTTCGCCTTTGTCTACGGCGAAGTATTCGGCGGCCGTCAGGGCCATGTCCGGTACCAGCAGACGTTCTACCGGCGGGTTTTCGGTTGTGTTCACGAAGCTGACGATACGGTCGAGAGCCCCGGCGTTTTCGAAAACGTTCTTGAAGAACAGGAAGTCATCGTTGGTCAGCCCCATCCCGCCCAGGATGATCTTGTCGGCCTTGGCACGCAGGGCCACCATGGCCATCACCTGGTTGTAGGGTTGGTCGGGGTCGGCGAAGAAGGGAATCTTCTGACCCGACACGATGGTGTTGTTCAGGTCGATCCCCGCGATCCCCGTGGCGATCAGTTCCGAGGGTTGCAGACGTTTGAACGGATTGACGGTCGGTCCTCCGATTTCGCGTTCTTCCCCTTCGGTCAGTTCACCGCCTTCGAGCGGTTCGCCGTAGGCGTTGAAAAACCGTCCGGCCAGAGCATCGCTTACACGCAGTTTGGGCGGTTCCCCGTGGAAAATCACTTCCGAGTCGGTAGCGATGCCATCCGTACCGGCAAATACCTGCAGGGTCACCAGATCCCCATTGAGTTTCACCACCTGAGCCAGTTTTCCGCCTACGGTGGCCAGTTCGTCGTTGCCGACTCCGCTGGCACGCAGGCTCACCGTGGCTTTGGTGATGTTTTCGATTTTGGTATATATTTTTTGAAATGCTTTCGTTTCCATAATCTCGCGGCTGTTATAAGGTTTCGTGCGATTTTTGTTCCTGGATCGCGGTGTCGATCTCCTGGCGATACTGTTTGAACTTGTCGCTGCCGAATTCGGCATAGTTCATCTGTTTGAAGATGTTGATCAACCGTTTGTAGAACGCTACGCAGGCTTCGAAATCTTCATGGGTGAACTCCTGACGGCAGACATCCAGCACCAGATCGTACATATATTTTTGGCGGTCGATGGGGCAGTTGGCGTCCACCTTGTCGAAGGCGTCCTGTTGCAGGATCACGAAGTCGATCAGTTCCGACTTCCAGAAACGGTCGTGGTATTCCACGGGTACCCCGTCGTCCCCCAAAATGTTGATCTGTTCGGAGGCTTCTTTCCCGCGTTGTACGAGGGTTTTCCCGAGGCGTACACGATCCACCCAGCCTTTTTCGATGCGCTGGTCGAGGTATTGTACGATTTCGGGGTATTCGAGGTATTTCGAGTAGCTGTCCAGCGGGTCTACGGCCGGATAACGTTTACTGTCGGCACGTCCCTGCGCCAGTGCGTAGAAACAACGGGCCACTTTCTTGGTCGATTCGGTGACCGGTTCCTTGAGGTTCCCCCCGGCGGGCGATACGGTCCCGATAAAGGTAACCGATCCGGTCTGTCCGTTGTTCAGGTAAACCTGTCCCGAGCGGGCGTAGAAGTTGGCGATGATGGCCGAAAGGTCCATTGGGAAGGCGTCCTGACCGGGCAACTCTTCCAGACGGTTACTCATTTCACGCAGTGCCTGAGCCCAACGGGAGGTAGAGTCGGCCAGAATCAGCACTTTGAGGCCCATGGCCCGATAATATTCCCCGATCGTCATCCCCGTATATACCGAGGCTTCACGAGCGGCCACGGGCATGTTGGAGGTGTTACAGATGATCGTGGTACGTTCCATCAGTTTGTGGCCCGTACGGGGGTCGTCCAGTTCGGGGAACTCTGTAAAGATTTCCACCACTTCGTTGGCACGTTCCCCGCAGGCGATCATGATGATGATATCGGCTTCGGCCTGTTTGGCGATGGCGTGCTGTAGCACGGTTTTCCCGGCCCCGAACGGTCCGGGGATAAAGCCCGTACCTCCTTCGGCCATGGGGTTGAACGTATCGATCACGCGCACCCCGGTTTCCAGAATACGGAACGGACGCGGTTTGGAACGATATTGCGTAATGGCCTGTTTGACCGGCCAGCGTTGGATCATGGTGACGTTGTGGTCGTTGCCTTCGCTGTCGGTCAATACGGCCATGGTGTCGGTGATCTTATAATTGCCCGCTTCAGCGATGCTCTTCACGGTGTATTCGCCCTGGAAAACGAACGGAACCATGATTTTGTGTTTGATCCATTTTTCGGTCACTTCGCCCAGCCAGTCGGCGGCCTGTACCCGGTCGCCGACCTTAGCCAGCGGGGTGAAATCCCAGGTGCTGTTATAATCCAGCGGATCGGTTTTCGATCCGCGTTCGATAAACAGACTTTCCATTTCGGCCAGGTCGTTTTGGAGTCCGTCGTAGTTGCGCGAGAGGATGCCCGGACCAAGGGTAGCTTCCAGCATGTGCCCTTCGAATTCCACGTTATCCCCTACATGCAGTCCGCGGGTACTGTCGTACACCTGCACGAAGGCTTTGTCTCCAGTTACCTTGATGACTTCGGCCATCATCCGGGTATCGCCCAACTGTACGTAACAGATTTCGTTCTGGCCTACCGGGCCGTCGATCTGCACCGTCACGATGTTGGAGATGATCCCTACTACTTTTCCGGTTGTTTTCATATGTTTAGGTCTCTTATTTTTGGTTTGCGGGAGTGCGGAGTACCAAACTCCGCACGGTATTTATTGCTGGGCTTCGGCCCGCTGCAGGATCGATTTGTCGGAGAGTTCGGCCAACAGATTCTTCAGCATCGCTTCACCCTGTTTGCGGTCGAGCATCGTCCAGCGTTGGATAATGTTGGCTTTGGCCAGGTAGGCCAGCAGGGTGTTGAGGTTGAAGTAGTCGAACGTGGTCAGCTCTTCGGCTTTTGTCCAGCGAATCTGGTCGAGGCGTTGTTCTTTTTCCAGCATGTTGGGGGTGTCGAGCAGGGCGATGACCGATTCGATGTAATCGACCTCGCCGCGCAGCCCGAAATCGGCGGCTGAACTTTGTCCCAAAGCCTTCACTACGTCGTCTTCGCCGACCAGCTGTTCGGTGACGGGCCATTTGCGGCTTCGGGCGATGTAGGCGGCCGAAATGTTCCGCAGGGTCTTGTCGAAGGCGAACCATTCGCGGACGAAGCGGTTGGACGAAGCGGCGCACTGTTCGTAAAATGCATTCCAGAGCGCATTCTCCAGGTTTTTCGAGGTGTCGATTTCTTCGTCTGTTTTGCCTTCCTCCTTCGCTTTGTAGGCCTGCAGGGTGAGAACCATCCAGTCGGGCAGGACGGTATCGGAGTCGTTTTGGGATGGACCGAGGGCTTCGAGCGCTTCGGAGAGTTGTTCGGCCGAGTAGTTGCCCAACGGATTGAATGTTTGTTTGCCGCTGAGCGCCGCGAGCACGTTTTCTACGTCGTAGAATGCGTAGAAGGTCCGCAGCGCCCGGAGGTCTCCCTTCGAAAGTTCGGGGATGATCTCTTCGCGCAGGGCTACGGCGTCGAAACCTTTGTGGTCGGCTTCGAGGATCAGTTCTTCGAGTCCCGCTACTAAGCTATAATATTCTTTTGCCATGCTTATTCGGTTTTCAGCGGTCGGCTTGTCATGATTGGGCCCCGTCGCCGAAAAGCAGTTCGGCAACTTTGGGACGGAGGTATTCGCTCAGCAGCGCCTGGAAATCGGCATCGGTAAAGCTGACGTAATAACTGCCGTCTTTGGGACCGATTTTGAAGCCCGATTTGACTTTATGATCGAATGTGATTTCCACGCCGGCATTGAGGTCGTTCGTGGCGGAGGAGGCCAGCACTTTTTCCAGCGCGGCCTGTTTGTCGGCGGGCAGAACCGCTTTCAGGTCGACGCGTGAAGACGAGGCACCGTTCCAGTGCGAGGCGATTTCCAACAGCAGACTTTTGATGAATTCGGGATCGGCGTTGGCGGCACTCACGGCGTCGGACGTGCTTTTGAAAACGATCAGCGATTCGATCTGGCTTTTGAGCGTACCGACCATCTGGCGTCCAGCCAACCCCAATTCGGTCAGGGTGTTCTTTTTGAGGTCTTCGGCACTCTTTTCAGCTTGTTTGCGGAGCTCGTCGGCCTGTTTACGGGCGTCGGCGACGATCTTTTCGGCCTGTTTGCGGGCGTCGGCGACCATCTGCTCGGCTTCTTGCTTTCCTTTCGATAACCCTTCTTCGTAGAGTTTCTGGGTCAATTCTTGCAATTTGTTTTCCATGCTTGTGTTTATTTTGTCTTTAGATCATGCGTTGGGTTGGTGTTCGGGACGCAGCAGGTCGTTGATCGTTTTGACCGGCGAGAAAACCGTGCCGGGGACTTCGACGAATACCGTGTTCCATCGGGCCATCGAACCGTTCCACAATCCGGGCCGTTCCAGGGCTTTGAGGGGACGTCCGTTTTTCGATTTTTCGGAGATGAATCCCGTCTGAGGATCGACATACCGACTCAAGTCGAATTTCCGGCCGTGTCGATTGCGGGTCGAGCAGACCAGATCGACCGGATTGAAATGGGTGGCGGCGGCCATCAGCCCTTTTTGTTCGGGGGCGATTTGGGAGGACTCGGCGATCTGTAACGATTGGCTGCCGTCCGGTTCTTTGACCCAGTAGGGGCCTCCGCCCGGTTCGCCTTCGTTGCGGACCATGCCGCAGACACGGATCGGACGGTCGAGACGATCGATCAGCCACCGGCGTTTTTCTTCGGGAGTCAGCCCCGGGAAAGAGTCCGGTAATCTCAGGCAGAGCTGCTGTTCGACGAACCGGACGATTTCGTGGAAAGTGGGGTCATCCACGGTGTTTTCTTCCAGTTGTTTCAGATAATCGAAACATGCGGCCTGCAACGCCAGCAATTGACCGGCCAGCACTTCTTTATAGCAAACCGTATCGGCTTTGCGCTCGTCGGTGGTGACGTTGTCGATATTTTTGATGAAGATCAGATCGGCTTCGATGTCGTTCAGATTTTCCAACAGGGCGCCATGGCCGGCGGGACGCAACAACAGGGAGCCGTCCTCTTCGCGGAACGGTTCGTTGTCCGGACCCACGGCTATGGTATCGGTCGAGGGACGTTGGCAGGAGTAGCTGACCTGGTAACGGACGCCGTATCGGGCTTCGTACCGGGGCAGGGTTTCCCGTACCCGTGCTTCGAAAGCGGCCTGATGTTCGGGCGATACGGTAAAGTGAATGTTGACCTGTCCGTCTTTTCCTGCGGCATAGAGTGCTCCTTCGCACAGATGTTCTTCCAGGGCGGTACGGTTGCCTTCGTCGTAACGGTGGAACAGAACCAGCGCCTTGGGGGCCGATCCGTAACCCAAACCTTGAGGCGAAAGCATGGTTTCGATCAGGCGGTGGGCATCGGCGGTTTTGCCGGCGGCCTGTTTGAGAGAGTCACCGAATGCGAAACGATCGATGTGGGTGACGACTTCTTCGACGGAACGGGTTTGTTGGCCGTCCGCCAGGAAGGCGAACATCTCTTTGAACATCCGGGTGGCGGCACCCGAAGCCGGGACGAATTTGACAATATGCAGGTGGTTACGTCGGGCGGAAAACTGCTCGCGCAGAAGTTGCTGTGTCTGGGGATCCAGTCGCAGGATGCCGTCTCCGGCTACAGCGGCCCGGTCAATGTTCAGAAAAGGAAAACCTTGACGAAAACTTTCCAGTTGACGGTAAATGGTCTCCGTGTCGATTCCGTGGTCTTTGAGTTGTGCCAAGTCTTTGTCCGTGAGCATATTGTAAGATTTAGTTGAGGTACTCGGCCGAAGGGGTCGTCGATGGAAAAATCACTAGCAAGTTATGAAAAATTTTTAAGAAAACAATCTTTTTGGAGGAAAGAAACCGTTAAATTATCTCATCAGAACAGGAAATCGGCGATAATGAATAGTTTGTGTTTCTCCTTTTTTTTGTACGGAGCGAAAATGCGTCAAGAGCTCGTTCGGAGGAGGTTTTCTCAACGATTGGGCGGTCGAAAACGGGGTGAAGAGTCCGTATAATCGTAAAAATTAGCTACCTTTGTTTTCCTCCTGGACGGAACGTCCGGGAGGCCGATGAGAAACCAGACAGAGAAGGTATGTACAGACTGACGGAAAATCAATCGCTCAAGACCCGGAACAGTTTCGGTATCGAGGTTTCGGCTCGCCATTATGTCGAATTTGAAACCGTCGACGATATCCGGACCTTTTTCACCGGTCGGGATTCCTCCTATGAGCCTTATTACATATTGAGCGGCGGCAATAACGTGTTGTTTACCGAAGATTTTCGGGGAACGATTCTGCATCCCGTTTCGAAAGGAATTTCTGTCGTGGAACGACAATCCGATCGGGTGGTGGTGCGGGTCGCCGGCGGAGAAGAGTGGGACGATTTTGTGGCTTGGACCGTAGCGAACGGGTATGGCGGGCTGGAAAATCTGTCGTTGATTCCCGGATATGTGGGAGCGGCTCCGGTGCAGAACATCGGGGCCTATGGGGCAGAAGCCGCTCGAACGATTCGGGAAGTGGAGGTCTATTTGCCCCGGCGTGACGAGGTGTTGATCCTGGATCGGGCCTCGTGCGGTTTTGCGTATCGGGACAGCCTGTTTAAACGGGAACTGAAGGGAGAGGCCTTGATCTTGTCCGTGACTTTCGAACTCGCCCTGCAACCGGTATTCAATCTGGGGTATGGCGACCTGAAAGCCCGGGTGGAAGCCTCCGGGGCCGTTACGTTGCAGAGCGTACGCGAAGCGGTCATGGCCATTCGTCGGGAAAAACTGCCCGATCCGTCGGAATTGGGCAATGCCGGTAGTTTTTTCAAGAATCCGGTCGTTCCGGTATCGGTGGCTGAGGCGTTGCGGCAGACCTATCCCGATATGCCGGTGTACGGCATCGATTCATCCCACGTGAAATTGGCCGCCGGCTGGTTGATCGACCGTTGTGGCTGGAAGGGACGGCGTATGGGTCCGGTCGGGGTGCATGACCGTCAGGCTTTGGTATTGGTCAACCATGGCGGGGCGACCGGCCGACAGGTCATGGAGCTGGCCCGTGCCGTGCAGCAGGATGTGCGGGATCGTTTCGGGGTGGAGATCGAAACGGAGGTCAATATCCTCTGAATACCTCGGCCCGCGTTGTATGTTGAATAAAGACTCTTAATGTATTCGATGATATGTTGCTCAACAGGTTTCAGAAATATGTGGCCGAACGGGACATGTTTTCGGCACAGGATCGAATCCTGGTAGCCGTCAGTGGCGGTGTGGATTCGATGGTCATGTTGTCGCTTTTTGCCGAAGCGGGTTATCAGATTGGAGTGGCGCATTGTAATTTTCAGTTGCGAGGCCCTGAAGCCGAAGAAGACGAATTGCTGGTCGGAGAGATGGCCGGTCGTTACGGCTTGCCTTTTTATAACCGACGTTTCGATACGATGGGCGAAGTGGAAATGACCGGCGAGTCCGTACAGATGGCGGCCCGTCGCCTGCGTTACGCCTGGTTCGACGAATTGTGTGCCGAACAGGGGTATACGCACATCGCGATTGCCCATCAGGCGGACGATTCGGCCGAAACCTTTTTTATCAATTTGCTGAGAGGAACGGGACTACGGGGACTTACGGGGATTCATGTGATCAACGGGAAGGTCGTTCGTCCTCTGCTGTTTGCCACCCGGAAGGATATTATCGAATATGCCTTGAATCATAAGATTCCCTATCGGGAAGACTCCTCCAACGCATCGACCAAGTATATCCGCAATAAGATCCGGTTGGGGATCATCCCTCGGATTCGGGAAATTTCGCCTCAATTTGTGGCTACGATGACCTCTACGGTCGAACGGTTGACCGAAGCGCAGTGTTTTATCGATCGGGGTATGGATGTGATTCGTCGGGAAAGCATTCGAAGGGAAGGCGACAACGATGTGATCGATTTATCGCGTCTTGCACCCGGCATGCCGATGAAATTTGTCCTGTTCGAGCTGTTGCGTTCGTATGGGTTTCATGGAGAGGTGATCGACAAATTGTATCTGGCTTATGAAAGAAATGCCACCGGACGTCGGTTTTATTCCAGGGATCGGGTGGTTTATCTCGATCGGGGACATCTGGTCGTTACGCCGATTCCCGAGGATGACGAATGTGCCGTGGAGGTGCAGCCCGATTGTCGGCGTCAGTATGTAGGGGGCGGGGTGATTCTGTTCGAGCACCTGACCATCGACGATATCGACCGTTTGCAGCAACCCGATAACGTGGCGTTGATCGATGAGGATAAATTGCAATATCCGTTGGTGCTGCGTCGATGGAAAGAGGGCGACAGTTTTCAGCCCTTCGGGATGGACGGGCACAAAAAGGTGAGCGATTACCTGATCGATGCCAAGGTTTCGTTGCCGGACAAGGGACGACAGTTCGTGTTGTTGTCCGGGGACCAGATCGTCTGGTTGGTGGGCCGCCGGGTGGATGAACGTTTTCGGGTGGATGCTTCCACGGAGAATGTCCTCAGACTGACCCGGGAGGTCGATTCGATGATCTGAATGTGAATGGGATGATTATATGGCAGACAGGCTCCGTTTTTCGGGGCCTGTTTGTTTTGAACGGCCCTGGCGGTTATCCCCTGAGGCAAAGAATGGAACGCTTGATGAAGAAAAGCGTTTGGAGTGCTGGTGGGAGGCTCCTCCGGCAGCAGGGGATGGAGTGGTGGTCGTGTTGAAAAACGGATACGGAATTCGATTCCTTCGGGATAGGAATACGATGTTCCGGGATCGGTCTCGGAACGAAGAAATCCAAGACTGGAAGATCCGCTCGGGAAGGAAGCAATTCCCTCATTGATTCTTGTCGGAATCCTTTTTTTGATTAAATTTGTAAGATTCCCTTTGGGAAGCAGACAATCGGCAAATCATAGAACCTTAATAACACAACCTTTAAGAACAAACCTCATGAAAGATGTAACGACAATGGCTGCGGATAATATCCGAATCCTGGCGGCCTCCATGGTTGAACGCTCCAAGTCCGGTCACCCGGGTGGCGCGATGGGCGGCGCCGACTTCATCAACATCCTCTACAGCGAATTTCTCCGTTACGATCCGGATAACCTGAAATATCCCTATCGGGACCGCTTCTTCCTCGATCCCGGGCATATGTCGCCGATGCTGTATTCGGTATTGGCGCTGGCCGGTTATTTCAATATGGATGAGTTGCAGAACTTCCGCCAGTGGGGAAGCCCTACCCCGGGGCATCCCGAACGGGATCTGGATCGCGGGATCGAAAATACGTCCGGGCCGCTGGGTCAGGGTCATGCCATGGCCTTGGGGGCTGCCATTGCCGAACGGATGATGGTGGCTCGCTTCGGGGAATGGATGGCCCACAAGACTTTTGCCTTTATCTCCGACGGGGGGATTCAGGAAGAAGTGTCTCAGGGGGTAGGCCGGATTGCCGGACATCTCGGATTGAGCAATTTTATCATGTTCTACGACTCGAACAACATCCAGCTTTCGACGCAGGTGGATGAAGTCTCGGACGAAGATATCGTAGCCAAATACGAAGCCTGGAACTGGAATGTGATCAGTATCGACGGTAACGATGCCGATCAGATTCGTCAGGCGTTGGAACGGGCTCTGGCCGAAACCAAAAAACCGACCCTGATCGTGGGCCATACCGTGATGGGGAAAGGTGCCATCGGTAAGAACGGCGAATGTTTTGAAAACAAAGTGTCGACGCACGGACAGCCGTTGACTGCGGCCGGCGGTAGCATCGAAAAAACGGTAGCCAACCTGGGGGGCGATCCCGAAAATCCGTTCGTGGTGTTCGATCCGGTGAAAAAGCTCTATGCCGACCGGGCCGATCGTCTGCGTCAGGAGATGGCTGTTCGTCGGGAAGAGGAAGCCGCCTGGCGGAGTGCCAATCCCGAACTGGCCGAAAAATTGGATCATTTCCTTTCCGGTAAATTGCCGGAGATCGATTATACGAAGATCGCCGTAGGTGAGAATGTGGCTACCCGTGCCGCTTCCGCCGCTGTTTTGGGCGTTTTCGGGGAGATGTTGGATAATATGGTCGTATCGTCGGCCGATTTGAGCAATTCCGATAAAACGGACGGTTTCCTGAAAAAGACCCGTGCTTTGACCAAGGATGATTTCGGCGGTCGTTTCCTGCAAGCCGGGGTGAGCGAATTTACCATGGCCTGCATCATGAACGGGATCGCTCTGCATGGCGGTTTGATTCCGGCCTGCGGAACCTTCTTCGTCTTCTCCGATTATATGAAACCGGTCTTCCGTCTGTCGGCACTGATGCGCTTGCCGGTGAAATTTGTCTGGACGCACGACTCGTTCCGGGTGGGCGAGGATGGTCCTACGCACCAGCCGGTGGAACACGAAGCTCAGTTGCGCCTGATGGAACAGTTGCGCAATCACCGGGGCGAACGGGCTATGGTCGTATTGCGTCCGGCCGATAGCTATGAAACGGCGGCAGCCTGGAAAATTGCCATGTCGGAAGAACGTCCGACGGCTTTGATCCTTTCGCGCCAAAATATCAAGAACCTGCCTACGCTCGGCGGTAGTCGGGCCGAAGAGGCCATGCAGGCGGCTAAAGGGGCTTATGTGGTGATGGACAGCGAAACTGTGCCTGATGTGATTCTGGTAGCCAGCGGTTCGGAAGTAGCCACTTTGGTGGATGGCGCCGAAAAGCTCAAGGCCGATGGCGTGAAGGTGCGGGTGGTATCGGCTCCTTCGGAAGGTTTGTTCCGGGATCAGAGTCCGGAATATCAACAGAGCGTACTGCCTGCTGGTGTACCCAAGTTCGGTTTGACTTCGGGTCTGCCCGTGACGTTGGCCGGTCTGGTCGGTGGGGACGGCGAAGTGTTCGGACTGGATCACTTCGGCTATTCGGCCCCGGCCGGTGTGCTGGATCAGAAGTTCGGCTTCTCCGGGGATAATGTTTACAACCGGGTAAAGGCTATGTTGAAAAAGTAGTTCTTCCCGTTATAATAAAAGGCCGGTCGTCTCATGACGACCGGCCTTTTTTGTCGGAATGTGTTCGGGTGAAAACAGATGTTATTGAAGAACGTGTGGTTTGCCGGGTGGAAGAGCGGTTATCTGTTTGTGTTGGCCTGTTTTGTAAGTTTGGGTTTGTTCCTCCTTGGGAGATAGGTCATTTTCGTATTTCCGACGTGGCAGCCGGGCGTTCGGACAGTCGTATATACGGAATACCCTGTATGGTCTCCGGATTATCGGATGTCGAGAGCTTGCATAAAAAAGAGCCGCCTTATTGGCGGCTCTTTTTTATGATAGAAAGTCTTTTACTGTCCGACCGGAAGAGCGGCGGCCCAGTTTTCGGTTTGCGTCACCCCGGCAGCCGAGTTGATTTCCTTGTTCGGAATGGGGTAGCAGAACTTGGCGATGTCGAACGGCTGGAACGTGCGCATTTCGACGATGTCGCCCCAGCGACGCAGGTCGGCGAAACGATGTCCTTCCATCCACAGCTCGCGAACGCGTTCATCCTTGATGAAGGCCATCAGTTCGTCGCGGGTGCCGGGCAGATCGGCGGTAGATTGAATGGCATGGTTGCGTTTGGCCACTTCCAACAGTGCCTGCTGAGCGTCGGTCAGACTACCTCCCGACCAACGGACGTTGGCTTCGGCGATAATCAGATACTGTTCCGGCAGGCGCAGAACGGGGATGTTGCAGACGGCGGCATTTTCAGCGATCCCGATGTATTTGCCCCCCCGATACGAAGTGGTTCCATTCCCTCCTTCGATCAGCAGCGGATAACGGATGTCTTCGATCGTCGGTTCGGTTCCTTCTTCGTAGTCGGCCGGGTAGAAGTATTTCACGATGGCTTTTTCGTCAGGCGAGAGACCGTAGTTGGAGAAGAGGGTCCCGATCGAGTTGGCCGACAGGTTGTCGGTCAGGGATTTTGAAATCGTAAAGATATCTTCGCTGTTGATGGTGGTGCTGGTGAACATGGCATTGTACTCGTTGACCGAGGTCGTGATGATCGAGCCTCCACGCAAGTCGATGGCGTTTTGAGCGGCTTCGATGGCGGCTTCGAAGTCCTCTTCATACAAGGCTACACGGGCTTTCAGCGCGTAAATGGCAGCCTGATTCATGTAGTACTGATCTACGGAACTGCCTCCGATGTTGTTATAGTGCGTCAAGGCTTGTTCAATATCGGCGTTGATCTGTTCGTACGTGCCGGCCACACTGTTGCGGGAAACTTTGTCCCCGGGATTGATCACGGTGCCGGTGGCTACGATCCCGGGAGTTGACCCGTTGTCTGTCGTTCCGTTCACTTTGTACGGCAGGGCGTAGATGTTCACCAGATAGAGTTGGGCCAGCGCTCGCAGTCCATAAGCCTGAGCCAAGATCTCTTCGAAGGTGGCCTGATCGCTTTCGTTGGCGGTCGGATAGAGTTTGTTGCAGGCATCGATCAGTCGGGAAGCATTGTCGACCACTTTATAGCCGTATTCCCAAATTTCTTCCAGGTAGGTATCGGTGGCGGTGATGTTGTAACGCCAGATGGTCAGCATGTGTGTCGTCCGGTTCATGTTGTCAATGATGTCGGTCGCCACATCCCCCAGTGCGATGACGTCCCGTCCGCCGAAGGGATAGTTGCCCAGTCGGTAATAGACCCCGTTGAGGGCGGTTTGGGCATCGACGGTGGTCAGGATGGCTTCGCTGCTTTCTTTCCCCTGATAGTATTCGGGTTCCAGAGAGCAGGCCGTGAAGCCGATACCCAACAGAAGCGCGATTAAAATACGATATGCAGTGTTTTTCATAAATTCCATGTTTAATTAAAAGTTATTGAATTAGAAACCGAACGACAAACCGAAGATAAAGTTACGCGGCATGGGATATACCCACTGTTGGAACCCGTTGGCACGGGTTTCGGGGTCGAAACCGATGTAGTCCGAACTGCATACGGTAAACAGGTTGTCGGCGCTGAAGAATACGCGCAGGTTGCTGAGCATCAGTTTTTTGCAAATATTTTTCGGGAAAGTATATCCCACTTGCAACGAGCGAAGTTTCAGGTAGGAACCGTCCATCAGGAAGCGACTCGAGGTGTTGCTTGCCCCTGAGGGATCATCGGCGACGAATTGCGGTACGTCGGTATAACGGTTTTCGGGGGTCCAGGCGTTTTCATAGACGTAGTTGTTGACCGGGCCCAGGAAATAGTCGCCCACCTGCATGTCATAGCTGAAACCGCTGTTGTAAATCATGCCGCCGTATTTGTAGCTGAAGGCAGCCGAAAGGTCGATGCCTTTGTAGCGGAACGTGGTAGAGAAACCGCCGTAGAATTTCGGGTCGGCCTTTCCGACGATGCGCTGACCGGCTTCGTTGTAGTTGAAGGTCGTTTCGGTACCTTCGGTGCCTTTGTACCACATCGGGCGGCCCGTGTCGGGATCAACCCCGGCGTATTCGGGCATGTAGAAGGTGTGGTAGGCTTCACCGACTTTGCGGATGGTGGTCGAGGTTTCGATGGGCAGATCGGTCGACAGGGCGACGATTTCGTTGTGGTTGGCCGTGATATTGAACGACATGTCCCAGGAGAAGTCCTTAACGGTCAACAGACGGGCATTCAATATCGCTTCGATCCCGCTGTTGCGCATCTTACCCATGTTGCGCAGTTCGTAGGCCAGACCGGTGGTCAGCGAAATGGGCACTTCGAAGATCATGTCCGAGGTCAGTTCGTTGTAGTAGTCGACTTCGAGGCTGATGTTGTCGAAGAGGGTCATGTCTACGCCGACGTTGAATTTTCCGCGGCGTTCCCATTTCAGGTCGGGATTGGCAAAGGTGATGGGTACGCTGCCCGGATTTCCTTTGTAAGAATAGCCGGTTTCGTAATAGGCCCGTGCATTATACCAGCCGATTTCCTGGTTCCCTACCGTACCGTAGCTGGCGCGGACGGTCAGGTTGCTGAGCCAGTTTTTGGCACTCTGCATGAAGGCTTCTTCCGAAATGCGGTATTTGGCCCCCACGGAGTAGAAGAGCCCCCATTGGGAGTTGCTCCCGAAACGCGACGAACCGTCGTAACGTAAACTCCCGGAGAGATAGTATTTGTTGTCGTAGCTGTACTGACCGTTGAAGAAGATCGAGTTGAGGGTCGATTTCTGGCGATACGTACCGGCCGAGGTCGGCGTAGCCGCGGTCCCCATTTCGGTCAGATCTTCGTACGGGAAGTTAGAGGCACCGGTGAGGGTCTGTTCGTCCACCAGACGTTGAGCTTCCTGGGCGATCATCAGGTTGATGTCGTGTTTGCCGTACTGTTTGAGCCAGCTGAGCGAGTTGGTGATGGTCAGGTTCAACAGCGTTTCGTTGTTCTGATTGGCATACATGTGCGATTCGATCCCCTGAGGGTTCATCATGCTGGCAAAGCTGTATTCGAGCAGGTTGTGTACGTTGATCCCGAAGTTGCTCTTGGCATAGAATCCTTTCCCGAAATTGACCGTCACATACGGGTTGATGTTGGCGGTGATGGTACGCTGAGAGTTGATGTCCCCCAGTTTTTTGTCGTGGATGGCAACCGGGTTGTAGTAGGCGTTCAGGTTGTACGATCCGTCTTCGTTGTAGATCGGTTCGATGGGGCGCAGGTCATATACGGCCACCAGCGGGTTGATGTACTGCGACTGGGTCGGTACGTTGTTGTTCATGGCGTAGGCGGCCGACGAGAGCAAACCGAACGAAAATACTTTCCCGTCGTGGTTGATGTTCGAACGCAGGGTGTAACGTTTCATGTCGGTTCCGATGACGATCCCTTCGTTGCGGTAATAACCGGCACTGATATAATAATTGGTGTTGTTGGCACCGCCGGTCACATCGACGCTGTATTCATCGACGTTCCCGTTGCGCAGAATAGCCTGCAACCAGTCGGTGTCGGGGGTAACGTCTTCCTGCCAGCCATAATAGGCGTTGGCATATTCTTTGGCCAATGCGAGGCCCTCGCCCGGAGCGGCTTTACCCGAGTTTTCGAGACCGCGGCCCCAGATATCCAGATAGCGTTCCGTATTGACTACACGGTAATCCCAGTCCAGGTTGGCGATGCGGGAGATCCCTTTTTTGGCCAGGAAATTTACCTGGGGTTTGCCTTGATGACCGCGTTTGGTGGTGATGACGATCACCCCGTTGGCGGCGCGAGCCCCGTAAATAGCCGTAGCCGTAGCGTCTTTCAGCACGGTTACGCTTTCGATATCGGCCGGGTTGATGTTGGCCAGCGGGCTGACGGCCATATCGCCGTTATCGTCACCGCTCAGAGCGGTGAGTTTGTCGGAATAGATGGGCATACCGTCCACCACATAGAGCGGTTCCACGCCGGAGTTGACCGAACCGACCCCGCGGACATTCACGCTGGCAAAACCGCCCGGTTGACCGTTGACGTTGAACATCTGCAACCCGGCTACGCTTCCCTGGAGGGTTTTCATGAAGTTGGCGTCGGTTTGGCTGCTGACGATTTTACTGTCGATCACCTGGGCCGATCCGGTGAAGGCGGCTTTACGGGTTACCCCGTAACCGGTGACCACGATTTCATCCACGGAGATGGCATCGGCTTCCAGGGTGACGTTGATCGAGTTCCGGTTTTCGACCGGAACGTCGAGGGATTTCATGCCGACATATGAAAAACTCAAAGTGCCTTGTGCGGGGGCTTCGAGCGTATAGTGTCCGTTTACGTCGGTACTGGTCCCGGTTCCGACCCCTTTTACGATCACGGTTACCCCGATCAGCGGTTCGCCTTCAGTGGAGGTCACCGTACCGGAGATCTGCCTGTTTTGTGCAAGAACTGTTTGTAAACAGCCCAGCAAGATAGCACAAGATAAGAGTAAAAATTTTCTCATAGACAACAGATTAATTGTTCGTATAAAAAATTATGACCACATGATAATACGCCGCAAACATACAATATTTAGCCTAATTTTCAGCATAAAACACCCTTGAAATTCAAAATACTAAAAAAATGTAATTGGAATCACGTTTTCTCTTTAGATTCGTAAGTTGCGGGTGATAGCTTTCTTGGGAATTGGAGAGAGGATTCGAATTTGGGCCCCGATTAGTTTGGAAATCCTAAAATAGGAGTGATGATTTTTGTTGTAGAAGGTATGATTTATGGTTTATTTATACGGTAATCGGAATAAATCAACCTTTTATGCGGCATTAATACTCGTTTAATGAGTATTATTTATTTTTAGTTGTGAAATATGAGTTCTTTATAAGTTTTCAGTATCGGTTCAGGGCCTGGGAAAAAAGCGGGTGCAGGGGAAGTTTCGTGGGGATGAGCCGAAAAGTGTATGGGAAATTTACCGATCGTTCGGATTGCATGGCCCGGATCCGGCCATAATTCACATAAACGTCATTTAAATTTAAAATTCAAGTTTGATTGGGGCGTTTATTTTGCTGCCGAATCAAAACCCGAATCGATAAAATGAAAAAAGTAGAATGTGCCGTATTGGCTTTTTTGCTGACGGCTGGAGTCGTTCAGGCTCAGATCCGGCATGAGATCGAAATTCCCGATCTGAAAGGTTATCAGACTCTGAAATGTGACTTTCATATTCACACCGTCTTTTCGGACGGTACGGTATGGCCGACGGTGCGTGTGGATGAGGCTTACCAGGAAGGATTGGATGCCATCTCCCTGACGGAACATATCGAGTATCGTCCGCATCAGCAGGACATCCGGGCCTCGCACAACCGCTCGTTCGAAATTGCCGAAGAAGCGGCCCGTCGCAAAAATATTCTCCTGATCCGCGGTAGCGAGATCACCCGTTCGATGCCTCCCGGCCATGCGAATGCGCTTTTTCTTACCGATGCCGATTCGTTGGATCGTCCCGATTACCGGGATGCTTTTGAAGCGGCCAAACGACAAAATGCGTTTATTTTCTGGAACCATCCGGGCTGGGATGCCCAGCAGCCCGATACGACCCTGTGGTGGGATGAACACACCGAATTGTTGGAAAAGGGGTGTATGCACGGGATCGAAGTGTTCAACGTCAACTATTCGCCCGAGGCTCATCAGTGGTGCCTCGATAAAAAGCTGACCATGCTGGGCAATTCCGACATTCATCAGCCGATCCAGTCCAATATCCACCAACAGCTCCAAACGGGCCGCACCCACCGTCCGATGACGCTGGTCTTTGCCCGGGAACGCTCCGTCGAAGGGATTCGCGAGGCGCTGTTGGCCCGCAGAACGGCCGTTTATTTCGACGACACGCTGGTCGGCGAAGCGGTCTACCTGCATGAATTGTTTGAAAATTCGTTGGAAATCGAGGAGGTCGAACGAACCGAAAAAAAAGTTACGCTGCAGGTATTCAACCATTCGGATCTGATCTTCCATCTGAAGAAAACAGCTCATGATCCCCGTCTCATCTATTTTCGGGAATATACCCTCTGGCCGCACGGACTGCATACGATCACCATCTATTTGGACGGGGGAATATCCTCGGGGCGCATGGAATTCGAAGTTACCAACCTCTGGATCGCACCGAACCAGGCTTTGAAATACGTTTACGAAATCTGAGAACTCTGTTTTCTGCGGTTTTGTTGCGAGGCGGCTCCTGTTTTTCGGACCGCTTCGTTTTTTCAACTCCTTTGTCCGGAAGTGTTCGGAATCGGAAATGCTGTCCGTTTTCGGTCCATGGAGAACCTTGAGCCGGGTAGGTATGTCCTTGAAGGGGCCTGTTCCGCAGGGTCTTCGGTATCATTCTTTGAAAGGCTCGTGTTAGGGATCCGTTTCGGTTTCGGATCGTTTTCCATCGCTCCGGGGCGGAAAAAAAGCCGAGGCCCCGGCATTTTTAGCCAGAAAGCACTGCACGGCCTCGTTCCGATGCCGCCAGACTGTTCGATGGCACGGTGTTTTTCCCCGGTGTACTCTCGGCCGGTGTCGGGAAGAATCCGATGAGGGTCTAACCGTGCAGCTATGTTCGAAAGGCAGGCCGTCGGTAGAAACCCGGAGGGCATACAACGGGCCGATGTCGTGAATGTGTCGCAGCGTTTACAGCCAGTCGATCGTTTGTTCGAGGCGGATGCCCCTCGATCCTTTAATCAGAATATGGTGGCCCTGTAAGGGATGGGCTTTTAGGTATTCGCACAAGGTCGGCGTGTCGGGGAAAGTATGGAAATCGCAGTCGTGAGCCGCCTTGCAGAATTCGGGGCCCACCAAAAAAACTTGGGCGAATCCGGCACCTTGCAGGCGTTCGACGATGGTGCGGTGAGCCTGAGAAGACCACGCTCCCAATTCTCGCATATCGCCCAGAATGACTGATCGGGGAACCGGCTGGCCGGTCGCGGTATCGGGCGTGGAAGGTTCCTGCAGAAAGTTGTCCAATGCGGCGCGCATACTCGATGGATTGGCATTGTAGGCGTCCAAAATCAAGGTGTTATGCGCGGTCCGGTATCGTTGGGAACGGTTATTGTCCGGGATATAACTTTCGATGGCCGCCACGATCTGTGGGGCCGGAATGTCGAAATAGCGACCGATAGCGATGGCTGAAGCGATGTTGTTGCGGTTGTAATCGCCGCTCAGGTGGGTTCGGAGGGTGAGACCCTCTGTCTGCACCTCGAGGCCCGTATCGGTGTAGGAGCCATGAAGATTCGTGGCCGTATAAGAAACGGTATGCAGGGTCGGGTGTTCGGCGGCCAAACTCCGCAGGTTGGGATCGTCCTGTAAGTAAAAGGCTGTCTTGCCGGGGATGGAAGCCAGGTAGTCGAACAACTCGCCTTTACCCCGTTTGACTCCTTCGGGGCCGCCGAATCCTTCGAGATGAGCCAGACCGATGTTGGTGATCAGCCCGAAATCGGGTTGGGCGATTTCGCACAACCGGGCGATTTCGCCAGGATGGCTGGCTCCCATCTCCACGATGCCGAATTCGGTGTGGGAATTCATGGCAAGCAGGGTTAACGGGACGCCGATGTGGTTGTTGAGGTTGCCTTGGGTGACGGAAATACGCCACCGGCGGGAAAGAACCCGACTGATGAGCTCTTTGGTCGTGGTTTTCCCGTTGCTGCCGGTAATGGCCAACAAGGGAATGCCCAGCGTCCTGCGATGCAGGGAGGCCAATTCCTGCAGCGTTTCCAATACATCCTCTACCGCGATGTAATACCCGTGGGTGGGATCGGTAGCGGGGGGAATGACTTGCGGGTCGTCTACGACCGCCAGTGAGGCTCCGGCCTGCAAAGCGGCCGAAGCATAGCGGTTTCCATCGAACTGTTCGCCTCGCAGGGCGAAAAACAGGCAGCCGGCATCGATTTTCCGGCTGTCGGTCGAGACGACCGGCTGTTGCCGGAAGGCCTCGTATAAACGTTGCAATGTGTCCATGAATCGGACTTCGGAAGGTGATTAAATGTATTCGTCGCCGAGGTTGAATTTTACGTCGTCCACGAAAATCTTGATGTTTTGCTCGTTTTCTTTGGGGCAGATCATCAATACGTCGGGGGTATCGACCACGATGTAGTCATTGAGCGAGTCGATGACCGTCAATTTTCCCGGTGCGCTGCGGATAATGCAGTTCTGGGTATCGTAGGTGATGGTTTTCCCGTATTTGACGTTGCCCTGTTCGTCTTTGGGAGCATTTTGATAGAGCGATCCCCAGGTGCCGATATCCGACCAGCCGAAATCGCTGCGGCGTACATAGGCGTCCCGGGTTTTTTCCATGACGCCGTAGTCGATCGAGATGCTCCGGCATTCGGCATATACGGCATCGATGGCCTGGCGTTCTTCGGGGGTGTTGTACATGGGCGCGATCGAGGCGAACAGTTGTTGGGTTTCGGGCAGAAATTCGTTCAGGTTGGCCATGATCGTGCTGACCTTCCATACGAAAATCCCCGCATTCCAGAAAAATTCACCGCTCTCGACGAACACTTTGGCCAATTCCAGATTCGGTTTTTCGGTGAACGTTTTGACCCGGCTGATTTGCGGATGATTCGGTTCGGAACCCGGTTCGACCTGGATGTAGCCGTAACCCGTATCGGGCCGATTCGGATGAATGCCGATGGTCATCAAAGCGGGTTGTTGTTCCACGAAGTCGGCGCTTTCGGCGATGACATCGCAGAATTCCGCTTCGTTGAGGATCAGGTGATCGGCCGGGGTGACGATCATCGTGGCGTCGGGGTCCATGGTCTGCAATCTCCAGGCCGAATAGGCGATCGCCGGAGCCGTATTGCGTCCGATAGGTTCACAGAGAACTTGGTTTTCAGTTAGTTCCGGAAGATGTTCCAGAACCTGGTCTTTGTAAAGGCTGTTGGTGATTACCAGAAAGTTTTCGGCGGGTATCATGCGGGCGAAACGCTCGTAGGTGTGGCGGATAAAACTTTTTCCGGTCCCTAAAACATCCAAAAACTGTTTGGGCATCGTACGGCGGCTGATAGGCCAGAAACGGCTGCCGACACCTCCGGCCATGATTACGCAATATCGTTGGTTGCTCATAAAAATAAATCGCTTTGTTTGGTGTCACAATATTACCTTTTTTCGCCCAGATATACAAACTTCCGAAGAGCCCTTCCTACTTTTGTTTCTCCTTCCCGACGGAACTTCGGGAATTTTCGTACCTTTGAGCCGGAACGGGTGCGAGTCCAGGAGGCGGCGGTCGGATCGATACCGATGGGCGTCCTGTGTTTGAAAACCCGTATTTAATTTTCGGACTATGAAAAAAACATCCAAACGGGAACCGCAGAAGATCACGTTGTTTACCATTCCCAACCTGCTTACTTTGTGTAATTTGGTTTCCGGATCGTTGGCGGTGGTGTTTACGTTGCGTTACGATGGACTCCAGATGGCATTTTTCATGATCGTGGCGGCCGCTGTATTCGATTTTCTGGACGGTTTTTCCGCCCGGCTGTTCCACAGCAGTTCGGCGTTGGGCGTACAACTCGATTCCCTGTCGGATGTGGTGAGTTTCGGCGTCGCTCCTTCGGCCATTCTGTTGAGCATGTTCGAGTCCTCGGGCGGGGTGGGCGAGATCGGTTACGGCGTTTTTATCCTGGCGGCTTTTTCCGCTTTGCGCTTGGCCAAATTCAATATCGACGAACGCCAGCACGATCGTTTTATCGGACTGCCGACACCGGCATCGGCCTTGTTTGTGGCCTCGGCGGGGTATATGTTCGAGGCGAAACTCTTTACCGTGCACCCGGCGGTGGTGCTGGCCGTGGCGGTGGTACTGGCCGTGTTGCTGGTGAGCGAAATCCCGATGTTCGCCCTCAAGTTCAAACATTACGGATTCCGGGGAAACGAAGTTCGTTACCTGTTTTTGGGTATCTCGTTGATCGCCTTGGTGGTCGGAGGGTTCGGAGCCATCAGCGGAATTATACTGCTTTACATCCTGGTTTCCATCCTGTCTTTGTGGGTGTGCAAATCCTCCCGTCAGGGGTGATGAAGACCCGAAAGTAGGCATCTGTGAATTTTTTACTACCTTTGCCCAATCTTTAAGGTACATTAAACGTTGTAGTTCGGGGTTCGGGACGAATGTGTCTCGTCGAGAAAACCCGGAATAAAGGCATAAGCGTGAATTGTCGTCGGGGTAGATACAGGGCTATGGCCTGGCTGTTCGCAGCGATCGGTTGCTTCGGAATGGGGCAGGTGTCTGCGCAGACCTCTTCCGGGTCGATTCGCAGCCCGTTCGGTCGGATTCAGAATCCGCAGACCCAGATGCAATACGGGGCCCAAGCCGGGGTGGTCGACCATAATGCCGATTCGGAAACGGCCGATACCACCAAAAAGGAACCTAAAATTCGGAAACCGCTCGAATCCTATTTTTTCGGAGATTCTTTGCGGGCGCGCCTGAATTTTGCCTGGAGCCCCGATCTGGAGGTCAACGAGGTGAAATTTATCGATATCGATACGACCCTGAACGGCTTTCAGAACGATTATCCGTTCTTACAACATGGTGTAGGATCGATCTATACCGGGAATGTCGGGGGACCATCCATGCCGATGGATTATTATGATCGGCCCGATCCGCGGAACTTTACCTTTGCCAGGGTGGTGGACGATTATTTGTTTACGCCGGAGAAGGTTCGGTTTTTCAATGTCAAGAAGGCGTTTACCCATTTCTCTTATTCCATGTCGGGACAGGTCAAGCGTTTCGAAGAGGGCTTCCGGGTTACGCATGCGCAGAATATCTCGCCTTCGAGCGGTTTTAACATCGATTATCGCACCTGGGGGATGCGCGGGATCTATACCAATCACAAAACCCGGGATAAAAACCTTTCGATGGCCTTTGCCCACACGGGGAAAAAATATACGTTGCAGGCCGGTTACATCTACAATATGGTCCGTCTGAACGAAAACGGGGGGATTACCGAGGATCGCAATATCCGCGATACGGTTTTCGAGATGCCCGAGGTTGTTCCGGTCCATTTGCAGGATGCCAGGAACCTGTTGAAAAACAATACTTTTTATTTGTTCCAGTCCTACGGGATCCCTCTGAGAAAGTTGACCGAAGAGGACTTTTCGATCGCCGACCGCTCGTCGTTTTTCGTGGGGCATTCGATGGAGTACAGCCGCTTCTCGCGCAACTATACCGACACCAAATCTTCTTCGGGAGACTATTTCCAGCATTGGTATCTCGATCCGGCGGAAAGCAGGGATTCTACGTATGAGCGATTGTTTTCGAATAAGGTGTTCGTGCAGATACAACCCTGGGATCGGGAAGGAGTCGTGGGGGTTATCAATGCCGGGATCGGTTACGATATGCACCTCTACTCCCAGTTCAATCCCGAAGATTATCTGATGCGGGATCGGAACGCGAAGCGTAACGATACGTATGTGTATGGCTCCCTGCGAGGAAAGGTCAGCCGCTATGTGGACTGGAACGCCCACTTGAAATACCATCCTTTCGGCGATTTCGGCCAGGATATGACCCTGGGCGGAGATATCGCCATGCGTTTATTTATCCGACAACGACCCCTGACGCTCAGCGGTAGCGTGACGTACGATCGGCGTACGCCCGACTACTGGATGCAGCGTTATTTCTCTAACCACTTCGTGTGGTCAAACTCTTTTTCGAAAGAGACTGAGACCCGCTTCATGGTCAAACTCTCGGCCCCGATTATCGGGCTGGAGCTCGGCGCCACCAACAGCCTGACGCAGAATAAAATCTATTTCGGCTCGAATATGGTGCCCGTTCAATACGACGGAACCGTGAATGTGCTGGGTCTGTACGGCCAAAAGGATTTCCGCCTCGGCGGACTTCACCTGAACCACCGGGTATTGCTCCAGTTTAGTAATGCCGAGGAGGTCGTCCCTGTGCCGCTTGCCGGTGTCTATCTCAGCTACTATTACGAGTTTTATGTGGTGAAAAACGTGTTGCAGATGCAGATCGGCATCGACGGTCGCTACAACACCAAGTATAACGGCTACGGATACAATCCGGCCATTATGCAGTTTTATACCTATCAACTCGTGGGGGATGACAGACAGATCGGCGGCTATCCCATGTTGGACTTTTTCGTGAGTGCGAAATGGAAACGCATGCGGATTCTGGCCAAGTTGCAGCACCTGAACGATGATCTGTTCGGAGAAAGAAATTATTTCTCGGTACAGCACTATCCGCTCAACAAGCGGATGTTCAGATTGGGCGTCTCCTGGACGTTCTATGACTAGACTGGTGGCAGGCAAGCAGCCCGACCAACCGAAAATGTATGCTGAAACAAGTATGTCAAGTAGCTTTTTTGGCTTTAACAGTCAGTTCTTTATTCAGTTGTAATTCTCAAAAATCCGCACCTGCTCTCCGCAACGAACTGGTCGTGGTCATGGACGAACAGATGCCGGGTTATTTCGTGCTGAACGGAGAAAGATACGGTTATCAGTACGATTTGTTCAAAGCTTATGCCGATGCCCGCGGCAAGCAATTGCGCGTGGTGGACGGACAGAAACCTTCCGTGTATGCCAACATGCTGGAAAAAGGGGAGGTCGATGTTCTGACTACGCTTTCCGATCATGTTACGGCGGAAGATCGGGCGTTCGAAGTCCCGATTTATCGGACGTCTTATGTGTTGTTATGCGGTCGCCGTCAGGCTTCCGAAGTGCGTCGGAATGCCGATTTCGAATTGATTCCTTTTTTGAAAAAAGGGAAATTGCTGGTTTCTTCAGGGTTCAAGGGTACCCGGGCGTATAGTACCTTGTTGGACTCGCTGCCGGCGAATGTCTATGTCTCGTCATCCAACAGTTTCGATCTGATCGAAAGCGTGGCTAACGGCACCTACGATTATGTGATCTGCGAAATGAGTGAAGCCCAGTTGGGCTGTGCCCTGATTCGCGGTGTCGAGGAAATTTACAGTTTTTCGGAGCCGATAGCGTTGAGTGCCGTCGTTACGCCGTTGGACCCGGCTCTGAAAGCGGATTTTGAAAGTTGGCTCGCCGCCTATCGGGGCAGTTCGGAATATGCGGTGCTCAACGATCTCTATTTCGAAAGAGGAATCGTCGGCGAGTTGCTGAACCAAAGCGGAAGCGGGTATCTGCCGGGACGGATCTCGGTGTATGACGAAGTTTTCAAACGTGTCTGTGAACGGGAAGGGTACGATTGGCGGTTCATTTCGGCGATTGCCTACAACGAATCTCGTTTCAATCCGAATGTCGTTTCGCGCCGGGGAGCTCAGGGGCTGATGCAGGTTATGCCGCGAGTGGCCCGTCAGTTCGGGGTGCAGGGCGATTTGAGGGATCCTGAAAATAATGTATTGTTGGCGCTCAAGGTGTTGGGAAAGATTGAAAAGTCGCTTGACTTTGCGCCGGGCACCTCCTGGACCGATCGGATGCACATCGTTCTGGCCTGTTATAATGCCGGGTTGGGGCATGTGCTCGATGCCCGCAGTCTGGCACGCAAACGGGGCGGAAACCCCGATAGCTGGAAAGACGTATCGGCCTGTCTGAAAGCCAAATCCGATCCGGAAGTGGCGAAAGACGACGTGGTGAAATGCGGAACATTCAACAGCCGACAGACATTGGCTTTTGTCGATCAGGTGTGGTCGAGATATCATATCTATTGCCATCGCATTGATCGCTAAAACCAGTTTTTCGATATATGGAGAGGGCGCTTTCTGAGGAAGGCGCCCTCATTTTTTGGGGGGAAGGAACCGAAACGGGCTGGGAGACGATGACTGTTTGTTTTTTTCCGGGGGCGAGGAATCATCGTGGGTGTTGAGGGGTAGGGAGAGCCGAACGTCCTGTCGAACGGTCTGTCGAATGGTCTGCAAGAGGGGTATTCTTGAGAAGAGAACCAAAAAAAGACAGACCCGAAACCGGGCCTGTCTGAAAGAATGTCGATGTGGATTTATGGAATCACATCGGGGTGTTTCGATTACTGTTGTTTCAAAGCGGCATGTGCGGCGGCCAGACGGGCGATAGGCACCCGGAACGGCGAGCAGGACACGTAGTTGAGACCGGCATAGTGGCAGAATTCCACCGAGCTGGGTTCACCACCGTGTTCCCCGCAGATCCCGCATTTGAGGTTGGGTTTCACGCCGCGGCCCTTGAATACGGCTTCGCGGACGAGCTGTCCCACCCCGTTGACATCCAGAATCTGGAACGGGTCGTTTTTGAGAATCCCTTTTTCGAGGTATACCGGCAGGAACTTGGCCACGTCGTCGCGCGAGAAACCGAGGGTCATCTGCGTCAGGTCGTTCGTCCCGAACGAGAAAAAGTCGGCCACTTCGGCGATCTGGTTGGCGGTAACGGCGGCACGCGGAATTTCGATCATCGTACCGATCATGTAGTCGATCACCTGATTGCGTTCGGCGAAGACTTCGGCGGCTACGGCGTCGATTACTTTCTTCTGGTAGCGCAATTCCTTGTGGTTGCCGACCAGCGGAACCATGATTTCGACGTGAACGTCGATGCCTTTGGCTTTGGTGTTGAGGGCCGCTTCCAGGATGGCGCGAGCCTGCATTTCGGTGATTTCGGGATAGGTGTTCCCCAGACGGCAGCCACGGTGACCCAACATGGGGTTCACTTCGCTGAGGGCTTCCACTTTCTGTTTGATCACGTCGAAGGAAACGCCCATTTCGTCGGCCAGTTCCTGAATTTCGTGATCCTGATGAGGAACGAATTCATGCAAAGGCGGGTCGAGCAGACGAACCGTTACAGGCAGACCCTGCATGGTTTCGAACAGCCCTTCGAAGTCGCCGCGCTGCATGGGCATCAACTTGGCCAGAGCGGCACGACGGCCGGTTTCGTCATCGGCCAGAATCATTTCGCGTACGGCCTTGATGCGGTCGCCTTCGAAGAACATGTGTTCCGTCCGGCAAAGACCGATCCCCTGAGCCCCGAAGCTGAAGGCCTGTTTGGCATCGCGGGGCGTATCGGCGTTGGCGCGTACTTTCAGGTGGGCGAATTCATCGGCCAGTTCCATCAGTTTGGCGAAATCGCCGCTCAGTTCAGCGTCTTTGGTAGCGACTTTTCCTTCGTAGATAATCCCGGTCGAACCGTTCAGCGAGATCCAGTCGCCTTCCTTGTAGGTCTTGTTGCCGACCGTGATGGTGCGGGCCTTGTAGTCGATCACCAGATCGCCGGCTCCCGATACGCAGCATTTTCCCATCCCGCGGGCTACGACCGCAGCGTGAGAGGTCATCCCGCCGCGAGCGGTCAGGATACCGTTCGATACGTTCATTCCCTTGAGGTCTTCGGGCGAAGTTTCGATCCGGACCAGGATGGTCTGTTTGCCTTGTTCAGCCCATTTTTCGGCTTCTTCGGCGAAGAATACGATCTGACCCGTAGCGGCACCCGGAGAAGCGGGCAGCCCTTTGGTGATGATGTTGGCTTTCTTGAGGGCGGCGGCATCGAAGATCGGGTGCAGCAGTTCATCCAGTTTGCCCGGTTCTACACGCAGGACGGCCGTTTTGGCATCGATCAGCCCTTCGGAGAGCATATCCATGGCGATTTTCACCATGGCGGCTCCGGTACGTTTCCCGGTACGGGTCTGCAGCATCCACAGTTTGCCGTTCTGGATGGTGAACTCGATGTCCTGCATATCGGTGAAGTAGTCTTCCAGGTGTTGCTGGATTTCGTTCAGTTCGGCGAAAGCGGCCGGCATGACCTCTTCGAGCGAAGGGTATTTGGCGGAACGTTCGCTTTCCGAAATACCTTGCAGTTCGGCCCAACGACGCGAACCTTCGATGGTGATTTCCTGCGGCGTGCGGATCCCGGCTACGACGTCTTCACCCTGAGCGTTGACCAGGTATTCGCCGTTGAAGAGGTTCTCGCCCGTTGCGGCGTCACGGGTGAAGGCCACCCCGGTAGCGGAGGTTTCGCCCATGTTCCCGAAGACCATGGCCTGTACGTTGACGGCGGTACCCCAGTCGGCGGGGATGTTGTTGAGCTTGCGGTAGAGGATGGCGCGTTCGTTCATCCAGCTGCTGAATACGGCGCAGATGGCTCCCCAGAGTTGTTCCCAGGGATCGGTCGGGAAGTCCTGTCCGGTTACTTTTTTGACGGCGGCCTTGAAGCGAACGACCAGCTCTTTTAGATCGTCAGTCGTCAGTTCGGTGTCATGGGTGACGCCTTTGGCTTTTTTGACTTCGTCGATGATCTCTTCGAACGGATCTTCATCTTCTTTGCTTTGGGGTTTCATGTTCAGCACGACGTCACCGTACATCTGTACGAAACGACGATAGGAGTCCCAAGCGAAGCGGGGGTTGCCGGTTTTTTGAGCCAGACCTTCGACGGCCTGATCGTTAAGTCCCAAGTTGAGGATGGTATCCATCATGCCCGGCATCGAGGCGCGTGCGCCCGAACGAACCGACATCAACAACGGATTGGTGTTGCTGCCGAATTCCATACCCATGATATTTTCCACCTGTTTCATGGCGGCTTCCACATGAGGCTTGATCAGACGGATCACCTCTTCGCGGCCGTGGCTGAAGTATTCGGCACACACTTCGGTGGTGATGGTGAAACCCGGGGGGACCGGAATCCCGATCAGGTTCATTTCAGCCAGATTGGCTCCTTTACCGCCCAGCAGTTCTCGCATTTTTCCATTCCCTTCGGCCTGTTTGTTTCCGAAGGTGTAAACTCGTTTTTTGTTCGGCATATCGGTTTATATTAAAAATGGTTGTCTGTGGAAGGAGGCGTTGCCGTAAAATTTTTAACACATATGGCCTCCAGAGTCACAAAGATAGCAATTTAATCGGGTTTTCCCAAATGAGAAAGCGGGTAAATGATTGCTTCTCTGTTATTTTTCGAGGATCAGCCAAACCGGCAGATGATCGCTGAAACCGCCCAGGTAATTTCCCCGCTCGAAAGTGCGGTAGGGGTAACCCTGTCTTGGACCGGTCGAATGGAGCAGAAAGTCGGGTGCAAACACTCCGCAGGCACCCCTGAATCTCCAACCGCAGGGATCTGTCCAGTTTGTGTTGAACAGGAAATAGTCGTAGATGTAGCGCCTGTCCCGGTATACATAACTGCCTTCGCCTCGGGTTTCCAGGGTAGTGAATGGGGTCAGAAGAGTTTCGGGGCGGGAGGCGTGTCGGGCCTCGGCGGTGCTTTCCGGGCTGGAAGTTTCCGGCCAGGGTTTTACGCCCAGTCTCTTGCGGGCCAGGGCAGAACGGGGCGTCATGTTCCAATCGCCCATCAGAATGATTTTGGCGTGGGGATCTCGGTGAAGGAGGGCCTGCAGATGGTTTTGCAGGGTTTGGGCTGCGGCGCGTCGCCAGGAGTTGCGGTTCAGCAGGGAGGGAAGATGAGCCACCAGCAGGGTGATCGTATCTCCCTGCAATCGGCCTCGGACACCCAGAATCGGACGGGTCAGTCCGGGACCCCGGATTTGAAAGCTGTGCAGCGGGAAAAATTGGGAGCCTCGGTAGAGCAGGGCGACCTGGATGCCGCGCGGATCGCTCCCGGGACGAATCAGGTAATTGTAGCTGGTGTGCAACTGGGAAACCAGATCCCGTAAGACCGTTTCGTTTTCGATTTCGGCCAATCCCACGATGTCGGCTTTCAGCGTGTCGAGGACCCGGGCGATGTGACTGATCTTTTGACGATAGCGGGCGTCGTTCCATCGGTATGTCCCCTGAGGGGTATAGGGGTCGTGTTTCGAATCGGGAGACGGCAGCGTATCGAAAAAATTTTCGGTGTTGTAAAAAGCCAGGACGAGGCGTTGTGCTCCGGGAGCATCGGTACGGGACGAACGCTTTGGTGTCGAAGATGTCTTTGCTTCTGAATCAGAGCGTGTTTCTGAAAACTTCGATCTGTTCTGGGCGTTGGCGTGCCCCCTAAAACCTCCGTATCCGAGCAACCCCATGACGAGCAGGAGGTGAAAAAGGAAGAGAAAAGTAGGAATGCTCCGGCGGTGTTTCATGTCGATGAATATACGGGAAAATTCAGAATTTGGTTATCTTTGAAGCGGAAAATGCTCGGGAAACTTTTGAAAAGGGGAGATTCCGTCACATTAACACCCAACGATAGCCTATGCGTTCTTTTTTCACAGCCCTCGACCGTTTCTTTATGAACCGGCGTAACCTCTATTTATTGGGCTTCTTGCTGACATTCGGCCTCAGTTTTTCGGAGGTGATGCGGGGAAAACATTTCAATTTCATGATCTTTGCGGAGGCGACCCTCGACTTTTGGCGGGGAATCGTTCCTTATGGCAGCCAGTGGGCTGCTGCACATCATGATTATTATTTGTACGGGCCGCTGTTCAATCTGCTGTTTACACCCTTCGCGTTGTTGCCCGCCTGGTTGGGACCGTTTGTCTGGAATCTGTTCAACTATACGCTCTATTTTGTGGCGATTTTTACTCTCCCAGATCGATATACGGTGCGCCAGAAACGGAATATGTACCTGTATACCATGCTGATTCTGGCAACGACACAGCTTTCCTTCCAGTATAATGTGGCCGTGGCTTATCTGTTTGTGTTCGCTTTTAGCCTTCTGGAAAGAGGACGGGCCGGATGGGCGATCGCCCTGATCCTGATTTCCGGATTTACCAAAGTGTACGGGATCTTTCAATTGGGACTGTTGCTGTGTTATCCCCATTTCTGGCGCAATATGGCCTATACGGTGGGTATAGCCGCCCTGTATTTTGTTCTGCCGGTGGTGAATATCCCGCTGGCATCCTTGTTGGACTATTATCGCGCCTGGGTCGACGGACTGAATGTGCATTACGGAACCCGGGTTTTCGAAACGTTTTTCAACATCCGGGTGCTCTTCCCGGTGTTGCCTTCGTATATTCATTATATACAAGGAGGTGTGTTGTTGGCGCTGGCCGGATTGCTGGTGGCCTGCCGGTCTCGATGGAACGATCCGGCTTTTCGGGCTCAGACTCTCGGTATTTTGATGGGGTATGTCATCCTGTTCAGCAATGCCGCCGAAAAACATACCTATGTCATCGCTCTGTTGGGCTATCTGATCTGGTACTGGAGTCGGATACCCCGCCCGTTGGATAAACTGCTTTTCTGGGCCAACTTCGTTGTTTTGGTGTGGATGCCGGTGGATATCCTTTTCCCGGTGAAGTGGATGCACTTTTTCTTCGATACCCTGGATCTGAATCAGTGGCTCTTCTTGCTGACCTGGTTACGGATGGTGTGGGTGACGCTGGGACCCCGACGACCTTCTTTGGCGGAAGAGTAGGAAGAGGCGGAAAAAGTGTCCGCCGGTTTTGAGGTTATCTAAAAAATGAGTACTTTAGCGGGATGATTTTGAAGACCTGAAAATATGGCTGAAGCAGAAAAAGGAGAAAGAATAATTAAAATCAATATAGAGGAAGAGATGAAGACCGCCTACATCGATTATTCGATGTCGGTGATCGTGTCGCGTGCTCTGCCCGATGTGCGGGATGGACTCAAACCCGTACACCGTCGTATTCTGTACGATATGAGCAACGAACTGAATCTCTATTCCGATAAGCCTCATCGTAAATCGGCCCGTATCGTGGGGGATGTGCTGGGTAAGTTCCACCCGCACGGCGACTATTCGGTCTATGAAGCCATGGTACGTATGGCCCAGGAATGGAGCATGCGTTACATGTTGGTGGACGGTCAGGGAAACTTCGGGTCGGTAGACGGTGACGGAGCCGCCGCCATGCGTTATACCGAAGCCCGGATGCAGAAAATTGCGGATGAGGTCATGGCCGATATCGACAAGGATACGGTCGACTTCCGCCCCAACTTCGATGAAACGCTGCGGGAACCGGTGGTGTTGCCGACCAAGATTCCGCTGTTGCTGGTCAACGGAGCGGCCGGGATTGCCGTCGGGATGGCGACCAACATGCCTCCCCACAACCTTTCGGAAGTATTGGATGCCACCTGTGCCTATATCGACAATCCGGATATCGAAGTGTCTGAGTTGCTGCAATATGTGAAGGCGCCGGATTTTCCCACCGGCGGGATCGTGTACGGATACGAAGGCGTGCGCGAAGCGTATGAAACCGGTCGGGGACGTGTGGTTATCCGCTCTAAAACCGAAATTGAACATACCTCGACGGGTCGCGAATGCATCGTGGTGACCGAAATTCCCTATATGGTCAACAAAGCCGAGATGATTCGCAAGATCGCCGACATGATCAACGACAAGAAGATCGAGGGCATTGCCTACATCAACGACGAAAGTGACCGTCAGGGGATGCGTATCGTGATGATTCTCAAACACGATGCCGTAGCCAGTGTTGTGCTGAACAATCTGTACAAGCATACGCCGTTGCAAAGTTCGTTCCCGGTGAACAATATCGCCTTGGTGGATGGACGTCCCATGTTGTTGAACCTGAAGGACCTGATCAAATATTTCGTGCGTCACCGTCATGATGTGGTCGTACGCCGTACGCGTTACGATCTGACGCAGGCCGAAAAACGGGCCCATATCCTGGAAGGTTTGCTCGTTGCGGTGGACAACATCGACGAGGTGATCCGGATCATTCGGGCGGCTCAGAATCCCGACGAGGCCAAAGCGGCCCTGATGGAACGTTTCTCGTTGAGCGAGGTGCAGTCGGCAGCCATTATCGATATGCGGTTGCGGGCCCTGACCGGTCTGGAACGCGACAAACTAAGAGCCGAATACGAGGAGGTATCCAAACTGATCGCTTACCTGCGGGAAGTGTTGGCGAGCGAAGCCCTGCAAATGAAAGTCGTGCGTGACGAACTGGTCGAAATCAAGGAAAAATACGGGGATGCCCGTCGGACCGAAGTGGTGTTGAGTGCCGAAGAGTTCAATCCGGAAGATTTCTATGCCGATGAAGAGATGGTCATCACCATTTCCCACATGGGGTACATCAAACGGACTCCGCTGACCGAATACCGGACTCAGAATCGGGGCGGTGTGGGTATGAAAGGCAGTGCAACCCGCGATGAAGACTTCATCGAACACATCTACGTGACGACCATGCACAACACGATGTTGTTCTTCACGGAAAAGGGTCGCTGCTATTGGTTGAAAGTGTACGACATTCCGGAAGGAACCCGGGCTTCCAAGGGTCGGGCCATCCAGAATGTGATCCAGATTGAGCCCGATGATAAAGTCCGCGCCTACATCAATGTTCGCCGCTTGGATGACAAGGAGTATGTGGACAACAACTACATCATCATGTGTACCAAGGACGGTATCGTGAAGAAAACGCGTCTGGAAGCCTATTCGCGTCCTCGTCAGAACGGGGTGAACGCCATTACCATCAAAGAAGGCGATCAGTTGTTGGAAGCCAAACTGACCAGTGGAAACAGTGAAGTGATTATTGCGGCTCGGGAAGGAAAGGCCATCCGCTTCAATGAATCGACGGTGCGGCCGATCGGGCGTACGGGTGCCGGCGTGAAAGGAATCACGATTGAGGAAGACGATGAAGTGGTCGGCATGATTTGCATCGAACCCGATAGCCGGGAAGATATTCTGGTGGTTTCTGAAAACGGTTACGGAAAACGGACGAGCCTGGAAGACTACCGAATCACCAACCGGGGTGGAAAAGGGGTGAAAACTTTGCAGATTACCGAAAAAACCGGTAAATTGATCGCGATTAAGGCGGTGTGTGACGAAAACGATCTGATGATTATCAATCGTTCGGGATTGACGATCCGCATTCCGGTCAGCGATATACGTGTATCGGGACGTGCTACTCAAGGCGTTAAGGTGATCAATTTGCGTAGCGGCGATTCAATCGCGTCGGTCGTTCCCGTTCCGAAAAGCGAAGAAAATGAAACCGCTGCCGAAGAATCCACTTCAGTAGAAACCGTAGAAAGTTCTGCCACGACGGAACAACCATAAAATCGAATTCTAATCAAAAAAACTCGAGTATGAAACGTGTAATTGTATTGATATCGGTCGCTTTGTTGGGGAGCATGGGACTCGCCCGGGCACAGAAGGTGAACGAAGCCGCTCTGACCAAAAAGATCGATAAGTTGGAAGCGGACAGCAAGGATTCCAAGAAAAACGGGAAAGCCAGCCTGTGGCTGAATATGGGTAAGACCTATTATGAAGCCGGTTCGGCGATTACCTCTCAGATGTTCCGTGGTATGGATGAAGCCACGACGTTGTTGAGTTTCGGTAAAGGCGAAGAAACGACGGAAACCGTGGAAGGGAAAGAGTATAAAGTGACTGTTTTCCCTTATGTGAAACTGTATTTCGCGGATGGCGTGATGAATTTCTGGGAAATCACCAAACCGGTTTTCGTCGATGCTTTGGATAAATCGGCGGCTGCTTATGCGAAAGCGGTCGAATTGGACAAATCCACGGGTACGATGACCAAAGCTACGGAAGGTGTTCAGGGCGTAGTGAATACGTACAAACAGATGGCTGATAACGAATATGCTCGTCGTCAGTTTAAAACGGCAGCCGCTTATTTCGCCAAAGCCTATGATATTGCCGGAGGGGCTGTGCTGAATAAGATCGATACGCTGTCGGGTTACAACGCCGGTCTGTTGGCTACGGTAGTCATGGATTATCCGATGGGTGAAAAATACCTGAAAGCCGCTATCGACAACGGTTATGTCGTAGATGGAGATGTATACTACTATTTGTCGATCTGCTACAACGGAGAAAATAAAACGACGGAAGCCAAAGAGCTCTTGCAGGATGCTTTGAGCAAATATCCGAAGAATACCAAGATTATCGAAGGCCTGCTGAATGTGTATGCCAATACGGGTGAAGATCCCACGGCGATCATTCCGTTGGTGGAAGCCGCCATTACGGCAGATCCGACCAATCCGGAATTGTATGCCGGTTTGGGGCGCGTGAGTGAAAAACTCGGCAAACTGCCCGAAGCCATTGAGGCGTTTAAGAAAGCAAGCGAATTGCTGCCCGATGATTTCAGCACCAACTTCAACCTGGGTCTGACGATGATCAAATACGCCGACGAACAGGCTAAGATTCTCAACGAACAGCGTTTCACCAGCCAGGATGCTTACAATGCAGAATTGGCAAAAGTATATGCTGCTTATCAGGAATCGATTGCTCCGCTGGAAAAGGCACATGCCCTCAATCCGGAAGATGCCGCCAGCGTGGAATTGCTCAAAAACGTATTCTTCCGTCTGCGTGACGAATCGGCCAGCATGATGGAGAATTACAACAAGTACAACGAATTGTTCAAATCCATGCAGGAATAAATCCTGACGGACTCATATAAAGGCGAGGGCATGGCATCAGGCTATGCCCTCGCTTTGTTTGGGGTGGGGGTGGGAAGATGTCTGTTCCAAGGCTGCTTTCGAGATGAGGCTGAATCGAGTGGGGTGAGGAACGAAAGGACGAACGAAAGGACGAACGAAAGGATGAGCGGAGAACGAGCGGACTTGAAGTGGCGGAGGGTCGGGAAGCGTGTGCTTCGGAGGGCTCGGGGTTGCTATGCCTCGAAAAAAAGGAGTCGGCGATGTAATTTTTGGGTACGGAATTTCGTTGGTTCGGTAACCCTGTCGCCAAACGGTACGAAAGGGCTTGTCTTTCGGGTCGGAGTTCTGGACGGTATGGCCTGGAAACCGGAAATATCCCCTGAACCCGGCTTGTTGAAATTTGGCTAAAATTTTGCAGGTCCCTCCCGAAAGATTAACTTTGTCGTTTGAATTGCAGATATACGGAGGTTGATATTCCGATGGAACAACAAGATAAAATATGGGATGACCTGACCGGGTCGGATTATAAGTACGGTTTTGTCACCGACATCGATACGGAAACCATTCCCAAAGGACTCAATGAGGATATCGTACGGCTGATTTCGCAGAAAAAGGGCGAACCTGACTGGATGACTGAATTTCGCCTGAAGGCTTATCGCCATTGGCGTACGCTGAGCATGCCGCGCTGGGCACATCTCGATATCCCCGAAATCGATTTCCAGGATATTATTTACTATGCGGCTCCGCGAACGAAACCCAAATACGAGAGTCTGGATGAAGTGGACCCGGAGTTGCTGGCTACGTTCGAAAAACTGGGCGTGCCTATCGAAGAGAGGATGTTGTTGGCGGGTGTCGCCGTGGATGCCGTGATGGACTCGGTTTCCGTGAAGACGACTTTTAAAGAGACACTGGCTGAAAAAGGCATCGTTTTCTGTTCCATATCGGAAGCCTTGCGCGATTATCCCGATCTGGTGCGTCAGTATCTGGGAAGCGTGGTTCCCTATACCGATAACTTTTTTGCGGCCCTCAATGCGGCGGTTTTTTCGGACGGGTCGTTCTGTTATATTCCCAAAGGAGTGCGTTGCCCGATGGAACTGTCTACCTATTTCCGCATCAATGCGGCGGGTACGGGCCAGTTCGAACGGACGTTGATTGTGGCCGACGAAGGGTCCTATGTCAGCTATATGGAGGGCTGTACCGCTCCCATGCGGGACGAAAACCAACTGCATGCCGCGGTAGTCGAAATCGTGGTACTCAAGGATGCCGAAGTGAAATATTCGACGGTGCAAAACTGGTATCCGGGCGATAAGGACGGCCGGGGCGGGGTCTATAATTTTGTGACCAAACGCGGTATGTGCCGGGGTGAAAATGCCCGTCTGTCGTGGACGCAGGTCGAAACCGGTTCGGCCATTACGTGGAAATATCCCAGTTGTATCCTGGCCGGCGACAATTCGGTGGGCGAGTTTTATTCGGTGGCGGTGACCAATAACCACCAGCAGGCCGATACGGGGACCCGGATGATCCATCTGGGGCGCGGTACCCGCAGCCGTATCGTCTCGAAAGGAATTTCGGCCGGACAAAGCCAGAACAGTTATCGCGGGCTGGTGCGCGTATCCCGGAAGGCGGAAGGCGCCCGGAATTATTCGCAGTGCGATTCGTTGTTGATCGGCGATCGTTGCGGAGCGCACACGTTCCCTTATATTGAGGTGGACAATCCCTCGGCGGTGGTCGAACATGAAGCGACGACCTCGAAAATCGGCGAAGACCAGCTCTTTTACTGCAATCAGCGCGGGTTGTCGACGGAAGATGCCGTGGGCCTGATTGTCAACGGCTATGCCAAAGAGGTGCTCAATAAGTTACCGATGGAATTTGCCGTGGAGGCCCAGAAGTTGCTTTCCATCTCGCTGGAGGGTAGCGTAGGCTAATCCGGTGTTTGGAAGTGGTACACGAACGACGATGATACGTGAAATGAAACGAGTGCTTTAGGTGGCCAGTTGCAATACAGCGTATCCGTTCAGTGTTTGGTTCTCTCAGATCCGCGGAACGTTTCGGGCGTACTTCGATGGAGCGGCTATCGCGTGATAGGCACAATCGGACACAGCGGGGCTCGTCGGCAGCAGACGCCCTCTCCGCGTGAAATCGGGAAATGTAAGAAAATGGCAAACAAAATATGTTAGAAGTTAAAAATTTGCATGCCACGGTCGATGGCAAAGAGATACTCCGGGGAATTAATTTCTCGGTGCGGGCGGGCGAAGTCCACGCCATTATGGGACCCAACGGTTCGGGAAAAAGTACGTTCGCTTCGGTGCTGGCCGGTAACGAACGTTTCGAAGTGACGGACGGAGAAGTGCTCTATGAAGGCCGGGATCTGTTGTCGATGAGTATCGAGGATCGGGCCCGGGCCGGTATTTTCCTGGGTTTTCAGTATCCGGTGGAGATTCCGGGCGTGAGCATGGCCAATTTCCTGAAAGTGGCCGTCAGCGAAAAACGGAAATATCAGGGTCTGGAACCTTTGTCGGCCGCCGAATTTCTGCGGATGATGCGGGAACGCGCTTCGGTCGTGGAACTGGACAGCAAGTTGACCTCGCGGGCGGTGAACGAAGGATTCTCGGGCGGAGAAAAGAAAAAGAACGAGATCTTCCAGATGGCGATGCTCGAACCCAAACTGGCGATTCTGGACGAAACAGACAGCGGTCTGGATATCGATGCGCTGCGGATCGTCGGCACGGGTGTGACCAAGCTGAAACGCCCCGATAACGCCACGGTCGTCATTACGCATTATCAGCGGTTGTTGGATTATATCGTGCCCGATTACGTGCATGTGCTCTACAAGGGACAGATCATCTACTCGGGCGATAAGAGCCTGGCCTTGAAGCTGGAGAAGGAAGGGTACGATTGGCTCATCAATCAATACGAATAGAGTATGGAACGTTCTCTCGAAAACCGTTGGATCGAACGTTATCGGGCTTGGGCTGCAACCCGGGGGGCGGCTTCCGTACCTCTCCTGGAGGCTGTGCGCCGTAAGGCTCTGGAGGCTTTCGAACGTTTGGAAATTCCCGCCAAGGGGTCGGGGCACGGCGATCGGTATCACTATACCGATCTGCGCACAGCCTTCGCCGGCGAATATCGCCTGGCGACGGAAGCCGCCCCCGCATCGGCGACCGATTCGGACAGCCTGCCGATTCAGGGACATCGCATTCGGCTGTTGAATGGTGGCTGCGGGGAGAAAACCCTGACGCGTTTGTCAAACGGGGTGATCTTCGGCTCGTTGGCTGCTGCTGCCCGGCAGGAACCCTCTTTGGTGGAACGTTATTACGATACGTTGACCGATCCTCAGGATGTTTTTTCGGCGATGTCGGCGCTTTGGATGCAGGACGGAGTTTTCGTGTATGTGCCGACCGGAGTGGAAGAACCTCTTCCGTTTGTGATCGAAGACGAAGTGGGCGATGGAGGTGAGGCTCTTTATTGCTTTGCTCGCCATCTGTTTGTATTCGAACGGGGCAGTGCGGCCCGGTTGGTGTGGGATCATCGGAGCCGTGGCGAGGCTTCTACCTTGAAATGTGGCACCCGGGAGGTGTCGGTCGGGGAGGATGCCCGGATCGAGATGGTCGAATTGTATCGACTCTCTGCGCAGGCCGTCAGTGTTTCGGGGGGATATGTCCGCCAGGCACGGAATAGCCGTTTCGAATCGTTGTCGGCTTCGTTCAACGGAGCGTTGTTGCGTCACGATTTGACCGTGATGCTCGACGGCTGCGGAGCCGAGAATCGTACGGACGGCGTGATGCTGGCAGGCGAAGCCGAAAAGTTCGATTATACAACCGATATTCGGCACCATGTATCGGATTGCACCTCGTCGGAGCAGTTTAAAAGCATCGCTTCCGGAGAGGGAACGGCGGTATTCAGCGGTCGAATCTATGTGGCCCCGGATGCTCAACGTACCAATGCCTATCAACAGAACAATGGCTTGATCTTGAATACCGGCGCCCATGTCTATACGAAACCTCAATTGGAAATTTATGCCGACGATGTGAAGTGCAGCCATGGGGCTACGGTGGGACAGTTGGATCCCGAAGCGATTTACTATATGCGTCAACGGGGTATCTCTCTGCAGGAGGCGCGTAGGTTGCAGATGTACGGTTTTGTTCGCGAAGTTTTGGGCAAAACCCGCATCGAAGGCTTGGCCGAGGTATTGGAGGCCATGGCCGTGGACAAAATAGATCGTCTGTAAGCCGGATCAGGCGGAAAAATCCCGGAGGAACCGAGCCGTTTGGACCAGTCGGGATTGAAACTCGAAAACCATGTTTGACGTACAGAAAATACGGGCCGATTTTCCGATTCTTACCCGGGAGGTGAACGGGAAGCCGTTGGTGTATCTCGATAGTGGGGCTACGGCCCAGAAACCGTTGGCGGTGATCGAGAAGGTCAATGAGTTGCATCGGTCGGGCAATGCGAATATTCACCGGGGGTTGCACCGTCTGAGCGAAGAGGCGACCGAAGCCTATGAAGAGGCTCGGGAAGAGGTGCGCCGCTTGATCGGAGCCGCTTCGACGCGGGAAGTGATCTTTACGGCCGGTGCGACGGCTTCGATCAATACCGTAGCCTACAGTTTCGGGGAACGTTATGTGCACGAAGGGGACAATGTGATCGTCACCGAAATGGAGCATCATTCGAACCTGGTTCCCTGGCAATTGTTGTGCGAACGCCAAGGCGCCGAGTTGCGGGTACTGCCTTTCGATGACCAGGGACGCCTGATGATCGAAAAATTGCCGACCTTGTTGAATGCACGTACCCGGATCGTATGTGTTACCCAGGCCTCCAATGTCTTGGGGACCTGTCCTCCGCTCGGGGAGATCATTTGGATGGCTCATGAGGCCGGGGTTCCGGTGCTGGTCGACGGCTGTCAGGGTATCGTGCACGGAGAGGTGGATGTGACGGCCATGGATTGCGATTTTTATGCCTTTTCAGGTCATAAATTATATGGACCTACCGGGATAGGCGTGCTGTACGGCAAGGAAAAGTGGTTGGAACAGATGCCTCCTTTTATGGGAGGAGGCGACATGGTCGCTACCGTCTCGTTCTCCGGAACCACCTATGCTGAACTGCCGTTGAAATTTGAGGCCGGTACGTCCAACTACATCGGTGCGATTGCCTTGGGTGAGGCGATTCGCTATTTGCACTCGTTGGATCTGGCGGCAGTCTGGGCTCATGAAAAAGCCCTGCTCGAACGGATGACCGAGGTCTTGTCGGCGATCGACGGCCTGCGGATTTATGGTAGCCAGCCCGGCAAGTGCGGGATCGTTTCGTTTACGGTCGACGGCACCCATCCTTACGATATCGGGATGATTCTCGATAAGATGGGGGTGGCCGTCCGGACCGGGACGCATTGTGCCGAGCCGGTGATGACCCATTACGGACTGACGGCCATGGTACGTGCTTCGTTGGGCCTGTACAATACGTCGGAGGAAATCGATGTGTTGGAGGCCGCTTTGCGTCGGGCTGTCCGTATGTTGCGTTAGAGTATTTTCATCGGTGCGTATTCGAGTGTGCTTCGAATGCGTACATCCGTGTCAAATTTCGGCCGGAGAGGGTCGAGTTTTCAGATCGTATTATGCCGTTTATCGTACTAGAAGGACTGGATGGGGCCGGAAAATCGACCCAGGTCAAACTGTTGCAACAGAAACTCGCCGAGGCGGGTAAGTCGTATGAGTATCTTCATTTTCCTCGCTTCGATGCGCCGATTTACGGCGACCTGATAGCCCGTTTTCTGCGGGGGGAATTGGGTAGTGTCGACAGCGTCGATCCCTATCTGGTGGCTTTGATCTATGCGGGCGACCGGGCCGATGCCGCCGATATGATCCGTGGATGGCTCGACCAAGGGAAGGTTGTTATCGTGGATCGTTATGTCTATTCCAATGTGGGTTATCAGTGCGCCAAGGTGGAGGACGAGGCCGAACGGATTCGACTGCGGAATTGGATCGTAGAACTCGAATACGGGTATAACGGCATTCCCCGTCCCGATATTTCATTATTTTTGGATGTGCCGTTCTCGTTTACCAAGCGCAAGCTGGAGGAGAATCGCGAAGGGGATGACCGGCAGTATCTGCATGGGAAAACCGATATCCATGAGGCTTCGCTTTCCCTGCAGGAACGGGTGCGTCGGGTTTATCTGGCACAAGAGGGTTTGGATCCCGATTTCGGGGTGATTTCGTGTGCCGATTCCCAAGGGGGAATGTTGCCGCCCGAAGCCATTTTCAGCCGGATTGTGGAGCGTCTTTCCGCTTGGTTGTAAGGGGTTTCTACTCCGGATGAAAAGAGTGCAGCACGAGGGATACTGTGAAAAAAAACGTATATTTGCTCTTACCCGGAATTTGACGCTTGTACGATTATGAAACGTTATTCGACCCTCAGCGGAATAATCCGCATCTTATTGGCCCTGGTTTTTATTTTTTCCGGTTTTGTGAAAGGGGTGGATCCCTGGGGTACGGCCATTAAACTGGAAGAGTATTTTCAAGCCTTTGGTCTGGAGTTTCTCTCCGGAGGACGTTATGTTTTCTCCGTGTTGCTTTCGACGGCGGAAATGTGGTTGGGCTTTTGTCTGTTGTTTCGTTTGGGCGGACGGCTGACCTCCCGGATCGTGCTGTGGGTAATGGGATTCTTTACGGCTTTAACGCTGGTCTTGGCCCTATGGAATCCGGTGTCGGATTGCGGATGCTTCGGCGACGCCATCAAGTTGACCAATTGGCAAACTTTTTATAAAAACCTTGTTCTGCTGGTATTGGCCGTTGTGACGGTGCGGGCCGATCGTCCCTCGCAGGATGCATGGTGCACCCCCGAGCCGCCTGAAGGAACCCGGATCGTTAATTTTGCGCTCGGATTTTGTTTCCTGCTGTTTTCGTTGGGGGTGGGCTTGTATAGCCTGCGTCATTTGCCGGTATTCGATTTCTTGCCTTACAAGGTCGGGGTGAAACTGACACACGATGCCCGCTCTTCCGACCTCCCTGCCCGGGAAACGATTTTGATTTACCGGGATCGAACCACCGGCCAACAACATGAGTTTTCGTTACAGGATACGATTTGGAGGGACTCTTCGCGTTGGGAATTTGTGGATACCCGTTTTATCGACCTGCCTGAGCCGGCCACACAACCCGAGCGGGTAGAGGTGCCCGATTTTGCCGTGTTCGATGAACAGGGAGATGTCTCTGCCGAATGGCTGGCCTCGGATAAACCCTGGTTTTTGATCACTTTGAGTGACCTGTCTCCGATCGATGGACGTTGTCAGCAGCGTTATACGGATCTGTTGGCCTATGCACGCGAGCAATCCATTCCGGTGTATGCGGCCACTTCCGTTACCTTACCGGCAGAGAAAATCTTGAAAATAGGGGAGGAACAGGTCCCGCTGTTCAATATCGACGGTACGATGCTCAAATCCCTGATCCGGGCTCATCGAGGCCTCGTCCTGTTTCAGAACGGCACTTTGTTGGCGAAGTGGAATTGCCGGGATATTCCTCGTTTCAGTGAACGCTATGCCGGTCGGGGTGTACTTTCCGTATTGGCAGAGGCTCCGATGCGTACCCGACAGGCTTGGCTGGTGGGGGTGATCGGAATCAGTTGTTTTTTACTGTATGTGCTTTATGGGGCCTATCAACGTTCGAGACGTCGTAGGTGATGTCCTGATGATCGGAACAATAAACGGGGCGCCTTTTGAGGGCGCCCCGGTCGTTTCCGGAGAATCTCCGGATAACGGGCAGAATGTTATATGGAGAGCGATGCGTCGCGCTTGACCGACAGGTCAGAAAACGACGGCGATCGAACGGATTTTCTGGATTCTACGTCTTGTGCCGTGAGTGGGAAACTGACCGTTTTCCCGGAAAAAGTTCAAACATTCTTGTTGATAATGGATGAAGGTATCTAGGTAGGCCGCTAAAGCGAATTTGAAATTCAGCATATCTTCCATCGCATCGGCCGATACCGTTTGTTCTGTAAGCAGAGTCCGGTTCGGAATCGAGGCAATCATGCCCAGGATCATTTGCCGATAAAGGTATGCCTGATATCGGTTTTGGGCCGGGATGGCCGATTCTCCCGGGATGGCCGATGTTTCCTGCAGGTCTGAGTCCAACAGAAAAGCATGCAGAATATCGAGTTTTTCGTCGCGTTTCCCGATGGCTTTCAACAGGTCGTTCAGGCTGGAACCCAGATCATTCATGTAGAGGGAGTTGGTTTCGGGAATGTCGTTGCCTTCCAGAAAACCTCCTTCGAATCCCGTCAATCGGTTGCTGGCTACGACGGAACGGCGGAAAAAGGAGAATGCGAGGTCGTAATGACTTTGTTCGAGATGTTTTACCGCTTCGGTCAGATGATTTTGAGCCATGTTGAAAAGCGTGATGTCGGCGAGGCCGCAGGTTGCATGTTGTATCATGTGATTCAATCAATAAGAAAATAAAATGTTGGATCGTTTTTGGGCAGCATTGGTTGGCGGCTTGAAGCGATGGTTCTCAAGTAGGATCAATTACCGTGCCATGCTTCGGGAAAAGCTCCCCCGGCCCGATATTATTTAGGAGAGACTGCACAAAAGAGGAACGAAAGCCTTTGTGAAAGGGTGGGCCCGAGTAAGAAAAGAAAGGTACGGGCAAAAAATGGGAGACCTGGACATGAAATGGCTGGGCCCGAGCAAGAAAGAGGTGCTCCTGGCAAGAAAGGCTGGGCTCGAGCAAGAAAGGGGTTGTCCGGGCATGAGAGGGTTGCCTGGGCAAAAGAAAACCCCGCTTCCCGTTTTGAACGGGAAGCGGGGTTCGGTCGATCGACGGAGTTTGCGGGATTCCGTCGTTAGGGGTGATTTGGGACGTTTCTGATGAATCGAGTGCCTGGATTAGGGCAGAGACACTCTGGAAATCGAACGTCCGGCGCTATCTATGATTGGGGCGTCGTTACCGGAGCGGACTCCTGAGGCGCAGCCTGGGGCGCATGGTGTTTTTTGACCCGCATGCGCGGCGCACGGTGGAATTCCTTGTTCCGGTCGAACAGATAGCGATAGGTCGTATACATACGGTAAGGTTTGGCATTGACCAGCGTTTCGACCACCCGCATCATTAACGGATTGAAATCGCCGACCCATACCAGTTCCAGCCCACCCTGATAATGTTTCAGGTTGCCGAGCGCCACTTCCTGTTCGAAACGTTCGATCATGCCGGATTCGATGCCTTTGCCCTGAAATTCGGGGATCACGCCGAAAACCAGCCCCATAATGCGGTTCGCCTTGTGGGTGACCTTGAGCCTCCACAAAAAACGCAGTTTGTTCACCCATCCGAATCGGCCCCGGAAGGGCTCGATCACGCCGTTGATGTCGGGGACCATGATGAAAAATCCGATGGGTTGGTCGTTGTAGTAGGCGAAATACATGAGTTTTTCGTCGATGATCGGTTTCATCTTTTTCAACAGGGCCATGGTGTGTTCATGATCGAGCGGTTTCACCCCGTCGAATTTGGCCCAGGCACCGTTGTAGATGGTCATGAAAGCCTCGGCGTAATAAGTCATTCGGTTTTTGCGAATGTGGTCGAACCGGTAGGCCGGCTCTTCCTTGAGGCGTTTGACCCGTTCGTAGACATTGGGCGGGAAAAGACCGGCCTTGAGTTCCCGGGAATAGGTGTGTTGGTTGAAATAGTTTTTGAAGCCGTAATTTTCGAACAGTCGGACGTAATATTCGGGGTTGTAGGGACAGGCATACATCGGTTTGTCGTCAAAAACCTTGACCAGCAATCCCCACCATGAATCCCGGTCCCCGAAATTAATGGGGCCGTCCATGGCCTCCAGGCCTCGGGCCTGGAGCCATTGGCGACTGGCGTCGAAAAGCAGGTTGGCGACCTGCTGGTCGTCGATGGATTCGAAAAAACCGCATCCGCCGGTGGGTTGACCTTCCGAGGCGGCGGCCAGTTCCCGGTTGTAAAAAGCGGCGATTCGGCCGACGGTTTCGCCCCGGCTATTGCGGGCGATCCAACGAATGGCTTCTCCATCCTGGAACAACTCATTGACCCGGGGATCGAATCGGCCTCGAATATCGTTGTCCAAGGGACAGATCCAGTATGGATCGTTTCGGTAGAGTCGTTTCGGAAAGTCGAGAAACTCCCGTTCCAAACGGGCGGAAGTTACCTCTTCCAAAAAATATTCGTTCATGAATTTTGTCAATGGTTCGGATGGTTAGGGGATGGTTTCCGTATAGGTTTTCCCCTGATATACGGCTTGGGCTCCGGAGGGAATCTTTACGGAGATTTTTCCGTCGGTCATCGTGGCTTCGATGTCACCCTGAGGAGTGGGGATAATGGTGTGGATATTCTTCACGGAGGTGATCTTCGGATCGACCGAGAAGACTTTCCAGCCGTCGGCCAGCGGGCGGATGCCCAGCAGCTCGCCCGGAATCAGAGCTGCCGGTCCGCTGCTCCAACCGTGGCAAAGACTCTTCCCATAGGCGCGGTTGTAGAACGTGTACATTTTATCCGGACCTTCGTTGGGATCGTAACCTTCCCAGAAACTGGTGGCCCCTTTGTCGATCATGCCGCCCCAATATGCTTTCATCTGACGGAGCATCTCTTCGCCTTGTCCCAGACGGGCCAGCGCCATATACTCGAATGCCATCATGTAAGGCGTTCCGACCTGCTGTACGGTCGTATCGCTCAACGTGTTGATGATGCCGGGGTATTGGCTTTCGGGAGCCAGCCCCGAGATGACGGCCAGGAAGTTCGCATGGCGGTTGGGACCGGATTCCTTGTTGAGCATGCCTCTCCAGGCACCCCGTTGGGCATCGTATCCCCGTTCGATCAGCACGGCTTTCAGTTTATCCGATTTGGCCCGCCAATAAGCGGCCATTTCGGGTTCGTTCATGCGATCGGCCAGATTGGCTATGCTTTGTTGAGACCACCACCATAACACTTGCAAGGCCCCTTCTTTTTCGACATTGACCCAGTCGAGGAACAGCCAGGCATTACCCGGGATCAGCAACCCGTCCGAATCGCTGCGTTGTTCCAGAATGGAGGCCATGTTTTTGATGCGCTTCCATTCGCGTTTCAGGTGCAACGTGTCGCCGAAATAGAGTTGGAAATTGTCTTGGGAAATCAGCCACCAGAGCGAATAATCCACGATGTTGTTGATGTTGGTTTCGGCGATGCCTTCGCGGCCCAGTACGGCGATCGAACGACGGACGATTTCCGGATCGGCAAACGTGTAGGCATTGACCATCAGGCTGGTGGCGATATCTCCGGCCCAAGGCAGACGGTCGCGTTTGACCCCGTCCAGGTGGAATTCGTGCATGCAGAGACGCAGGGTGTAGGCGCTGTTCATCCAGATGCGGTCCAGCAGCGGATCGCTGGAGGTGAATTCGCCCCGATATTGGGCCGGATAAGTATAGGCGTCGCAAACCACGTCCTTAATACCTTTGCCTTCGAGGGTCAGGTAGCGGAAACCCAGAGCATGAACCGTACGCCAACGGTCGGGTCCGACCTGTACCAGATCGAAGCTCTGTTCCCGATGTTTGAGAACGGTGTCCTGGGCTTCGGCCAGCGATTCTCCGGCGTAGAGTTCGGGTTTTTCAGAAGCGGTCAGGGAAACGAAACCGAAAAGTTCACGACCGAAATCATAGCTCGATCCGTCGATGGTTTCGGGTTGCAGGGCGATGGTCGGAGTTTCCATGCGGTGCGGCAGGCTGTCGCCCTGTAAAGGAGCGTAAGCGCAGGGATAGTTCCAGTCGGTGCCGTCGGCACAGGCACGCCAGCCGGCGTCGTGGGTCGAACAGAACCCGTTTTCGATGCGCAGTGCGGGCGGTTCGTTCGGAGCCTGAAGTTTGATCAGCAGGGATTTATGCGGATCGAGCGTTACCCGGTGGGGGGTGCGCTGGTCCTTGCCGTTGTATATTTCTTTCCAATCCTGAGTGATGGAGATGTCCCCGAACGCATAAATATTGACAATGGCTGAAGGTTCTGCCGGTTGGTCGCTTTCCTGTTCCGGGGTCCATTGGAACCAGGCCGTGTCTTTATAATCGTAATATTTGCCGGGATAAGCTACCCGAAGTTTGGCTTCTTTCATCCGTTTGAAGAGCAGGGCATGCCGGTAGGCCTCCAGTTCCGTATCGGCATACAGCCAAGGGGCGCCTTCCACCTGGGCGGTTTGCGGGATGACTTGGGTGCGGGAATAAGCCGGGTCAACGGAGGTAATAGCGTCGCGGTCATTTTGAACGGATGACGTGCAGGCTGTTTGAACTATTGCCAGGGCGCAAAGCCCGATCCAAAAGAGGGGTCTTTTCATAAAAAATATTTTTGAGACCCAACAAAGATAATGATTCCGATTGAAATTCGGAAGTGGGGGATTATCAGAAAAAAAAGAGGAGGCCCCGGCCTCCGTTCCTTGTTGCTTATGACGATCCTGACAGTCACCAAATACAAACCTAAACTCTTTTTTTCTGTCGGAACGATTCCGAAAACCCGATGCCTCACGGCGTCTGCGGGGGTTCTCCTCTTTTAAGGGGTGGGCTGTCGGCCTTTGGGGGCTTGGGGCCCGTTGTACGATTTTCAGACACGGGATGTTTTTTCCGGATGTCTGTACGTCGAATCATCGGTTGAAAAATTCACGGACCACACAATGCTTCCGGGCGTCGTTGCGGCCGGATGTTGGCAGAAGCTGTCGAGTTCGGGAAAATCGGCGGAGTGCCGGACAGTTTCTTACTAACCCATATCACCGTAGGTCGTAGAATTCATTGCGTATGGCAGGTCTTCTGACTTGTTCCACTTTCGAGGTCTTCCCGTCCGCAGGCGGACAGTGACGTACATGCACCGGAGAGGTCGCATCGCTCAAAAGCCAAGATCTTCGGGATCCGAAGAACGGAACTCACAGCAGCGGGAACTGTTGCCGACTTGCACGGCATTCCCTTTTACATCCCTTTCCCGGAGCGAGCCGGTTCGGGGAACCATTGCAGGGCAAAGATTGGATTATTTTCCGAGAAATCCAAACGACCGGAAGATTTTCTGATGGAGTTTGTACGACGGAAAAAGGGATACCTCGTGAGAAGTATCCCTGAAACGTATTTCCCCGAAGCGGAGTTTACAACAGCGATTTGACGGTTTTGAGGGCGGCTTGATAATCGGGTTCATGGGTGACTTCCGGAACGTATTCGATGTGCCGGACGATTCCTTGGCGGTCGACGACCACTACACCCCGCGCCAACAGGCGCAGTTCCTGGATGACGAATCCGTATTTCTGTCCGAAATCCAGGTCGCGATAGTCCGAATAGACATGTACCCGGTCGATCCCTTCCGCGGCACAGAAGCGTTTCTGGGCAAAAGGCAGGTCGACGGAGATCGACACAACTTCCACGTCGTCGTGCAGGTGGGAGGCTTCCTGGTTGAAGCGTTTGTTCTGCAGGGCGCAGACGGGGGTGTCTACGGATGGGAATACGCTCAGGATGAGTATTTTGTTTTTCCAGGTTTCGGAAGATACGCTTTGCAGGTTGCCGTCCAGAACCGAGAAAACAGGTGCCTGGTCGCCGACGTGCAGGTGGGTGCCGATCAGGGTGACGGGGTTTCCGCCGAAAGAAATCTTATAGGTTTCCATAGTTTGTGATATTAAAATGAAAAATGCAGGTTGATCATGGAAGGGTACAACATTGGTACCAAAACATCCTGCAGGAAGAACGTTTTTATTCGGTTTTTTATTTCCGTTCGAATCCGTTATCTTCGCTCGACAGGAAAGGATGCAATCATGAAGATCAATAAGACCAATGCGGCCCGCTTGTTGGATCGGGCGGGAATCCACTACGAATTGATTCCTTACGAGGTGGACGAACAGAATCTGGCCGCCTCACACGTGGCCGAGCAGCTGGGCGAGGATATCGCGCAGGTGTTTAAAACGCTGGTGCTGCGGGGAGACAAAACCGGTTTGTTGGTTTGTGTGGTACCCGGAGATGCGGAAGTCGATCTGAAAAAGGCGGCGCGTGCCTCCGGCAATAAACACGTGGAGATGATTCACCTCAAGGAGTTGTTGCCGGCTACCGGTTATATTCGGGGCGGCTGTTCGCCCATCGGGATGAAAAAAAGTTATCCGACCTATATCCATCAGAGTTGTCTCGACTTCGAGGCGATTTACATCAGCGCCGGAGTCCGGGGACTGCAGATTCGAATCGCTCCGGAAGAACTGGTACGTTTCATCGGAGCCGAAGTAACCGAACTGATATGAACCGCAACGAAACCGCCGATTTGCTGTTGGCCTGGTACGAAACCCGCCGGAGGGATTTGCCCTGGAGACAGACTCACGATCCCTATCTGATCTGGATTTCGGAGGTGATTCTGCAACAGACCCGTGTGGCGCAGGGATTGGAGTATTATCTCCGTTTTACGGCTCGTTTTCCGGACGTAAAAACACTGGCCGAGGCGGATTTGGACGAAGTGCTCAAATATTGGCAGGGATTGGGTTATTACAGTCGAGCCCGCAGTCTGCATGCCGCTTCCCGGGAGATTATGACCCGTTTCGGAGGCCGTTTCCCGGAGCGCTACGAGGAGGTGCGTTCCCTCAAAGGGGTGGGGGATTATACGGCGGCAGCGGTATGTTCGATCGCCTATGGACAGCCCTATGCCACGGTGGACGGGAATGTCTATCGGGTATTGTCTCGCCTGTTCGATCTCGATCTGCCGATCGATACGACAGCCGGGAAACGCCATTTTGCCGATCTGGCGCAAGCGTTGCTCGATCGGAAGGATCCGGGCCGCTATAATCAGGCGATCATGGAACTGGGGGCTTTGCAATGCCTGCCCCGGAATCCGGAATGTGCTCTTTGCCCGCTGGCGGGCAAGTGTCTGGCCCGGGCCGCGGGGAAAGAACGGGTGGAAGCCTTACCGGTCAAATCGCCGAAAAAAGCCGTCAAACCACGATATTTTAATTATTTTCGGGTACATTGCGGAGAGATGACCTTGCTCTCGCGCCGGGAGGGACGGGATATCTGGCAGCATTTGTATGAATTTCCGCTGATCGAGACCGAGGTTCCGACCGAATACGATAGGCTACGGGAACAGGAGGCCTATCGGAAACTTTTTGCCGGAGCCAACGAACGGGTATGGCGGGTGACCGATATGCCGCCGCACATCTTGTCCCATCGGGTCATTCATGCCCGATTCTATGAGGTGGATGTACCTGTATTCACCTCCGGGATGGATGCTTATGTGCAGCTTAGGGAGGAGTCGTTGGGGGATTATGCCGTCAGTCGGCTGATCGAGTCTTATCTGCAACGGGAGCCAGTTCCTCGAGAATCGTTTCCGGGAAAACCCGCCAGCGCGCGCTCTGCGAAGTCCTGAACCCGGGTGAGTGTGTCGAGTTTGTTGTATGAAAAAATAGAAATGCGATGATGATCAAAATGGATCCGCGTGATATCGAGCGGAATGTGATTCGCCTGATCGGCGACGACTGGATGCTGGTGAGTGCCGGCACCGAAACGAAATTCAATACCATGACGGCCAGTTGGGGCGGAATGGGCTTTTTGTGGAACAAGCCCGTGGCGTTTGTGTTTATCCGTCCCCAGCGGTATACGTTCGAGTTTACCGAACGGTATGATACGCTGACCTTGTCGTTTTTCGATCCTCGGTATCGGAAAGCCTTGTCTGTGTGTGGGTCTCATTCGGGACGAGATACCGATAAGGTGGCGTTGTCCGGTTTGACGCCCTGGTATACGCCTTCCGGAAATGTGGCTTTCGGGGAGGCTACCTGGGTGTTGGAAGGTCGGAAACTCTATGCCGAGATGTTGGATCCGGCCCGTTTTGTCGATGCTTCGCTGTCCGAGAAATGGTATGCGTCGGGTGATTTCCACAAAATGTATGTGGTGGAGATCACCGACGCCTGGAAAAACGGATAAGCGTACAGAAAACAGGTGAGAAGGGACGCTGATCCCCTGGATTCGAAAAACCTCAGGTTGTGGTATTCACCGTGACCGGAGGTTTTTGAATTCATACTTTCTGTTTGTATTCTTTGGGTGTGATTCCCGTGTGTTTTTTGAAATATTGCCCGAAAAAGGAAGGGTTCGGGAAATTCAACTCGTTGGAGATCTGTTGGACGGTCATGGACGATGATCGTAGCATGGATTTGGCGTTGATAATGACCGTGTGGGCGATCCATTCCGAGGCGCTTCGTCCGGAAACCTGTTTGACGACCGACGAGAGGTATTTGGGAGTCAGAAACATTTCTCGGGCATAAAAATCCAGTCGTCGCTCTTTGGTGCAGTGTTGAGTTACCAAAAACAGAAAACGTTCGAAAAGTTCCTGATCCCGTTTGCGGTTTCGTTGGATGAGGGGTTGTCCGCGCTGATAGATGGCACTGATTTCGTAGAACAGGGCGATCATTAAATGTTCTGCAATTTCTTTGCGGTAGGGGTGATCCAGCCGCCGCACTTTTTCTTTGATCATATCGCCCAGTCCGACCAGCATCTTCACATCTTGATCGGCCAGGGAAATACACGGGTTTTCCCGGATGTGCAGATACAGGGGCAGGGCCGCAGCATAGTCGATCTCGCCGACATGATCTCTGTCTCCGCTTCCGCCCAGAATATACCCGATGAAATCCTCACTTCGGGAAATGGGTTGATAGACGGTTTTGGGAAAGAGTACGAACATGTCGTTTTTATGAAACGAATAGGCTTTATGGTCGATAATGACTTCCCCCTGGCCTTGTAAACAGATGCCAACTACACTGTTCGGCATTTGTTGGGGATAAGCTGAGGTGTCGTTGGGAAGCGGGTAATTTTTCCCCGAAAGGGTGAAAATTCGGAAAAGCAGGTCTTCCTGTTCGGCTTCCCAAGGAGGGGATGACAGATTGTGCTCCATGTCGTGTTTTTGATAGAATCTAACAAATATACCCAGTTGAGAGCGGAAATGAGGCAGCAGAGGAATCTTTTCTACTTATAGAACATTTTTACGGTCAAAACGGGCGAATATCCTTAGGGAAACATCGTATCTTTGTTTACCTCGGAAAAGCAACGTTAAAAAGGAAACGGTTAGTGTGACATGACCGACATGGTCGGTTCCGGGTTGAGATTATCCCCGAGGGGGTAAAGAATTAGTTTTGTTGGGATACTGATTCGATATGCTGCCGTTTCCTTTTTTCAAGAATAGGGAGGTGCCCCGCATATGCAGGGCACCTCCTGTTTTTAGCGTTGTGTGGGAGAAGCGGTTTTACTTTTTCTGAGCGACAAATCCTGCACGGGATACCGCATCGAGAATGACGTCGTCGGGTAAATCGGTGGTGACCGACAGCGTCTTTTCCGGAGAACTCAGGTCGATATGCCAGCTTTCTGCCGGGATGAGTCGGTTGAGTTCGGCTCCGATGGCGGCTACGCAGCCACCGCATTTGGCGTTTGTTTTGAAAGTTTTGGTTTCCATGTATTGTGAAGGTTTAATGAGTTCGGGATGATCGGATTTCGGGCTTTATTTCCATTTCAGGCGAAGGCTGTTGAGAACCACCGAAACCGAGCTGAAAGCCATGGCAGCGCTGGCTACCATGGGGTTGAGCAGGATTCCCCATAACGGGTAAAGAATGCCGGCTGCAATGGGAATGCCGATCAGGTTGTATATGAATGCCCAGAACAGATTTTGACGAATAGCGCGTACGGTATCCCGGGAGAGTTCATAAGCATTGGAGAGAGCATTCAGGTCGGAATTCATCAGGGTGATGGAGGCTACCTCCATGGCAATGTCGGTTCCGCCCCCCATGGCGATGCCTACGTCGGCACGAGCCAGAGCCTGCGAATCGTTGATGCCGTCTCCCACCATCGCTACGGTGCGGCCTTCGGCTTGCAGACGTGCTATGTAGTTTTCTTTGTCGGCCGGCAGAACTTCGGCTTCGAACCGGGTAATTCCCAGGGATCGGGCCAGCGAGGAGGCGGTGCGGAGGCTGTCTCCCGTCAGCATGCATACTTCCAATCCTCGTTTACGGAGGCGTTCCAGAGCGCTTCGGGTCGAGGGCTTGAGGGGATCGCTGATGACGATGACGGCGATCAACAGCGTCTCGCTGCCGAAAAAGATCGTGCTTTTGCCTTCGGCTTGCCAAGCTTCGGTCAGCGAGGCGACATCCGGAGGGAGTGAAAGACCCCGTTCCTGCATCAAATGACGATTACCGGCCCAGTAGGAACGTCCTTCGGCGGTGAAGCTCACGCCTCTTCCGGTCAGACTCTCGAAACGTCCGATCTCGGTGCCGCCGATCCCTTCTTCCTGCAGAAAATGGACGATGGCGGCTCCCAGCGGATGTTCGGACCGCAATTCGGCTGAATAGAGCAGGCTTTTGTATTGAGCCTCTTCGGGAGCCGTCCACAGCCACTCGGTGACGGTCGGACGCCCTTGAGTCAGTGTGCCGGTTTTATCGAGTACGATTGTATCCACTCGGCACATGTTTTCCAGCGCCGTGGCATCGCGGATGAGAATCTGTTGCTGGGCGCCCCGTCCGATACCGACCATCAGTGCCGTAGGGGTGGCCAGCCCCAACGCACAGGGACAGGCGATGACCAGTACGGAGACCATCGACAGCAGGGCGTAAGAGAAATATTCCGATCCACCTGCAATCATCCAGATAATGAAGGTTACGATCGCGATACCGATGACCGTGGGGACGAAAATGGATGCGATCCGGTCGGCAATGCGTTGTACCGGAGCTTTGCTCCCCTGAGCCTGTTGGACGGTCCGGATGATTTGTGCCAGCAGGGTGTCGTTGCCGACTCGTGTCGCCTTCATCCGAAAAGCACCCCGTTGGTTGATGGTGCCGGCGACGACTGGGTCTCCGACCGATTTTTCTGCCGGCATGGGTTCACCGGTGATCATGCTTTCGTCTACGAACGAGTTCCCGTCGATGAGCAGACCGTCCACGGGAATTTTTTCGCCCGGGCGGACGATCACCGTTTCCCCGATCTGCAATGTGGTGATCGGGACATCTTCCTCGGTGTCTTCTCGCCATACGCGGGCGGTTTGGGGTTGCAGCCTCATCAATTTCTTGATCGCCGAAGTGGTGTTTCCTTTAGCGCGTTCTTCGAGCAGTTTACCCAGCAGCACGAAAGCAATGATCACGCAGGCTGCTTCGTAATAGACGTGCGGTGTGAGTCCCCGCTCGTACCAGAATGAAGGCCAGAGCGTATTGAACAGACTGAACAGAAAAGCGATGGAGGTACTCAGGGCGACCAACGTATCCATGCCTGTAGGACCGCGACGAATCTGTTTGAAGGCGTGGATGTAAAACGATCGTCCGAAAAGGACCATGACCATCAGGGTCAAAATCAGCATGATCCATTGGGAGGGAAATCCGTCGATGGGAACCATCCCCAGGACGGCGACCGGCAGCGAGAGAGACCATGCCCCGATGACATGGCGTTTCAATTGGCGGTAATGGGATCGTTGAGTTTCTTCCTGTCGTCGAAGGGTATCGTCCTGTTCGATGATCAGGTCGTAACCGGCGCTACGGATAGCCGACTGGATATCTTCGGGGGAAAGAATGGATGGATCGTAGGTGATGTCCAATAAATTGGAAGCGAAATTGACCGATGCCCGCCGGACACCGGGCAGGCTTGCTGCCGTACGTTCGACATTGGCCGCACAAACGGCGCAACTCATTTCGAGAACAGGAAAACGTTGATTGACTGTCTTTTGTGCCATATGGATGTTTCTATGTCGCTCGGAAAGGGCCGAACGATAAATTGTCTCCAAAATTAATGAATTAGGAATAAAATGGTACCTTTGCAGCTCGAAATCGATCGTAGATGACACATCCGACCCTTTCCAACCGACATATCTGGCAGGTGGTTTATCCTGTGTTGATCAGCCTGCTGATGGAAAACCTCATCGGGATGACCGATACGGCTTTTATGGGACGGGTCGGTGAGGTGGAACTCGGCGCCGCCGCTTTGGGCAGTGTTTTTTATCTGGTCTTTTTCATGGTGGCGTTCGGTTTCAGCATCGGGGCTCAAATTCTGATCGGACGTCGCAACGGCGAAGGTAAATTCCGGGATATCGGGGCTTTTTTTCAGCAGGGCGTCTTTTTCCTGCTGGGAGTGGCGGCCTTCATGTTTGTCTTTTCCAAACTGTTTTCGGGCACGATCCTCGAACGGGTGATCGATTCGCCCGGGGTGTGCGAAGCGACCGAACAATATATCCAATGGCGGGTATACGGATTTTTCTTCGCTTTCGTGTCGCTGATGTTCCGGGCTTTCTATGTCGGTATCACCCGAACCCGCATTCTGACCCTTAACTCGCTGGTGATGGTCCTGGCGAATGTGGGGCTTAACTATGTGCTGGTTTTTGGAAAGCTGGGACTGCCGGCCATGGGAATTGCCGGGGCGGCTTTGGGATCCTCCATCGCCGAGGCCGTATCCGCCCTCTTTTTTGTGCTGTACACCTATTTTAAGGTGGATTGGAAACGATACCGGCTGTTTCATCTCGTCGGATTTTCCCGTTCGTTGTTGGGCCATATGCTCGGAGTATCGGTTTGGACCATGCTGCAGTCGTTTACGTCGGTAGCCGTCTGGTTCGTCTTTTTCGTCGTTATCGAACATCTGGGCGAACGTCCGCTGGCCATCAGCAACATCGTACGAAACGTGTCGGCCCTGGCTTTCCTGGTGCTGCAATCGTTTGCTGCTACGGCCAGCTCGTTGGTCAGCAACCTGATGGGGGCGGGACGACAGGAACAGGTGCCGTATACCTGTTGGCGGATCGTACGGCTGTGTTACCGGATCATCTTGCCGCTGATCGCGTTGATGATGCTTTTCCCGTCGCTCTTGTTGAGGCTCTATACCGATGATCCCGATCTGATGGCCTCGGCGGTGGCTTCGATGCAGGTGATGGCCTCTTCGTATCTGATTGCCACGCCGGCCCTGATTTTGTTCAATACGGTTTCCGGAACGGGCAATACCCGTTCGGCCATGTGGATGGAATTTGCGGCTTTGGTCGTTTATGTCCTCTTCGTGGGGTATGTGGCCGTGGTCCGACGGGCCGATGTGGCGGTGTGCTGGACCTCGGAACATGTGTACGCACTCTGTGTGCTGCTTTTCTCCTATGTGTATTTGAAAAAAGCCAAATGGCAAAGCAAAAAAATCTAACGTTATGTGTATGGAAGAATTAACGCTTACCACTCCTTCGATTCTCTTTTCGGCGGTTTCGTTGATCCTGTTGGCCTATACGAACCGATTCTTGTCGTATGCCCAGGTCATTCGGAACCTCAAGGCCGAACACGACAAAAATCCGACACCGATCACCCAACGACAACTGGATAATCTGCGCAGACGCCTATATATGTCCCGTTCGATGCAGATTTTCGGCGTCAGCAGCCTGTTGTTGTGTGTATTGTGTACCTTTCTGATCTATATCGGTTTGCAGACGGCTGCGGTGTATACCTTCGGGGTGGCCTTGGTGTTGCTGGTAATTTCCCTGTGGATATCCATTCGGGAAGTAGTGATTTCGGTACAGGCGCTGGAGGTGCATCTCGATGGGTTGAAAGTGCCGGAAAAGACCGAAAAACCGGACAATCGTCGGGGGCGTTCGGTACGTCGGGCTCGTCCCAAGGCAACTTATACCGATCCCAATACCCTGGCCACTACCAATGTGACGGAAATGGCGATTACGGGGTCGGAAATGCCGGTTCGGCCCTCGACGCCCCGAACTCGGGGAACGGCACGAGGTGCTTCGCGCCGTCCGGCCAAATCCAAGACCCCGGGAGGAAACGGCGCTTCGGAAGCCTGATGGACGCGAGAAGATCCGATCTTCTGTACGTGGTCTTCCGTGTCAGGCGTTCCGTACCCGGCCTTCCCGTGCCCTGTGAGCCCGAACCCGGTTTTTCCGCACCTTGCGAAAGGGGGTGCTGTAGCCTGCATTCGGCGTGCCGAATCGGACGGAACGAAAGACAGATGAGCAAAACGCGGTTTCTGGCCGCGTTTTTTTGGGTCCGGAACCTTTGGCTGCGGTGTTTTCGGTTGGCATCTTTCGGAAAGCGATGTATCTTTGTCTGAAAGCTGTTTGCGACATGGACATCCAACAAACCTGTCGAACCGATTCCGAGAAAATCGCCCGGGCGATCGAGCATTTGAGAACCCGTTTCGGGGAACCGTTGACGCCGGAAACGTGGGCGTTAAGGGTCGGCTTGTCGGAGCCTGATTTTCGGGCTGCTTTCGAACGGGGGACGGGGACCTCTGCGGAGGTGTTTCTGAGGTGCTGCAATTCATCGCTCTGTGGTTGTCGGATTTCCTCTCCGGGACCCTGGCGGAGCGAATGGCCGGACCGAAGTCTGGAGAATGCAGTCTCGGAACGTACCAACGGGTGGGTCGTACAGATGGAACGGATCGCCTCGGGAAAATCCGAAAGCCGGAGGCTTCGCTATTCGTTCGGATCGACCTTGTGGGGTCCTGTACTGGTGGCTTCGACCGATCGGGGAGTCTGTTTTCTGGGGTTTGCCGACGATGTTCCGATGGCTTGGGCGGAACTCGAACGGCAGTTCCCGAACGCCGTGTTCCAACCCCAAACGGATGAATTCCAACGGGAGGTGTTGGACGGATTGCAGGCCGGTTTCCGCCCTCATGCCGGACACTTGCATCTGGTGGGCACGCCTTTTCAGTTGCAGGTGTGGACCGCACTGATGCGCATACCGCGGGGAGCGGTTGTTTCGTATGGAGAACTGGCTCGTGGAATCGGTCGGCCGAAGGCCTGCCGGGCCGTCGGGTCGGCCGTCGGAGCCAATCCCGTATCCTGGCTGGTCCCCTGTCACCGGGTGGTACAGGCATCGGGTGCCATCGGACACTACCGCTGGGGAGAGGCTCGTAAACACCTTTTGCTGGCTTGGGAAGCGGCTTTATGTGAAACGGATTCCAATAACTCGATATCGGTTGTTTATGAAAATCATGACCTATAATGTAAACGGTTTGCGCAGTGCCTTGAATAAGGGTCTGCTCGAATGGCTCGATACGCAACGGCCCGATGTGGTTTGTTTGCAGGAAACCAAAGCGCAGCCGGAACAGATTCCTGCGGATACGTTCGAACGTTTGGGGTATCGCGCTTACTATCATTCGGCACAAAAGAAGGGATATAGCGGGGTCGCTATTCTGACGCTCCGGGAACCGGATCGTGTCGTTGCCGGGATGGGCATCGAATCGTATGACGCCGAAGGCCGTTTCCTGCGTGCCGATTACGGCGACTTGTCGATCGTCAGCGTTTATCATCCGTCCGGCACTTCGGGGGAACAGCGCCAGGCCTTTAAAATGGAGTGGTTGGAAGATTTTTTACAGTATGTGAACAAGTTGCGCAAGGAACGTCCGAAATTGATTCTCTGTGGCGATTATAACATCTGTCATCGCGAGATCGATATTCACGATCCGATACGAAATGCTACGAGCAGCGGTTTCCTGCCCGAAGAACGGGCCTGGATGAGCCGTTTCCTGGAGAGTGGCTTTATCGATACGTTCCGTTATTTCCATTCGGAGCCTCATCAGTATACCTGGTGGAGTTTTCGGGCCAATGCCCGCGCCAATAACAAAGGATGGCGCATCGATTACTGCATGGCTTCCCGGGAAGCGGAATCGTTGTTGCGTTCGGCCTCGATTTTGCCCGATGCCCGCCACTCGGACCATTGTCCTTGCGTGCTGGAGATCGCTTTCCCGTAAAGATCCGCTACCGGATTGTCCGTACATGGGAAGGTCCGTTACGGGGGCTTGCGCCTGAGGGTGTGGTTCGCTTCCGTTGTGCAGGGGACGTGGGGCTCCCTGTCGGGTTGCGGAGGAGCGTTCCTTTGGAGAAAAAAATGTCGCTGCCGGGATTTCCCGGCAGCGACATGGCATTATAACGGGTTTGAAGATTAAATACCGATCAATCGACGCGATGGATCGACTCTCCGGCTAAAAAGGCTCTCAGATTGGCGACCGTGATTTCGATCAGACGACCGCGGGCTTCCCGGGTCGCCCAGGCGATGTGAGGGGTGATGTAGCAACGGGGCGCTTTGAGCAACGGATTGTCGGCCCGCGGCGGTTCGTTCGACAGGACATCCACACCGGCAGCCCGGATTTTTCCTTGTTCGAGGGCTTCGGCCAAGGCCTTTTCATCGACCAGGGGGCCCCGGCTGGTGTTGATCAGAATGGCCGTCGGTTTCATCAGAGCCAGCCGGGCCGCATTGACCAGCCCTCGGGTATCGGGGGTCAACGGAGCATGGATGCTGACTACGTCGCTATCGGAAAAGATCTCTTCCAGCGAGGCTTTTTTGATACCCGGAGGAAGGTGGGAAGCCTCTTTGGAGGTGTAGGCCCGTACATGCATGCCGAAGGCTTGAGCCAAGGTCGCTACGGCCGAACCGGTATGACCGAACCCGACGATTCCCATGGTTTTTCCTTGCAGTTCGATTTGAGGGGTGTCCCAGAAACAAAAATCACGGCTGCGACTCCAGGCTCCTTCCCTCACTAAAGCAGCATGGTGTTCGACCTGCTGGGTGATGTTCAGCAGGTGGGCGAAGACCATCTGAGCTACCGAATGAGTGCTGTAAGCAGGGACGTTGGTGACGGCAATTCCTTGTTGACGGGCCGCATCCAGATCGATGACATTGTATCCCGTGGCCAATACCCCGATGTATTTCAATCGGGGCAGGGCTTGGAGGGTTATTTTGTTCAGCGGGGTTTTGTTGGTGAGAACGGCTTCGGCAGATTGGCAGCGTTCCAGAATCTCTTCCGGTGCCGTGTAGTCGTATACGGTGACCGCTCCCAGGGCTTCGAGACCTTCCCAGGACAGATCGCCCGGATTGACGCAGTATCCGTCCAGAATGACGATGTTCATGATGATTCGTTTTGTTGTCTGCAAAGATAGGACAATTTCGGGGAAAGAGTCAGGGCCCGGGGTCTGTTCCGGTTGTTTGTGTGTTTTTTGCTATCTTTGCGGAGAAACCGGGTGATTTCGAGAGATATCCGTATCTTACGACGGTACGGAGAGGGGAAGTGAACGGGAAAACCTGTCTTTTCGGTCCGGGTTGATTGAAAAAAGTATCCGTATGGAAAATTGTGCTCGCTGTCGTAGACCTGTCGCCGCTCAGCCAGAAGGGCAGGCTCGAGGGGAAGGTGCGTCGGTGCTCTTGAACCGGGAGCAGCGGGCTTATGTGCAGCGGGTGTATGACGGTCCGCTGTGCGAAGCGTGTCTACAGGAGATTCAGAAAGCCGTACAGCCGGTTACCGTGCGGGATTTGTCCAATTTTCTGTTGGATTATGCGACTACCCTCATGGGGGCCGGTGTCCACACTTCACGGGTGGTGCGGAATGTAAACCGTATCGCCGGATCGTTCGGTTATGAAACCGAAATGACGATCTTTCAACGACATATTACGCTTCATATTCTACAAAATCAAGATGATAGTGTGCGCAGAACCTCTCTGAGAGCTATCCCTGCGGCGGCGTTCAACTTCGAGATTATCTCGAATCTGAGTACCCTGAGCTGGCAGGCTCATGACAATCGGCTGACCCTGTATGAACTGCGCGAACAATTCAATGCCATCGTGACCAGACCGCGTATTTCGCGTTGGTGGGTGCTGGGATTGGTTTCGTTGGCCAATGCCGCTTTTTGTCGGCTGTTCGGAGGCGATTTCTGGGCGATGGGGTTGGTGTGTGTGGCTACATTCGTGGGCTTTTTGATTCGGCAGGAGATGTCTTTGCGCCGGATCAATCATCTGGCGGTGTTTATCGTGTCGGCGTTCGTGGCTTCGATGATCGCTTCGCTCGGGGTGTGGGCCTCCCTGGGCGATACCCCTCAAACGGCATTGGGAACCAGTGTGCTCTTTCTGATCCCGGGCGTGCCGTTGATCAACTCCATCATCGACTTGTTGGAAGGTTATGTGCTGATCGGTATCTCTCGTGCGGTGAATGCCCTGACCCTCATTATCTGTATTTCGTTGGGATTGTCGGCTACGTTGCTCATTCTTGGAACCTACGCACTATGACTCGGGAGTTGATTTATACGTTATTGGGAGATGCCTTCTTTGCGGCCGTAGCGGCTTTGGGGTTCGCCGTCATTTCCAATCCGCCGAAACGAGCCATCCTGATTTCGGCCCTGCTGGCAGCGGTGGGGCATGCGCTGCGCTTCTACCTGATGACGCACACTTCGTTGAATCTACCGACCGCTTCGTTTTTTGCGGCCTTTACCATCGGAATGTTCAGCATGCTGGCGGCTAAATTGATCCATTGTCCGGCGGAAATTTTTTCATTTCCTTCCCTGCTGCCGATGATTCCCGGAATGTACGCCTATAAGACGATTCTCTCCTTGCTGCGCTTCATGGAGGCCAAAACTCCTCAGTTACAGCAACAACTGGTGGTCGATATTTTTCAAAACGGTTTGACGTCCCTGTTTGTCATGTTCGCTTTGGTGATAGGAGTGTCTCTGCCTTTGTTCCTGTTTCATAAACAATCTTTTATGATGACCCGTTTGTTGAAACCGGTCGGCAAGGTCCGCCAAAGAAAATGGGGCCGCCACAAAGATGCCCGTTGAGGAAAGCGCAGCTCTTTCCCAAGCCCCTTTTTATATTCCGAATCCCTTCATAAAAAAGACAGGCTGCATAAGCCTGTCTTTTTTATGGGGTAGTTCGTCGGAATGGGGTGGTCAGCGGGTCCGTTCTGTTTTTTGGGATGAGTCGTTTCTCAAAAACGGCCCGGAGCCCGGAACAGGTCTGAGCCTCCATCGATCGGAGGTCATACCCAAACATCCCGAGAGTGTCTATGCTTGGCGGGGCGAATTGTTAACGGCCCCAAAGTTTGGTCAGTTCCAGCAGGGTATGTACGGCCTTGCACATGGTATCCAACGAACAGTATTCGAATTTGCCGTGGAAGTTCATGCCTCCGGTGAACAGGTTGGGGCAGGGCAGACCCATGTACGACAGGCGGGAACCGTCCGTTCCTCCCCGAATGGGACGTACGATGGGCGTCACTCCGGCCAAATGCATGGCCTGTCGGGCCTTTTCGATCAGTTCCGGATAGGGTTCCACCATCTCTTTCATGTTGTAGTACTGGTCTTTGAGCGTCAGTTTGAGCACATCTCCGCCGTAACGTTCATTCAACAGCTGTACGACACTTTCCAAAAAATGTTTGCGGGCTTCGAAACGGGAACGGTCGTGGTCACGGATGATGTATTCCATCGAAGCCTCTTCCACCGAGCCGTTCAGGGAAACCAGATGGTAGAAACCTTCGTACCCTTCGGTGTGTTCGGGACGTTCGGCCGACGGTAACAACGTATTCAGCGTGCAGGCGATATTCAGGGCGTTGATCATCTTGTCCTTGGCATATCCCGGATGGATATTCCGACCCTGAATGGCGATTTTGGCACTGGCGGCGTTGAAGTTTTCGTATTCGAGTTCGCCTTCGAATCCGCCATCTACCGTGTAGGCGAACCGAGCCCCGAAGCCTTCGACGTTGAAATAATCCACACCCCGGCCGATCTCTTCGTCAGGGGTAAACGCGATACGGATTTTACCGTGTTCGATCTCGGGATGGCTGATGAGCCAGCCGGCCAGGGTCATGATTTCAGCCACCCCGGCCTTGTCGTCGGCACCCAGCAGTGTGGTCCCGTCCGTGGTGATGAGGGTGTGTCCCTTGTAAAAAGCCAGTTCGGGGAACTCGGCGACTTTCATGACCAATTCGTGGTTCAGGCGGATGTCCTTGCCGTCGTAATTTTCGATTATGCGGGGGTGAATGTCAGCACCGCACATTTCAGGACTGGTATCCACGTGGGCGATAAATCCGAGGGTCGGTTTGTCTTCAAGTCCGGGGGTGGCGGGAATGGTCCCCATCACATAGCCGTTAGGGTCTATTTCGGTCTCGGTCAGGCCCATACCGATCATCTCTTCGAGCAATAGATTCAACAGGTTGAGTTGCTTGGCCGACGAGGGGAACGTTTCGCTTTCGGGGTCGCTCTGGGTATCGATGGCCACATAGCGCAGAAAACGTTCCAGCAGTTGTTCTCTGAATTCCATAGTCTTTATTCTTTTTCGGGTTTCGCCCGCAGGCTATCCCAGATAAAGTAAACGATAATTGCGATATACATCACCACACCCATCACTTCGGCTCCGCGGGAGGCGTTCCAGCCGGCGGCGAACCAGTCGGCGCCGAAATATTTCAGCAGGGCGCTGACAACCCCCATGAGTGCACCTCCGGCGATGAAACCCGAGGCGATCAGGGTGCCGCGTTCCCGGCGGGCTTTCTGTTGGGCTTCGCTGCCGGGACGTCCGGCCACGAACCAGCTGATCAGACCGCCGACCAACAGCGGGGTGTTGAGTTCCAACGGAATGAACATACCCAGCGCAAAAGCCAGAGCCGGAATCCCGATCATGGTCAGGATCAGGGCCAGGGCCGCACCGGCGAAATAGAGCATCCAGGGGGTCGAGCCTCCTTCCATCAGGGGTTTGATGACGGCGGCCATGGCGTTGGCTTGAGGAGCGACCAAAGCTCCTTCACCCACGAATCCATAGGTGCGGTTGAGGATCATCATGACGCCGGCTACGGTAGCGGCCGATACGGCCGTACCGAGGAATTTCCACCCTTCCTGTTTGGCGGGGGTGCTACCGAGCCAGAACCCGATTTTCAGGTCGGTGATGAATCCTCCGGCCATGGCCAGGGCCGTGCAGACGACTCCGCCGATGATCATGGCGGCCGTCATGCCGCTGGTGCCGCTCAGGCCGACGCTTACCAATACCAGAGAACTGAGGATCAGAGTCATCAGCGTCATGCCCGAAACCGGGTTGGTCCCGACGATGGCGATGGCGTTGGCCGCTACGGTGGTGAACAGGAACGAGATCACGAAGACGATCAGCAGGGCGACGATCGTATGGAACCAGTTGCCCAATACGCCGAATTGGAAGAATACCAGTACGGTAGCCAGTACCGCGATCAGCAAGGTCAGGATCAGTTTCATGGAAAGGTCCCGTTGGGTCCGCAGTGGCGTTTCTTCCACTTTTTTCTTGCCGCCCAGCTCGCTGATGGCCAGTCCCAAGGCTTGCCGGATGATTTTCGACGAACGGATGATCCCGATCACCCCGGCCATAGCGATACCTCCGATACCGATATGACGGGCATAATGGCTGAAAATTTCTTCCGGGGTCATATTACCCAGCAGGGTTTGTACGCCTTCGCCCACGGCGATGGTTTGTCCGGGTGCAAAGTGGCTGATAAAAGGAATCAGCACGAACCAGACGGTAAACGATCCGGCGCAGATAATGGCGGCGTATTTCAGGCCGATGATGTATCCGAGTCCCAGAACGGCGGCTCCGGTGTTGACTTTGAAGACCAGTTTGGTCTTATCGGCCAGGACGGCGCCCCAGGCGGCGATTCGGGTCGAGATCACTTCGGTCCACCAGCCGAACGTGCTGATGACGAAGTCGTACAGCCCGCCGATGAGCCCGCTGACGGCCAGCAGTTTGGCCTGGTTGCCTTTTTTCTCGCCGGAGACCAGCACTTCGGTCGTTGCCGTGGCTTCCGGGAAGGGATATTTTCCCTGCATGTCCTTGACGAAATATTTCCGGAAGGGGATCAACAGCAGGATGCCCAGAAAACCGCCTAAAAGCGAGGAGAGAAAAATCTGATAGAACTTGGCTTCGAGTCCTAAAATATAGAGAGCCGGCAGGGTGAAGATGGCTCCGGCTACGATCACTCCGGAAGAGGCTCCGATGGATTGGATAATGACGTTTTGTCCGAGCATGTTTTTGCGGCCGGTCAGGTTGCCCACCCCTACGGCGATGATGGCGATGGGAATGGCGGCTTCGAAGACCTGTCCCACGCGCAGGCCGAGGTAAGCGGCGGCGGCCGAGAAAATGATGGCCATCAGAATGCCGAAGCTCACCGAATAGGGGGTTACTTCGCGGGGTTTGCTTTGGGGAGACATCACGGGCTGGTACTCTTCGCCCGGAGCCAGTTCGCGGTAGGCGTTTTCCGGCAAGGAGGTTTGTTGGGTATCGTCTGTTTGCATAATTGAAAATAAAAGTTTCGGGGGATTTCGGTGTCCTGCCAAAATCCCCCAAAATTACGGATTTTCGTCTGAAAAGACAACTGCGTTGTCGATGAAAGCACTCAATCTGGGGTCGGGCCGTTTTGAGCGGATGTGGTGCGGACCGAGGAGGCGTATACGCCGATCAGGCATAATAACTCGAAAATAAGGAAGGTAATACGCAGACTCTCCATAAATTGGGGGTATTGTGCCGGGGTGATGGCTGCGTCTCCCAGTTGTAAGGAGATGGCCATGCCGGCAATACCCATACTGAAAGCCTGTCCCGTCAGGCGCATGGTTCCCATCGTGGCCGAGGCCTGACTATAGGCTTTTGCATTCACCGAGCTCATGATGACATTGGTGTTGGGCGAGGAAAAAATTCCGAAACCCATTCCTAAAAGCATCAGTAGCAGTACGATGAGGCCCAGGGAGGTATGTTCGTCGATAAAAATCAGGCCGGCGATGCCTGCGACGATAATCAGCATGCCGGAGGTGGCGAGTTTTGAAGGGGAGATCCGATCGGACAGCGGGCCCGAAATCAGCGAGAAGATCGATTGAACGCATGCCTGAGCAATGAGAATCAGACCGGCGTGTCGGGCATCCAGTCCCCGGATGTATTGCAGGTAGAGGCTGAGCATGAATACGATGGCGAACGTGGCGGCATAGTTGATCAGCGTGGCCAGGGTCGAGAGGGTGAACACCCGGTTCCCGGTGAACAGCCCCACGTTGAGAACCGGAGAATCGAGATGTTTTTCATAGAACCAGAATCCGATCAGGATCGCCAGACCGACGGGCAGACAGATCAGGCCGTCGAGGTTCGGCAGTTCGGAAAATCCGTAGATCAGCCCGGCCAGCCCGAGTCCGTAGAGCAGGCTTCCGCGCAAGTCGAATCGTTGTCCCCGGGCTTCGATCCATTCTCCTTTCAGAAACAGGCGGGCGAATATCAGCACCAGCAATCCGATACCGGCACAGACGAAGAATAGGCTGTGCCATCCCAGGTAGTGCGTCAGGATGCCTCCTGAAAAGGGTCCGACCGCCAAAGCGCCATAGACTACGGCAACGTTGATTCCCAGGGCCTGTCCCCGCCTTTCAGGGGGGAATATGGCGGTCAGAATGGCGATGTTGGTTCCGAACATCATGGCGCTGCCTATGCCGGAGAGGAATCGCATGGCGATCAACACGGAGGCTGACGGAGCCAATCCGCACAGAAATGTACCCAAGGTGAAGATGCAAATTCCTCCGATAAAAATCTTTTTGCGTCCGATCAGATCGGCCAGCCGGGCAAAGGGAATTTGGAAAATGGCGGTTGAAATCAGATAGGCCGTCGCCATCCAGGTCATTGTCACGGCTTTCATGGAGAATTCGGTGGCGATTTCGGGCAGGGCCAGATTGAGCGCCGAGCCCATGAAAGGCACCAAAAAGGCGGCGGTGCAGAGTACGGTCAGGCCTTTGCGGGGATCGGTCGTCGGAATGATCGGTTGTGTTGAGGTTGGTTTCATATCGACAAAAGTAGGGTAAAAACCGATTGGGTTGCTCGATTTCTTTGTATTTTTGCGGCCGGGAAAACAGTCCGTTTCCATTTCAGAACAAAGGGGCTCGGAGAGTCCCTCGGGCTCGAAAGAAAACAGGGCCCTTCCAGGCTCCCGCTCCTCCTCGAACGGTTTCCCTTCGTCAAGAATTCGATGATATGTGGTTGACGCTCGCTTTTACTTCCGCCGCCCTGTTGGGTTTTTATGATGTGTTCAAAAAAGAGGCCCTCAAGGAGAATGCCGTATTGCCGGTTTTGTTGCTCAATACCCTGTTCAGCTCGTTGATTTTCCTGCCGTTTATTTTGTTGTCGGCCTGGATGCCGGAACGGATGGCCTTGCACCCGGCACTCTATGTTCCGGCCGTGGGGTGGGAGGTCCACCGATTTATTCTGCTGAAATCGGTCATTGTTCTCAGTTCCTGGATTTTCGGCTATTTCGGTATGAAACACCTGCCGATTACCATTGTCGGTCCTATCAATGCTACTCGTCCGGTGATGGTGCTGCTGGGTGCCCTGTTGATCTTTGGCGAGCGCCTCAATCTTTATCAATGGATCGGGGTGGTGTTGGCGGCCGTTTCTTTTTTGATGCTGAGCCGTTCCGGAAAAAAGGAGGGCATCGATTTCGGCCATAATCGATGGATCTTTTGCGTCGTGTTGGCTGCACTGTTGGGGGCTGTCAGCGGACTGTATGACAAATATCTGATGAAAAGCCTGGAACCCATGTTGGTGCAATCCTGGTACAATCTCTACCAACTCGGTCTGATGGGCATTATCCTCGGGTTGCTGTGGTGGCCCAGACGTCATACCTCTCCTTTCCGTTGGAAATGGAGTATCCCGTTGATCTCGATCTTTCTGGCCGCGGCCGATTTCGTCTATTTTTATGCCTTGAGTTCTCCCGATTCGATGATCTCCATCGTGTCGATGATTCGTCGGGGAAGTGTGATCGTTTCATTCGCGTTCGGAGCCCTGCTGTTTCGGGAAAAGAATCTGCGCAGCAAGGCGTTGGATTTGCTGCTGGTGTTGATCGGGATGTTGTTCCTCTATTGGGGCTCTCGGTAATACCCTGTCCGGAGCCGTCGATGAGACGATGCGGCGGAAAATCCAATATGGACTCCGTTTTCGGAATGGATTCCAGGAAAAGGCTCCGGAAAACTTTTCTGCAGTCAAAGCAACCGACAAGACGATCTTCTCCGCACACTCCGATGGCAATTTTCACCGCACCATTCGGTTCGTTCCGGCAGACCCCATCATACGTTATTTTTTTTCGCACCGTTCGGAAGCGTTCGAATCCACTTTCTGAGGCATTTCTGCCGATGATTACGCATCATCAAGCATCCGGTCACCCCCCATCCCGGAATGTTTGGCAAAGCCGCAAAAAACAACTACCTTAGGCTGAAATTTGAGACAGGTATGGAGGCTGCTTTTTCTTATCTCGAACAACACCGCGAACGCTTTCTCGACGAACTGTTGGCGTTACTGCGTATACCGTCCATCAGTGCCGAACAAGCCCACATCCCGGACATGATCCGCTGCGCCGAATGGTTGCGAATCGCCCTGCAAAAAGCCGGCCTCGACCGGGCCGAAGTCATGCCTACAGCCGGGAATCCGGTGGTATATGGCGAAAAGATCATCGACCCCAAAGGTCCCACCCTCCTGATTTACGGGCACTACGACGTGATGCCGGTCGATCCGCGGGAGGCCTGGAACAGCGATCCCTTTGAACCCGAAATCAGGAATGGACGTATCTGGGCTCGCGGAGCCAATGACGACAAGGGACAGTCCTACATGCACATTAAAGCAGCCGAAGCGCTGATTCGCACCGGCACGCTGCCCTGCAACCTGAAATTTATGATCGAAGGCGAAGAAGAGATCGGCTCCTCCAGTCTGGAACGTTGGTGTGCCGAACATGCCGAAATGCTGAAGGCGGATTTGATCGTCGTCTCGGACACCAGCCTGCTCGGTTGGGAGACCCCTTCGATCACCTGCGGTCTCAGAGGCCTCTGTTACCTGGAAATGGAGGTAACGGGACCCAACCAGGACCTTCACTCAGGCCTGTATGGAGGAGCCGTCGCCAATCCGGCCAACGTATTGGCCCGGCTGATTGCCTCACTGACCGATGCACAGGGACGCATCACCATCCCCGGTTTTTATGATCGGGTACGGGAACTTTCGCCCGAAGAGCGGGAGGCTTTCGCCCGGGCTCCGTTCTCTGAATCGGTCTATAAGGAAAAAATCGGAATCCGCGCGACTGAGGGAGAAACGGGATACAGTACCCTGGAACGAACCGGCATCCGTCCTTCACTGGATGTCAACGGCATCTGGGGAGGCTATACCGGAGAAGGGAGCAAAACCGTCATTCCTTCGAAAGCCTGTGCCAAAATCTCCATGCGTCTGGTTCCCGATCAGGATTATCGACAGATTGCCGAACTGTTCGAACGACACATCCGGAGCCTCGCTCCGGACAGTGTTTCAGTCGCCATTAAAACCCTGCACGGCGGCATGCCCTATGTTTGTCCTACCGACCTGCCCGCATACCGGGCTGCTGCCTCCGCCATGCGGCAGACATTCGGATGCGATCCTCTGCCTTTTTATTCCGGAGGCAGCATCCCGATTATCAGCACCTTTGAAAAAGTATTGGGAATCAAATCCTTATTGATGGGATTCGGCTTGGGTGAAGATGCCATCCACTCTCCGAACGAAAGTTATGCATTACAGAATTTCTATCGAGGTATTGAAACCATCCTTCTCTTTTACGGCCATTACGCCGAAACCCTAAAATCCGATCCGATATGATCCGACTCATACCGATAGCCACGATTCTTGCCGGACTGTGTCATCTGGCAAGTGCTCAATCCTCCGGCAACCTGGCCGATTACGGCTACACGCCTCCGGTAAAAATTCCGATTTTCCTGTCCGCCAACTACGGCGAATTGCGGCTCAACCATTTCCATTCGGGGATCGACATCAAAACCCAGGGAGTAACCGGTAAACCGGTCTATGCCGTCGCTTCGGGCTATGTTTCCCGGGTGGCAGTCAGTCCCTCCGGCTATGGTAAGGCGATTTATATCCAACACCCCAACGGGACGACCTCCGTCTACGGGCATGTGGAACAATTCTACGATTCGCTCGAACATTATGTCTACCGTCAGCAATACGCTCGTCGATCGTTTCGAGTCGATCTCAGTTTCAAACCCGACCAATTCCCGGTCCGACAGGGACAACTGATCGCCCTGTCCGGCAATCGGGGCTCTTCGGGAGGGCCTCATCTCCATTTCGAAATCCGGGATGCGGCACAACGGCCTTACAACCTGCTGGCTCATGATATTCTTTCGGTGGCCGATACGATTCCGCCCCGGGCCCTGACGCTCTATTATGTCCGGATCGATACCTTGCAAGGCATTCCCCTGCATCGCATCGTCCAACGCATTCCCTTACGTCGGGTAGCGGAGAATCGTTACGTACCTGCTTCCGGGGATCAGGTGCCAGTATGTCGCAACGGCTATTTTGCCGTGGAGGTCAAGGAACATAAAAACGGCACCCATAACGTCATGGGGGTTTATCGAATCGAAGAGCGAATCGATCAAGAACAGATTTTCGCCCTGGAAATCGATCGGGTACCTTTCGATATCACGCGTTACGCCAATGCCGCCACACTATACAGCGAAACAGGCAAACGCAACAATATCTACCGGCTGTTTGTCCTTCCGAACAATCCGCTGGGCATTTACCAGGGAGTCCGCAAACAGGGACTGATCACCGTGGACGATGATCTGCCACACCCGGTCGAAATCGATCTGGAAGATGAAGCGGGAAACCTCAGCCGGATCCGTTTCTCGGCGACTCTGCGTCACGATCTGGACTCGTTGCCGGCCCCTTCGGGCATTCCCGTTTTGTGGTGGAAGGATTTCCGATACGCATCCGACGGGCTTTCCGTTTCGATTCCCGCACGGGCACTCTACGAATCCGTTCTGTTCCACGCTCCGATACGCAATATCCCGCAGCCATCCTACGCTTATTCCCCGCTGTACAACATCCTCTCTGCCGACGAACCGTTGCAAAAAGCCATCACCGTTTCTATTTCGGCCGACAGTCTGCCGGTTCATTTGCGGGATAAAGCGTTATTGGGGATCGTTTCGGCCTCCGGAAAACGCTCTGCTGCCGGTGGACACTGGGTCAGCGACGGTGCGGCGGGTCGGGTTGAAGCCCGGGTACGCAATTTCGGAACTTATTACATTGCCGTGGATACGACTCCGCCTCGCATCGTTCCGGAATTCAAGGACAACACGGACTTCTCTGCACAAAAAAGTCTTTCCCTGAAAATCACCGACAATTTTTCGGGCATCGCTTCCTATTCCGCTACGATCGACGGGGAATGGGCCCTCCTGGAGTACGATCCCAAGAATAACCGGATCACCCACGTTTTCGATGATACGCGTTGGCCGACCGGCATGTCGCACGAATTGGTGGTCAAGGTTTACGATGCCCGGGGCAACGGACGCACTTTCGTGGCCCGATATTATCGTTAGAACGGAATCAAAAACGAGTCGGGGATCAAACCGACTCGTTTTTGTAGACTCTACTTTTCAGAAAAGGTTCTTTCCTGCTTCCGGCTTTTCTCATTCCGGCTTTCTGCGGATCCGGATTCGACAAAACCTCGGTACACACAAGACCCGTACCCGGTGCTTGCCCCTGTTGATTTCGGAGGCTGCCGGGATACTTTTACATCATGCGGGAAAAAGTACGTCCGCCCAACGCATACCGAAGGATAATACTTCCCCAATAAATGCCCGTAGGATGTTTTACCCGGCGAATTGTATTGACAAATGCCCTTTTACAGCGCAGATTCCGGTGGGAACGATGAAAATCGATATGGGCCAAAACGACCACCTTAAAGAAATCGCCTCGCCCCTGCAGCAAAAAGATCAGGGCCGAAAGAGTATCCAATACGCCCCGAATCAAAAGAATCGTCCACAAACCGAACGTGGAGAGGTTTTTATAGAGCATCGCCAGGTTATTGCGATAATTGAGATACAATTTACGGGGGCTGTTGTTGGGAAGAGTTCCACCGCCCAGATGAAAGATCTCACTGCCTGTTTCCGCTACGATTTTATAACCGGCCAATCGGGCCCGCCAACAAAAGTCGATTTCTTCCATATGGGCGAAGAAATCGGCATCGAAGCCGCCTAAGGCCCGAAACACTTCGGAACGGACTACCATGCAGGCTCCCGAAGCCCAGAACACTTCGCGCGGTTGGTCGTACTGTCCTCGGTCGATTTCGATGGTTCCCAGAATCCTTCCCCGACAAAACGGATACCCGAAACGATCGATAAATCCTCCGGCCGCTCCGGCATATTCAAAGCGATCGGGCTGTTCGAACGAACGGATTTTAGGCGACAAAGCCGCGATCAGGGGATCCTCCTCCATGCGACGAACCAAGGGATCCAACCAGTGGGGAGGCACTTCGACATCCGAATTCAACAACACGAACAAATCGGCCTGTACCTGTTCCAGAGCCAGGTTATACCCGCCGGCATACCCGTGATTTTCGCTCAGCCGGATCAGTTCCACCTCCGGATGATGGGTCTGGAGCCAGTCCAAGGAATCATCCTGCGATCCGTTATCTGCCACCACGACCGAACCTTGAGGGCTATGGGCCAGCACCGACGGCAGGAAACGTTCCAGATGATCGCGTCCGTTCCAATTCAGTATGACGATCTTAACGTTCATAACGCTGAGAAGTTTCAACGGTTTCACCGACTCTTGCTGAAGGCACGGAGACCCTGTCGGATTTTTGTTTGGCCACTCGGTCCTGTTCGGCTTTCCAGAAAGCCTCCACGCTCTGACGGGTATGTTTCCAGCGACGATGCGACCACATCCACAAATGAGGGGTCTCACGAATCATCGCTTCGAGGTGTTCGACATATCGCTGGGTAATTTCATATTCGGAAACCTCTTCCTGTCCGTCATAAATCGGGATCAGTTCTGCCTCGTAATGCCGGGGCCGGGTTTGTCGTACATGCATGAACACGATGGGCATATGAAATCGCCGGGCCATTTTTTCCGCCCCGGCAAAGAAGGGCGTATCCTGACTCAGAAAACGATACCAGTGCTTGATTTCATGAATCGGAGGAGTCTGGTCGGCAATCAGAGCGACCCCGATCCGTTGTCGGTCAGGACGTTGGGAACGGATCACTTCCCGGTAAATCTCATGCATCGGAATCGGTTGCGTTCCGAAGCGGGAACGAACCAGGTAATAATAGAAATCGAAGGCCTTGCTGTGTAAAGGACGATAAACGGCCAGAAGCCGATGATCCGACAGACAGACATAGTTGATGGTCAACTCCCAGGATCCGTAGTGAGACATGGCGACGATCCAGTTTTTCCCGGCCATCCGTCGTTCATGTTCCTCGACGTTGGTATAGACCATCCGTTCCAGGATTTCCTGACGGGAAATGGACGCCAGTCGGATCGTATCCACAAATACTTCCGCCAAATGACGATAAAAACGATGTTCGATCTCGGCACGCTCTTCGGGGCTTTTTTCCGGAAACGAATGTGCCAGATTGCTGCGCACCACACTGACCCGATAGCGGACCAGGCGATACAATATGAAATAGATCAGGCGTCCCAACCCGCGGTACAACCAATTCTCGGGCAAGCGTCCCAACAGACGGCAAACCTTATACAGCGCTCGGTATTGTAAGCGGGTGGAACGTTTCATCGAACATGCTCCTTAAGTTCGTCATACACGGCCGGCGTACAGGCAATGATTTCCCGGCCGAAAATATAGTTGTCTCCACCGGAGAAATCGGTCACCCGAGCTCCGGCCTGTCGGGCGATCAGGGCTCCGGCCGCCACATCCCAAGCCGCCAGACGCACTTGATAAAAGGCATCGAAACGCCCGCAGGCGACATATACCAAATCGGCGGCGGCCGATCCCAATCGTCGGATGCCGTTGGTATTCCGTTGGAAATAGACCGCAGACTCCATGAAATCATTCAGTTCGAGGTGGGAAGAATAGGAAAAGCCGATCCCCACCAACGAATTTTCCAGACACGAGGTCGACGAAACTCGAATTTCCGCTCCGTTCAGATAGGCCGGCGATCCTTTCCAGGCATAGAACATTTCCTGGTGAGTGACCTCATAAACCACCCCTGCGACCACTTCATCCTGCTCCATCAAGGCCAGGCTGACGCAATAGGGCGACAAACCGTGAATAAAGTTGGTCGTGCCGTCCAACGGATCGATGATCCATTTCAACGGGGCGTTCACCGATGCCCGGACGGTTTCCTCTTCGGTCACAAAACCGGCTTCGGGCAACAGAGCACCCAAACGTTCCACCACCCGGCGTTCCGATTCGCGATCCACGTAAGAGACCATGTTTTGCACGCCTTTGAACTCGACGTTCTCAAATGAAAACGTATCCCGCTGGGCGGCGATATACTGACCTGCCTCCCGAGCGACATCGCACATTTGCGTACAGATTTCCTGATAGTTCATAAACCTTTTATTCCACGTATAGTTTCACGTTATCGTTTTTCGTCCGCGTTTGCAGCCATCCCACAATCCGTTGCTGTTCGGCCTCCGGAATGCGGACCGACTCCTTCATGCGAATCAAGCAAATGACGGTCGTATCGACCGGAGCCCCCTGCGAATCGAAACTTTTGGTTTTGGTCAAGGTAACCTGCGCGATTTCAGGGGCCAGAGCCGTCATCTCCCGCGTAATATCCCGCGAAGGCAGCGTATCCTCCGAAAGAACGCTCAAGCGTTTTTCCAGATCGCCGATATAACGATTCTTTTCTTCCAGCAATTCCCGATAGCCCGTCTGCAAGGTATTGATGTCAACGGGTTCGCCCTGTCCCGACTGTCTGACGATCAGGTTGGTGCCTTCCAAATTATAAGCCGGCAACTGCATCCGGGCATTTTCGATGGCATCAGCCGAAACCGGTTCTCCGATCAGCACCACGTCGATTTCACGACTTCCGTCGGAATGGATGGTACGTTTATAATCGATCACCTGCGCTTTGGGGAAGTGCATGACGGCTGCCACATAACGGTCGGCTGCCGTTTCAAACAGGCTCTGTCGGATGATGCGGAAAGCCAGAATCACACTGGGAACCAAAGTCACGATCACGATAATCAGAATATAGCGTCTTACCTGACGTTCCCGGACGGGATCCAGGAATTCCTTTTTGTGGTATTTGAGGAAGCGCACGACGATGAATGTCGCAATAGCGATAAATACCGTATTGATGAAGAACAGGTAAAAAGCTCCGATAAAGTAGTTCAGTTGCCAGGTTGCCAATCCGTAACCGGCCGTGCAGAGCGGCGGCATCAAAGCCGTAGCGATGGCTACCCCGGGAATGACGGTCGAGGTGCGATCCTTGCGTGATTGGGCCACGATACCGGCCAATCCCCCGAAAAATGCGATCAACACATCGTAGATCGTCGGCATGGTTCGCGCCAGCAATTCGCTTTTGGCTTCACTCAAAGGCGACAACCAGAAATACAGCGTCGATGTCAGGATACTGACCAGCACCATCAGACCGAAATTGCGCAACGAGCGCTTCATCAGTTCGAAGTCGTTGATTCCCACCGAGAGACCGATTCCCATGATCGGGCCCATCAACGGGGAGATCAACATGGCACCGATAATGACGGCGGCCGAATTCACGTTCAGTCCCAGCGAAGCGACGAATGTCGCAAAGATCAGGACCCAAAGATTCGTTCCCCGAAACTCGACTCCCTTTTTAATATTATCCTTTACGTCGTCCTCGGCCGCTTTGTCGTCGTCCAGGTCGAAACGGCTGCGTATATACCCCCACAAGCCGTCAAACGAAAAACCTTTTGTTTTCGATGGTTGCTTTTCCATGTCGTCTATTCTTCCGTTTCAGATTGGTTATCCCGCTCTTTTCGGGGTTTCCCGGCTACGACCAGTACGATCTCGCCTTTGGGCTCCCGGCGGGTAAAATGCTCGATCAGTTCTGCCAGTGTACCTCTTACATTTTCTTCGAATTTTTTGGTCAGCTCCCGCGAAACGGAGGCTTCCCGTTCCGGACCGAAAAGATCGGCAAGCTCTTTCAGGGTTTTGAGCAAGCGATAGGGCGATTCGTAAAAAATCATCGTCCGGGACTCTTCGGCCAAAACGTGCAAACGTTTCGAACGGCCCTTTTTGGGGGGCAGAAAGCCTTCGAAGCAAAAACGATCGGCCGGGAAACCGCTATTGATCAAGGCCGGTACGAAAGCGGTCGGCCCGGGTAAGGTTTCGACCTCGATTCCCCGTTCCAGACAGGTACGAACCAGCAAAAAACCCGGATCGGAAATTCCCGGCGTACCGGCATCGGAAACCAGTGCCAGCGTTTCGCCCCCGAGGATTGTCGAAGCCACGGCTTCAACGGCTGCATGTTCATTGAACTTGTGATGGCTCCACAACTTCTTGTCCAAACCGAGATGTTTGAGCAAAAAGCCGCTCGTACGGGTATCTTCCGCCAACACGATATCCGCTTCGGAAAGAACCTTAACGGCCCGCAGCGTGATATCGTCGAGGTTGCCGATCGGCGTCGGTACGATATACAGTTTAGCCATGTGAGGCGCTTAGTTTTCCAACTTACGTTCCAAAAGTTCCACCAGGAATGTCGTTCCTTCGGCATCGGGATTCCAGTCGAAATTTTCCTGGATATAGATCATGGCATCATCCAACGACGTAAACTCGTTCAGCCGAGCCAGGGTCTGTTCATACAAGGCCGCATCCCCGCCGAAAAGATCCCGGATCAACAGAAAACGATCGTTGATCCCGATGCTATGCTGTAAATCGGTAATCGTACTGGCTCGCAGACGGGAAGCCACATCGGTATGCGGATGTTGTTTTCCCAGACGATCCCCCAACGATTCCGACGGAGTCACAATCACTTCTCCCAACACTTTGGGGGTCGGGGTGGTGGAAGAAGGCGTGATCGTGGTCGTTTTTTCGGAAATCGTTTCCGGGCGATTTTCCGGTACGGGTGCTGCGGCAGGGGATATCGTTCCTTCCGCTTCATACTTCGGTTGGGGTTGTACCGGCGGCTGGTAGGCCCCCACGTGCGGACGGGACGCAGCCGGAGTTCCCTCTCCATACAAGGACAGGATCACCTGTTTGTCAACTCGGGTACGCACATGCGCTTCATCACTGAACAATTTCGGTTCGGCAGGGGGTTCCTCTCTCGGAGAAGAATCCGGCTGTGCCCAACCTTCCTCCCGGGTGACGGGTTGCTGCGGACGATCCGAAAAATCGGATGACGGTTCCGGATACGACTCCCGAACAGGTTGTTCTACCGATACGACGGGAGCTGCCGGCGGAACCGGGGTCACATTCGTTTCGGGGAATGTGCTATTCATCTCCGGAAGAGGCGATTCTGTCGTCGGGCGGCTCTCCGTTTGCGGATCCGTCACGATGCCGGGGTTCTCTCCGCCCGCCGTAACGGTCGGTGCCTGCTGATCCCAAAACAGGATCTCTTCATACAAGGTTCTGAGTTTATCGAGCATCAGATCCCGTTCCATTTCCGAAACCGTTTCCGTCGCCGACCACCGGGATGCAATACTCCGTATACGGTCGATCTGAGAGAGTATCGTCTCCAAATCTTTCATCGTCGTCATATAATACCAAAAATTTTTTCAAAGTTAATCTTTCTCCACATTAATTCCAATTCTATGAATCATTTCCACACGCCTGCCGCCCCCCGAAACAAAATTCCCATCATAAGAAAATCCCGGCGAAAAATAATACACAAAAACGAAATTTATGCTGGTTTTTTCCGATTATTCCACTACTTTTGAAGCCAATATATCCGTGAATCGAAACTTCTGCCCTGTTGATTTTCATCGAATTCACTTAATACATTAAATATTATTATATCCTGTAATTCATACAAGTATTATGGACAGACCGTATAATTTTTGCCGTATCGGGGTTTTTTACGACGGCAATTTTCTGCTGCATGCTTCCAATTACTACAATTACATCCATTCGGAAAAGCGTCGTTTGAGTCTGAGCGGGCTGCATAATTTCATCCGTCATCAGGTGGCGGAAGAAGAAGGGCTCGATCCCATTCGTTGCCAAATTGCCGAAGCTCATTATTTCCGAGGACGGCTCAATGCCGCCGAAGCCTCCATGCGGGGCAATCAGCTCTATAATGATCGGGTTTTCGACGACATTCTCATGTCGGAAGGCATCCATACTCATTATCTGCCTTTGCGCAATCTGATGGGGCGCAAGGAAGAGCGGGGAATCGACGTCTGGCTCTCGCTGGAAGCGTATGAAATGGCATTGCTCCATCGGGTCGATTTTATCGTTCTGATTGTTTCGGATACGGACTACGCTCCACTGATGCGGAAAATCTCCTCTCTGGGGATTCCGGTCATGCTTTTGAGTTGGGAGTTCGAATACCTCAACGACGACGGAGTCCGTATGGTCACGAAAACGTCGCATGAATTGCTCTCCCTGGCCACATATCCCATCGCGATGCATGAAGTGATCGATTACGGAATTGCGCAACAGAATCCCTTGATTTTGGATATGTTCGTTCCCGAGAGCAATGGAACCAACAGCGGACAAACCGACATCAGCGAAATCATGAGCCTGAAAAACGGTTTCGGCTTCATCAAATATCCTAACAACAACCTCTATTTCCACTGTCAGGATGTGATCGGCAACTTCAATGATTTGCGGGTGGGCGACCGGGTGGAATTCGTCATCGAAAAGAATCAACAGAAACAAGATGTGGCCAAGCGAGTCCATCGCTTAACTAAAGAGGAAAACGAGGAGATGGATTTTCAACTCGACGAGGTCTCCTTGTAAGGCCCCAATCGTTCTGGAAAGACCATTCGTAACAAGCTACGGGGAGTCGTCTACAACGACTCCCCGTAGCTTGTATGCTCAAAAATCGAATCCGATGCAACCTTTCCGGAAAGACATGCCCCGCTTTCGTCGCTGCCAGAGGCAACCTTGTTTCAATCGGGAATGGCGAAACTTCAGCAGCCCCGCCATGCTCCGACCCTCGACTTTAACCTGCACAACCTGTCCTAATCCGCACGATCTGACCCAATCCGCAAAAACTTCCGTTCCGAAGGGGTCTTTCGGAATCCTGAGGCTTCATTCGTGATGGTACGGCTCGTTGCGAATGATCGTGAAAGCCCGATAGAGTTGTTCGGCAAACAATACCCGCACGATCTGATGCGAGAAAGTCATCCGGGAGAGCGAAAGGGATTCATTGGCCCGGTCATAAACCGCTTTTGAGAATCCATAGGGTCCGCCGATCACAAAACACAAGCGTTTCACGCCCGAATTCATGCGTTTTTGCATCCAATCGGCAAACTCCATCGAACGCATCTCCCGCCCCTTTTCATCCAACAACACCAGCCAATCTCCCTCGGAAAGCTGTTTTAGAATCAACTCTCCTTCCTGGCGTTTCTGCGTGTCGGCCGAGAGGGTTCTCCGGTTTTTGGGATCGGGCAGGACCATCCATGTGACCTTGGCGTAAAAATTCAGGCGGCGCAAATAATCCCCCAACAAGGCCTCGACCTGTGGAGAATCGGTTTTTCCTATGGCCAGAATATCGATATTCATCAGCGTCGGCGGGATGAACTCCGACGAGCCGGAGCGGTCGTTTTTTTAGGCGGATCGGAAATCAGAAAGGAACGGGCATCCCGGGCATCCGGGAAGGCAACATCGGAATTCCACTCGCCCTGCACATCCCGATAGGTTACCGGATGGATGCTGTCATGAGCTTTAAGCCACTGGTAGGTTTTATAAAAATTGTACCCGTTTCCGCTTTCACCCCCCATGGAAATGGCGATCAGGGAAGTATACCCTTTGGTCCGACCCTGCATCTGCGAAGCCCGGTCGATAAAGGCCGGTAAAAATGCCCGATCGTTTGCCAACGAGCCGCCCACATTCCGATCGTCTTTCCGGTATCCCGGATTATTATTGGCCTGATCAATGACATAAAATCCCAGGCGATCGCACAGTTCATAAAAATAACGCGGCTGCGGATAGCTGACACAAATCGTATTGATGCCATGAGCCTTGAGGCGTTTCAATTGCTGAGCGGTCGTTTCTTCGTCCCGGGCCGCATCATAATTGACCGCCGAAAACTGCACCCGCTTGCCGTTCGCATACAGAACTCCGTCTTTCACTTCAGTCCGGTTGAAACCTACTTTAAACGGAATGTATTCGGTAATTCGACCGTCCCGGCGGGTGTAGAGCATCACCGAATAGAGATCCGGCGTCTCGGGCGACCACATTTTCCGGGAACTGGGATAGATATACTCTTTGCACACCAGCGTGTCGTATCCCATACCCGGCACATCGACTTCCTGCAGGTTGTAAGTCAGCAATTTCCCGCCGTTGGGCGCATAAATGTCGTATCCGAGGGTGATTTTCTCTTCACTGCGATAGCTGTTGGACATGATGGCCGTGATCCACATGATTCCGTTGCGTCCGGCCGAATCGAGTTGAGTGGTGATGACGAAATCGTGAATACACAACTTGGGCTGCGAATACACGTAAACGCGCCCCAACGCTCCCGGTTCCAGCGAAGGAATGAGCGTTTCCATCCAATTTCCGACCGAATAACCGTATACTTCAATGCCGATCGCATTCAATCCGTCAGTCAGGGCCGCAGAGATGTTGTATTCGGCCGGCGTACGGGTATCGTTGCTATACCCCACACGTTCGCCGTTCACATACAATGAATAGGCACTGCTCATACCTTCGATGTGCAGGTACACATCCCGATCGAGCCACAGATACGGCACATCGATTTCGGCCCGGTATTGTGCCAGGGGAATCAAGGCCGGCAGAGCCGGAGGCGTAAGCGATTCCAACGGAGACACCCCTGCATAAGGAACGACATTGGGGACGGTGGTTTCCCCCCAGGAAGCCACCGAAAACCGAGGACGATAAAAACCGGGCTGACCGCCTTCCGCTACCGTCGAATTCAGCACCCGCCATTTCCCTTCCAGCGGCAAATAATGGTCGTTTTGAACCAAATCACGCTGTTCGGCATGATCTCGGTTCACGTAACTGATAAATTCCTGACGGGGTTTTGCCTTCCCGAACGAAGCATACGAAGGATCGGCCCAGATTTCAGGAGCATCCTGTGCCGCCAAAACATATAGAGACGATGTGAAAATCGACAACAAAAATATCCGCTTCAGCATATCCTAATTTATAAATTCAGACCTGAATGTTTTCTGTTTTTCGGTTCTGCATCCGCCACACGAAAACAGAACCCGATAAAGCATACAAAATTCCTTTTTTTTTGTCAAATTCCCAAATCCATCGTCGTTCCTTCGCTATTTTATCCGGGAATCACATTTCGTCCCTCGGCCGGCAAAACCGGAATCCGACACCGAGAAGTGCAAAAAAATCCTTATCTTTCCTTTTTCAAATACGAGCGTTCATGAAAAGCAAACTATTTTTATGGCTGATCTTCACTCTTTTGTGTGGTACGCTGTCCGCCCAACCCGATACCACTAAACCCGGCTGGTTGCTTCGTCGGGAAGCCCGGGATGAAGCCCTCTGGAAAAAACAACAGGAAAAAATGTATGCCCGGGCCGTCGAATCGGTTCAGGAAGTGACTGCCCGTAAAATGGTGAATGACCTTTGGGGCGTGAACGATCCTCAGGTTACCCGTTCTAACGATTCGATGGTTCTGGTGCTTATTCCTCTTTCCGCTCAGGAAGTGCCGCTCTGGATCGGAACGCCTCACAGAACAGCACCCGCCAGTCAGGATCCCGGTCAAATGTGGTGGGTGAGCCTCGACCCCCAGCTGAGCGCTTTGCTGCAAAATGAACCCTTTATGGATTCGACCTCCATGGAGGTCAGTATCAAGCAATTGTTAGGATTGCCGCCTCAGAGCGACTGTTCTTTCGTGGCCACTTTCTGGGTGTCGCCTCAGGACCTGTTCCGCCCGACCCCGGATCCGGATCCGACGATTCATTATTCCAGCGTCACCTTTCCCGACTCGGTCGACCCGAAACACAAGGCCTGGATCGAGCAATATCGTCAACAGGCTTATAAGGCTCAACCTCCGGTTGCATGGACTCAGTTGGGATACGCTTACGATTGGGGCAATCCGATCCGACCGGTGGGGGTCAGCCAATTCGTCGTCAAAAGCAATGCCCCGATTCGTGTTGTTTCCCTGTCGTCATTCTGGCATTGGTACAACCAACAAGTCAATCCCGAGTTACTGATCCCGTTCGACCTCACGGAATAGTTCTGGCTGGACAAAAATGTTCTCTGGCAGAATGACCGAAAAAATAACCGGCCAGACCAATCCCGTATCTCATCGGGCGTTGTGTTTTCGCCGGGCATGGCCGTGTGTCGGATGCTGTCACGGGGCAGAGGAAGCCATCGGCCTTTCGAGGCTGGCCATCCGTCGCTACACGGGGACACCCTCAAAAGGAATAAGGCACAACCGCCACGAAAGATTTTTCCGAAACGAGTCGAACCCCAAAGCCCCCGTCCACAAGAGGCACTGGAATATAATTGGTTGAGAAAAAATGATCTGGAGAAATAACGAAGAGGGAGGCCCTGATTTTCGGAGCCTCCCTCTTTGCCGTCGGACGGTATGGCGTAGCATCTCCTGAAGAGGAAGTGAATGTATTCGCCCTCTATCGGAGCATTATTTTGCGGCGATCACGGCCTTTCCAGAACGGTGTCGACGCTTAGGCGTCGTCGACGATCGACCGGATTTCTTCCATGATCTTTTCGGCCAGGGCATCGGCCGAGGCCTTGTCTTGGCTTTCACTGTATATGCGAATGATCGGCTCGGTGTTCGATTTGCGCAAGTGAACCCATTGGGTCGGGAAGTCGATCTTTACGCCGTCGATATCGTTGACCTGTTCGTGGGCGTAACGTTCTTTCATGCGGGTCAGAACGCTGTCGACGTTGATCTCGGGGGTAAGCTGAATCTTGTTTTTGGAGATGTAATAGGCCGGGTAGGTGGCTCTCAGTGCAGAAGCACTCAGACCACTGCGGACCAGATGGGTCAGAAACAGCGCGACCCCGACCAGCGCATCGCGTCCGTAGTGGAGCTCGGGATAGATCACCCCGCCATTGCCTTCCCCTCCGATGACCGCCCCGACTTCTTTCATCTTGGCCACGACATTCACTTCTCCCACCGCGGCAGCGTAATATCGGCATCCGTGACGTTCGGTGACATCGCGCAGGGCTCTTGAGGAGCTCAGGTTGGATACGGTCGTCCCCGGTGTATGGCTCAATACGTAATCGGCTACGGCGACCAGTGTGTATTCTTCGCCGAACATGCGGCCGTTCTCACAAATCAACGCCAGTCGGTCGACATCCGGATCGACGACAATGCCCAGGTCGGCTTTTTCGGCGGCTACACGAGACGAAATCTCGGTCAGGTGTTCGGGCAGCGGTTCGGGGTTATGGGCGAAATGTCCGTTCGGGGTACAGTTCAGCTCGATGACCTCCACGCCCAGTTCACGCAGCAGGGCGGGGATTACGACACCTCCGACCGAATTGACGGCATCGACCACGACCCGCAGACCGGCTTTTCGGATGACTTCGGCGTCGACCAGCGGCAGATTCAGCACCGCCTGGATATGTTCGTGGTCATAACTGCCTCGTTCGATGACGTGCCCTAGGCCATCTACCTCCGGATAGAGTTCATCTCCGGCTTCGGCATAGGCCAGCACTTGTTTGCCTTCGGCGTCGTTGAGGAATTCACCGCGTTCATTAAGCAGTTTGAGGGCGTTCCATTGTTTGGGGTTGTGGCTGGCGGTGAGAATGATGCCGCCATCGGCTTGTTTGCCGGTCACGGCCATTTCGACCGTCGGGGTGGTGGCCAGACCGATGTCGATGACATCGATGCCGCAGGCGCACAAAGTGCCGCTGACAATCGAAGCGGCCATCTCGCCCGAAAGCCGGGTATCTCGTCCCAGAACGATGCGCAGGGGTTTGCCGGCGGGAGCGTGTTCCCGAATATAACGGGCATAAGCTGAGGTGAATTTGACCAGGTCTATGGGGGTTAGGTTGTCTCCGGGTTTGCCTCCGATGGTGCCTCGGATGCCGGAGATGGATTTGATCAGTGTCATGGAATAAAATATTTTAGGTGAAAGCGGTGCAAGCGATGCATGCCGATCGTTTTTCAGTGAAAAGGCTTTTTTGAAAAGCTTGCTCCGAGACAAAGTTAGTAATAATTCGATGGGAAGAAACGGTGTCAGGATGGAATTTCCCGTTGCCTCAATGGACGGGATATCGAGGAACAGAGAATGGAAGAGAGAAATGGGGTAGAAAGTCTGTCGGTTCGGAGCGCCCCGAGGAGGAGAGTCGTTGTGATATGCGTAGCGGGCAGATGATTCGACAGGAGAGCGGAAACCATCTCCGATCGGAGAAGAAAACGGGAAAATCGGTTAATTTTATTATCTTGAGAACAATTATCTATGGGTATAGGTTAATAAAATATGACTTTATGAGAAAAATCGCTTCTTCGGAATTGATTATCAACGACGATGGATCGGTATTCCATCTTCATTTGCGGCCCGCTCAGTTGGCTGACACGGTGATTCTGGTCGGCGATCCGGGACGGGTGGATAAGGTGGCCGGTTATTTCGATTCGGTCGAGTGCCGGGTGGCCAATCGTGAATTTATGACCGTGACCGGTTCGTATCGGGGGAAACGGATGAGCGTCGTTTCGACCGGTATCGGTACGGATAATATCGATATCGTGGTCAATGAACTGGATGCGCTGGTGAATGTCGATTTCGACACCCGAACCGAAAAAGACTCCAAAACCGTCTTGACGTTGTTGCGTCTGGGAACTTGTGGAACGATTCAACCCGATCTGAGAATCGGAGATCTGATTCTTTCCGATATGTCGGTCGGTTTCGACGGCTTGTTGAACTTTTATAAAGGTCGTAACGAGGTTTGCGATCTGGAGATCGAAAGGGTCTTTGTGCGGGAAATCGGGTGGAATGAACTGTGGACACGACCCTATTTCGTAGCCTGTTCCCGGAAACTGGCCGCTCTGTTTGCCGACTCCACCGTTCGGGGTATGACGATTTCGGCCCCGGGGTTCTATGCCCCTCAGGGACGATGGCTGCGACTGGAACCGGCCGATAGCGGATTGAATGCCCGTCTGGAACGTTTCTCGTTTGAGGGGCGCCGTTTTACCAACATCGAAATGGAAAGTTCGGCCTTGGCCGGACTGGCCCGTTTGATGGGGCATGAGGCGGCGACGATTTGTACGGTCATTGCCCAGCGGGTGGCCTTGGATGCCTGTCCCGATTACCAGCCTTTTGTTGATAAAATGATTGCGATGTCTTTGGAAAAACTGTCGGGGGTATCGAAAAATGATGTATCTTTGAACAAATAATCGAGTTAATAATTCACTAAAAATAAATTTATGAAATTCGTTGTATCCTCTTCAGCTTTACTGGGTTTGTTGCAGACTACGGGTAAAGTCATCAGCAGCAAAAATACGCTTCCCATTCTGGATTATTTTCTCTTCGATCTGAAGGAAGGTGCCTTGAAGATTACGGCTTCTGATCTGGAAACTACGTTGGTAGCTACGCTGCCGGTCGAAAATGTGGAACGGGAAGGTCTGATCGCCGTTCCGGCCAAACTGATGCTCGATACACTGAAGGAGTTCTCGGAACAGCCCCTGACGATCGAGGCCGACGAATCGACCTGGGAAATCGTGGTGAGCTGGAAAACGGGGAAATTCACGATCCCGGGCACTTCGGGATTGAGCTACCCCAACCTTCCGGAATTGGGCGAAGGAAAACAACAGGTGACCGTAGCCGTGGATTCCTTGCTCAACGGGATCAATAAAACGATTTTTGCAACGGCTGATGATGAATTGCGTCCGGTGATGAACGGAGTGTTCATGAATATCGCTCCGGGTGGAATCACCTATGTGGCGACCGATGCCCATAAGCTGGTCAAGTATTCCACTTCCGCAGACACCGATCTGAGCGCATCGTTCATTCTGCCCAAGAAACCGGCCAACCTGTTGCGTGGCGTATTGCCCCGCGAAGTGAATGATATTCAGGTGGAATTCGACGACAAAAACGTGATGTTCACCCTGAAAAACCATGTGCTTATCTGCCGCTTGATCGAAGGGAACTATCCGAATTACAGCGCTGTGATTCCGAACAATAACCCCAATAAGGTGTTGGTGGATCGTTTGGAACTGCTCAACGGGATCAAACGTGTAGCCGTTTGCGCCAACCAGTCGACCAACCTGATCAAGATGGATATCGCCGACGGGAAAATCGATCTGACGGCTCAGGATCTCGATTTCTCGGTAGCCGCGCAGGAATCGCTGACCTGTGATTACGAAGGGGACCCGATTACGATCGGATTCAAATCGACGTTCCTGGTGGAAATTCTCTCCAACCTCGAAACCTCCGATGTGCAGATCGATCTGGCCGATTCGACGCGTGCCGGGGTGTTCCGTCCGGTGTACGAGGAAACGCCCGAAACCGATACGCTCATGCTGTTGATGCCGATGATGATCAACGCTTAGGATCATGAAACTGAACTTGAAAAAACCGATCGTTTTCCTGGATTTGGAAACGACCGGGGTGGATACGTCCCGCGACCGGATCGTCGAAATCTCGCTGGTGAAGGTGATGCCCGACGGTACGAAGGAGGTCAAAACACGTCGACTCAATCCCGAAATGCATATCCCGGAATCGGCATCGGCCATCCATCATATTTATGATCAGGATGTGGCGGAATGTCCGACTTTTCGCGAAATCGCTAAATCCTTATGGAGTTATCTGGAGGGATGCGACCTGGCGGGTTACAACTCCAACAAGTTCGATGTTCCGGTTCTGGTGGAAGAATTTTTACGGGCCGGTGTGGATATCGATATGCAGAAAATGCGCTTTATCGACGTGCAAAACATCTTTCACAAGATGGAACAACGTACCTTGGTGGCCGCTTATAAGTTTTATTGCGGTCGGGATTTGACCGAGGCCCATTCGGCGGAAGCCGATACGTTGGCTACTTATGAGGTTTTGATGGCGCAGTTGGATCGTTATCCTGAAACCTTGCAGAACGATGTGGATTTCCTGGCCGACTTTTCCTGCCGGGAACAGGCGGTCGATTTCGCCGGAAGGATCGTGTATAACGAAAATGGCGAAGAGGTTTTCAATTTCGGTAAACATAAAGGGAAAACGGTTCGGGAAGTCTTCCGTACGGAACCCAGTTACTATTCGTGGATGATGAACGGCGATTTCCCGCTCTATACCAAAAAAGTGATCACGGCCCTGCGATTGCGGGATATGAACCATAAATAGGGGAAAGTTTTTCCCGTCCTTGTCGGAAGCTCTGCCGGGAGCCTTCCCCCGAGAACCAAAAAGGTATGAAGAAACTCGTTTTGTTATTGTGGCTGGCCTGCACGGCATTCGATTTCGCGGCTGCCCAAACGGCCACCCCCTCCCTGGGTAATATGATTACGATCGGCGGGGTCAATTACTACGTGCATAACGTGGTGCAAGGCGATACGTTTTATTCGCTGAGCAAACGCTATGGTGTGGACGAGGCGACTATCCGGGAAAACAATCCCCATCTGGCCGAAGGATTAAAAACCGGTCTGATTATTAAGATTCCGGTGGTGAGGGCCGAAAGCCGTCCGCTGTCCGAACGGAAAATGAGTCGGCTGTTCGATGTTCATGTGGTCAATCAGGGCGAAACGGCTTATTCCATTTCGCGCCGGTATGGTATTTCGCTGCAGACCCTCATCGAGGATAATCCCGGTTTCGACCCGGCACATCTGTCCATCGGTCAGAAAATCAATATCCGGATTAAAAGCCAGGGCCAGACGCATCCCGAACAGATTCGGGAAGAGATCGCTCAGTATACCGAAAACCTGAACAGCGTTTCCACGCATTTTACCCATCATGCGGTCAAACAGGGGGAGACGCTTTATTCCTTGAGCCGAAGTTTGAATATCCCGGTCGACACCCTGACCAAATACAACGCCGAGGAGCTCAAGGACGGTTTGAAGATGGGGTCCATCCTGCGGATCCCGGTCAAAGATACGGTGACAGTCGCAACGGCCGGTTTAGAAACGACGGGGACTGCTCCGGTTGCGACACCGGGGGGAGGGGAAACCCTGCCGGTCGGTGGTTCGGAGACGGTGACCCGACCGAATGATCTTTGGTCGACGTCGGGATCGTTTCGGTATAAGAATATCGATCAGACGGCCCCTTTGCGGGTAGCCGTTCTGCTTCCTTTGCAGGTGGACGCTTCGGCCAATCCTCAATTTTTGGAGTTTTATCAAGGTTTTTTGCTGGCCTTGGGAGAACTCAAAAGTATCGGAGTGTCGGCTCAGGTAGATGTGTTCAACACCGGACGCTCCGAGGCGGAGGTGAAAAACGTCTTACGGGATCCCGCCCTGCGTCAGGCCGACTTGATTCTCGGTCCGGTGTATGACGATTGTTTTGCTCCTGCGGCGCGGTTTGCGGAGACAAACGGGATTCCGATCGTCTCCCCGTTGGGGTCGATCGACGGAATCGAAACCCCGGCTGCTTTCCAGGTCTTTCCGGTGAATACGACCAAAAGCGAAAAACTCCGGGAGGATTTGACGCCTGACAAAAATGTGATCGTGATTTCGGCTGCATCTGTCGATCAGGAGTTGAGGGATGAAACGGCCTCGTTGGTGCCGCCATCGGCCCATCGGCTGAATCATAGTGCTCATCTGGCTTCGGATGTCGAAAAATTGTTGAGCGGAGACAAAGAGAATGTGATCCTCGTGTTGGCGAACAGCGAAATCGCGACCGATGAGATTTTGGCGCGGATCAGTTCGGTCCAGAACAATCTGATGGCCCGCAGCATCAAAAGTCCGGTTATTAAAGTGATCGGGAGTGCCAAGTGGGCTCGTTATCAGAATGTCGATAAAAGCCTTTATTTCAAGCTGAACGTGCGTTATATAACCTCTTATCATGCAGACCGGGGTAATGCGCGTGTGGTGGATTTCGACCGTCGGTATGTATCGGAATTCGGATCGCTGCCTTCGCAATATTCCTATCGGGGATATGATGTGGGGAAATTGTTCGTCGGTTCGCTCAAACTCCATGGCGCTCAGTTCGTACCCTATCTCAATGACGATGAATTGCCGTTGTTGCAGGTTCCGTATCGCTTCGGACAAGTTTCTCCTTCGGGGAAATTCGTCAATCAGGAGTGGGCGAAAGTTTGTTATAACAGCAATTACACCATCGAGGTCCGATAGGGACGCTACCTGACGGACATCAACGATGCAGCGAGGCCGAACTCATTGGGTTCGGCCTCGCTGCATGTGGAAATCTGACGGACAGAATTTGTGCGGGGAGGATGGAAAACCGTCTGCGGGCGAATGACAACTATCTCTGCCAGATCTGACTGTTCCTTCCGGAAAAGAGGAAAATCGAAGGATTCGATTATTGCAGCTCCTTCAGAACATCGATCAACAACTGCCAGAATTTGTCTACCGAGGCAATTTCCAGCCGCTCGTCCGGCGAATGTACCCCGCGCAGGGTGGGGCCGAACGAAACCATTTTCAATTCGGGGAATTTTTGCAGGAATAATCCGCATTCCAGTCCGGCATGAATGGCCCTGACTTTGGGGGTTACCCCGAAAAGCCGTTCATATGAGGCTTTGGTGACTTCCAGCAGATGAGAATCGGGGTCGGGCGTCCAACCCGGATAGCCGTCCGAATGCGTCACCCGGGCTCCGGCCAACTCGAACACCGATTCGATGCTGGCGGCCGCTTCGTTTTTGGCACTATCCACGGAAGATCGCTGCGATGTCGTTACCGTGATGTGACGGTTGTCGGTAAATTTGACCGAGGCCAGGTTCGTCGAAGTTTCGACCAGTCCTTCCAGGGTGTGGCTCATGGCCAATACTCCATTGGGAAGTCCGCACAAGGCATTGAGCAAGGATGTCTGCGTCGGCAGGTCGATCACTGATGTCGGCTCGGGCATTTCGCTCAGCGAAGCGGTCAACCCCGGTTCGGTCGCTTGAAATTCGCTTTGTATTGCGTGGACGTAGCGAGGGAAGTATTCCTGAAGGTGGGAAACCCATTTGGTCGGAATGCCGAAAACGGCATACGCTTCGCGGGGAATGGCATTGCGCAGATTGCCGCCGTCGAAATAGGTCAACCGCATGTCGAATTTGCGGGCGGCGTACCACAAAAAACGGGTCAGCAGTTTATTGGAATTGCCTCGGCCCTTATCGATATCGTCGCCGGAATGTCCGCCGAGAAGCCCCTGTACATCGATGCGGAAAAAGGTGTAATTTTTAGGCGCGGGTTCGTTCGTGTAATGGAAACTCGCCAACGTATCGACGCCCCCGGCACAGCCGATAAACAGTTCGCCTTCGTCTTCGGAGTCGAGGTTGATCAGATAGCGACCGGTCAGCATGTCGGATCCCAAACCGAACGCTCCGGTGAGGCCGGTCTCTTCGTCGACCGTAAACAGGCATTCCAGCGGTCCGTGCGGAATATCCTGGGCATCCAGAATGGCCAGAGCCGCTGCCATCCCGATGCCACAGTCGGCACCCAGTGTCGTTCCCTCGGCTTTGACCCAGCCGTTTTCGATCCGGGTGCGGATAGCGTCGTGTTCGAAATCGAAATGAACGTCATTGTTTTTTTCGGTCACCATATCCATGTGGCTTTGCAAAACCACTTTCGGGCGCTCTTCCAGACCGGGTGTCGCATTCTTCAGAATGACTACATTGCCGGTCAGATCTTTGCGATAGGAAAGACCCCGGGAACGGGCGAATTCGATCAGATAGGTGATGATTTTTCCCTCTTTTTTGGACGGACGGGGAATCCGGGTAATTTCGTCGAAAAACCGCCAAATGGCGGAGGGTTGTAAGTCGGTCAGGGTCGATGCCATATTTTCGTATTTTATTTTGCGTCGATAAAGATACGATTTTTTGGGGGAAGAGCGCTTGTCGTTCCCGGAAATCCGCTTGTCCACCTCAAAATAGAAGGTTGGGGTAGCCTATCCCGGGAAAACTCCCTATCTTTACCGAAACGATTCAAATTTCACGAGCATGATGGAAACTTTCAGAATAGGACATGGGTACGATGTGCATGTACTGGCTCCCGGTTTGCCGTTATGGCTGGGCGGCGTGCGAATTGAACACGAGTTGGGGTGTGTGGCCCATTCGGATGGGGATGTGGTCATTCATGCACTGTGTGATGCCCTGCTGGGGGCTGCGGCTTTGGGAGATATCGGCCTGCATTTCCCGGATACTTCGGAGGAGTACAAAGGTATTGACAGTAAAAAACTGTTGCGTCGGACTGTGGACCTGCTCTTGCGGGAAGGGTATCGGATCGGCAATGTTGACTGTACGTTGTGCTTGCAACGCCCCAAAGTCCGACCCTATATCGATCGGATGCGGGAGGTTTTGGCCGATACGATGGGCATCGATCCCGGACAGGTGTCGGTAAAAGCCACGACGACCGAAAAGTTGGGGTTTGTCGGTCGGCAGGAGGGGGTGGAGGCTCATGCGGTTGTGTTGATCCGTCCCGTATAGGATCTCCGATCGGGTCGGCTTGTATTTCGCATGAGTCGAAAAATAACTTTCCGGAAAGTCAACCATTCTTCGAAGGATCGGCCGCTGTTGAGTCGGGGCAAGGGAGAATATCCGGCCGGGCCGCGTGGTCGATGGACGTCTCAGGGTTTCGGTTTTTAAGAAGTCCGGTCCGATGGAGTATCCGGCAGGATCGCCTCCCGGTGGATCGTATTCTTTTCGAAATTCCGGACGGACGGATTTTCTCCGGGGCGTATCGAAAATCGGAGCACGGGAGTCCGGCGTGACGACGTGCCGATTTGCCGATCTGTTGATCGGATACGAAACGAGCCGGATCGCTATTGATCGGCTCGTTGTTTTTTGGGGCGGGTCGCTGGATGTATCGGATGTCGGCTGTTTCGGAAAAGAAGGGAAAATCCCGCATCCCAACCAGCAATGTTTATGCGAAGTAAGGCTCCAGCAACTTGACAAAATAGTCCGGAACACGACAAGCCCGGCGGGTCCGGCTGTTCATGAAGCCGAGGGTCACACTGCCGGTATTGATCAACTGATCGCCTTCCCGGTAGATTTCGTAATCGAAACGCATCCTGGCTTTGGGCATCTCCCGAAGCGTTACCCGTATCGTTAACAGATCGTCGTCATAGGCCGGCGACAGATAGTGGCTCTGCACGTCGAGAACCGGCAACATGACGCCGTGTTCCTCCATTTCGCGGTAGGTGGTGCCGAATTCGCGCAACATTTCAGTACGCACGGTTTCGTAATAGCGGATATAGTTGGAGTGGTGGACGATGCCCATCTGGTCGGTTTCGTAATAACGTACCCGAATCGGAATGTCGCGTGTAATCATGGAATATAAACCTGTTAAGTTGCATCTAAGATACGAAAAAAGCATTTTGTGCGCAACCTTTGGGTGGCTATCGGGCCAATTCCTGCGAAACGGGAGAAACCTACAATACCCTGGATGTATGTAAAAAGGCGAAAAGATATCTTTTCGCCTTTTTATGCTTGTTGAGTTGGAGATCGTTATTCGCCCCGGCTGTAGTTGGGGGCTTCCCGGGTGATGGAAACATCGTGCGGATGGCTTTCCAGCATCCCCGAATTGGTGATCCGGATGAATTTGGCGTTTTTCAGAGCCGCGATATCTTTCGCTCCGCAGTAACCCATCCCGGCACGCAGACCGCCGATCATCTGGTAGATGACTTCGGCCAAAGAGCCCTTGTATGGAACCCGGGCGGCGATGCCTTCCGGAACCAGTTTCTTGACGTCGTCTTCCATATCCTGGAAATAACGGTCTTTGGAGCCCTGTTGCATGGCTTCCAGAGAGCCCATTCCCCGGTATGACTTGAATTTACGACCGTTGTAAATGATCGTTTCGCCGGGCGATTCTTCCACCCCGGCAAACATCGAACCGGCCATAACCGAGTCGGCTCCTGCGGCCAGGGCTTTGACGATATCGCCCGAATAACGCAATCCGCCGTCGGCAATCACCGGAACATCGGTTCCTTTCAGCGCTTGGGCCACATCGTAAATGGCTGACAATTGAGGAACACCTACCCCGGCAATGACACGGGTGGTGCAGATCGAACCCGGGCCGATCCCTACTTTCACCCCGTCGGCTCCGGCATCGACCAGCATGCGGGCTGCTTCGCCCGTAGCGACGTTGCCGACCACGACATCCAACGTGGGATAGAGTTTTTTCACTTCCCGGAGCATTTTGATCACCCCGGCCGAGTGACCGTGGGCGGTATCGATCACGATGGCATCCACCTGGGCTTCGTACAAGGCGGCTACACGTTCCAAGGTATTGAATGTTACGCCTACCCCGGCTGCGACGCGCAAACGACCTTTCGAGTCCTTGCTGGCATTGGGATTGGCCTGTACCTTGGTGATGTCTTTGTACGTCAGCAAACCGATCAGATAGCCGTTCTGATCCACAACCGGCAGTTTTTCGATTTTGTTCTGCCGCAGGATGTCTGAAGCGGTTTGCAGATCGGGGTTGTGGGTGGTGATGAGCCGATCTTTGGTCATCACTTCGGAGATCGGACGGGACATTTCGCGTTGGAAACGCAGGTCACGGTTGGTGACGATCCCGATCAGTTTGTTTTCGGCCGTTACTACCGGAATACCGCCGATCCGGTTGTCGTGCATCAGTTGCAGGGCATCCCCCACGGTGTTGTCGGGGCCGATGGTGATCGGGTCGTAAATCATGCCGTTTTCGGCCCGTTTTACTTTGCGTACCTGAGCGGCCTGTTCGGCGATGCTCATGTTTTTGTGGATCACCCCGATACCTCCTTCCCGGGCAATGGCGATGGCCAGATCGGCTTCGGTGACGGTATCCATAGCCGCCGAAACGATAGGCGTATTAATCGGCACGTTGCGCGAAAAACGCGAATGAATGCATACTTCGCGGGGCAGAACTTCCGAATAGGCGGGAATCAACAGAACATCATCGAAAGTGAGACCCTCACTCTGAACTTTATCTTTCAACAACGACATGGTAGGAAGGTTTTAAGGTGGGGTATTACTGTATAAATTTGGGCAAAATTACAATAAATTTCCCAATTTTTATAGCCTCTGAAGAGGTTTTAGGGAAATTTTACCGTTACGGGGCGCTCAGATGCCTGTCTGGCAACTACCCCTAACAGTTGCAGACGACGATCCTCTTCGACGATCAGGATGTCCCCGATCTCGGACTGTCCGACTGTCGGGAAAAGGACCTGTACCGGATACCGGCCTGGCGGAGGAAGCAGCTTTACCGGATCGATCTCCTCGATAAGCCCTCTCCGGAGGATGCCCCGTAAGGCATACGGAGCCCCCAGGTAGCGGGCGGCCCGGCTCATTTGGCCTTCGGCAATTTGGCGACGGATAACCGTCGAACTGACTTTCTGCTCATCCACCGATTGGCGGGGCATCTCTTCGACCCGGAATCCGAATTGCTGTCCCAGATGCTGCAACGTGGAACTGTCTCCCGTTTGACCGTATCCCAAATGGTGGTTATAGCCCACGATCAGGGTGTCGACATGCAGTTGATGAACCAGATAGTCCTGCACGAAATCGGTTGCGGGAATCCGGCTGAACGCCATGGTAAACGGAACGACAATGACATTATCGATGGACAGAGAGGCCAGTAAATCCAGTTTTTCGGGGAGGGTATTGAGCAGCGACAGGGGTTCTTCGGGATGCAATACTTGCCGAGGGTGAGGATGAAACGTGATGACGGTACTTTCGCCGACCCGTTGTCGGGCCGTGCGTTTCAGACGGGCCAATATTTCGCGATGCCCCGCATGTACGCCGTCGTATGACCCGATGGTCGCGACTGGACGAACGATCTCTCCGCTATGCTCGAATCCTTCGAATATCCTCATTCCTAATTGTTTTCCTCGGCCTCTTTGACGAAATAAGCCACTTTTTCCAATACGGTGGTAATGTCGTAATTCTCGACGACGATCCCTTTGGGAAAATTCAGCGGCATGGACGTGAAATTGAGAACGCCTTTGATCCCGGCGTTGATGATCGGCACCACCAGTTCGGAGGCAATGGAGGCCGGACTGGAAAGAATGACGATTTTGATATCCAGTTTGTCGACTTCTTCTTCGAAACGGGCCATGTCGTAACAGGGAATATCGTCGATCTGGTGGTCTACTTTGGCCGGATCGACATCGAAAGCGGCTACGATACGCAGTTTGGAGCGTTGACCGTTGAAATATTTGGTCAGGGCCTGCCCCAGATTTCCCATACCGATCACGCCGATGTTGACCACGTTGCGGGCATCGAGGATCTGGCTGATGAACTCGATGAGCACTTCGACGTCGTATCCCTTTTTCGTGTCGCTCGAAAAACCGATCAGCATCAGATCGCGACGTACCTGCACGGCGGTAATCCCGTGGATACCGGCCAGTACATGGGAGAAAATGTGGGTGATGCCCTGGGCATGGGAAGCCAGTAACGTGCGGCGATATTCGCTCAGGCGTTCGATGGTTTTTTCGGGAATGCTCATAACACGATGACTTTGCTGCAAAGATAATATTTTCGGTCGGATCGGCCAGCGAGGAGTCTGCGATTCCCGATGGAAAAGCGTTGCCAGGGGGCAATCGATGCGCGCAGAGGGAATGGAATGAAAATCCTGCGGCGATGTGCTTTCCCGTTTGCCGGGAAATTGTATCTTTGCCTCCAAATTGAATGACAATATGATTAAAGGAGTGATTTTTGATATGGACGGGGTGTTGGTGGATAACCGCGACGTGCATATCGAGGCGTTCAGACGCCTGTTCACCAAATATGGACTGACGTTTGACCGGGAAAAGTTTATGCCCAGTTTCGGGATGACCAATGACTTGATTTTCAAATGGCAGGCCCCCGAACTGTTGGAAAGATTCGATCTCGAACAGCTTTCCCAGGAGAAGGAAGCGTTGTATCGGATGTTGTTCGAGAAAGCGATAGCACCGACAGCCGGACTGATCGATTTTCTGGCCGGTCTCCGGGAAAACGGGGTGAAAATTTCGGTGGGTTCGTCGGGAGGTTCGGCCAATGTGAATTTCGTATTGACACGTTGCGGAATCGCTACCTATTTCAATGCCATCGCCAATGGGGATATGATTACCCGCGGGAAACCCGATCCCGAAGTCTATTTGCTGGCTGCTCAGCTTCTGGGACTGAAGCCCGAGGAGTGTGTCGTGTGCGAAGACGCTCCGGTGGGGATTCAGGCGGCCCGGGCGGCCGGTATGCGGGTGGTGGCTTTGGCTACGACTTTTCCACGGGAAAAATTGGAAGATTACGACCTGATTATTGATGACTTTACCCAGCTGACTCCCCGGCAGGTGATCGAACTGGGATAAAGGTCGCGAGACATAAACTTCGGTTTTGAGCCTTGCCGAGGGTGCTGACATCTTTGTCAGCACCCTCGGTGTTTTGTGGCTGTCAATTTGGCAGGCTTTCCCGGATGGCATACGTTTTGTTGAACCGAAAGAGGCGCTCGAGAGAGGGCCGTTTACCCAGAAATCATCGAAAAATACAATAAAACCTTACGAATTATGCAAAACGGAAAAATCGGTGTAACGACCGAGAACATCTTCCCGATCATTAAGAAATTCCTCTATTCGGATCATGAAATTTTTCTGCGCGAGTTGATCGCCAATGCCGTGGATGCCACCCGTAAAATTTCTACGCTCGCTTCGAAAGGCGAATTCAGCGGAGAGTTGGGCGATTTGACCATTCGGGTGAAACTCGATCCGGAAGCCCGTACGCTGACGATTTCCGATGCGGGGATCGGGATGAGTGCCGAAGAGATCGACAAATACATCAATCAGATTGCCTTTTCGGGGGCCGAAGAGTTCCTGGCCAAATACCAGAACCAATCGATTATCGGACATTTCGGGTTGGGTTTCTACTCGGCGTTCATGGTGTCCGATAAGGTGGAAATCATCACCCGCTCTTACCGTGAAGGCTCCAAAACCATGAAATGGAGCTGCGACGGGACCCCCGAATACACCCTGGAAGAGGCTTCCGAAACCCGGGAACGGGGAACGGATATCGTGTTGTACCTGAGTGAAGATTGCAAGGAATTTGCCGAAAAGGATCGTATCCGCGGGATTCTGAACAAATATTGCCGTTTCTTGCCGGTGCCCATCGCTTTCGGGAAAAAACAGGAATGGAAAGACGGCAAATATGTGGATACCGATCAGGACGATATCATCAACGATACCGAACCGCTCTGGACGCGCAAACCGTCGGAAATTACCCATGAACAGTATGTCGAGTTTTATCATAAACTCTATCCCATGGGAGAAGATCCGCTCTTCTATATCCATCTGAATATCGACTATCCGTTCAACCTGACGGGGATTCTCTATTTCCCGAAGATTCACAACAACTTCGAAATCCAGAAGAACAAGATCCAGCTCTATTCGAATCAGGTCTTTGTCACCGATTCGGTGGAAGGGATCGTGCCCGAGTTCTTGACGCTGTTGCACGGGGTGATCGACTCGCCGGATATTCCGTTGAACGTGTCGCGTAGCTATTTGCAGAGCGACTCGAACGTCAAGAAGATTTCGAGCTACATTACCCGCAAGGTGGCTGAACGCCTGGGTGATATTTTCAAACAGCAGCGGGCGGAATACGAAAGCAAGTGGGACGACCTGAAGATCTTTATCGAATACGGGATCATCACCGACGAAAAATTTGCGGAAAAGGCGGCCGACTTCGTGCTGTTGAAGAACCTCGAAGGCAAATATTTTACCTTGGACGAGTACAGCAAGCTGGTTCAGGAAAATCAGACCGACAAGGATGGCAATACGATCTATCTGTATACGTCCGACAAGGAGGGACAATACAGTTTTATCGAAGCCGCTCGTGAAAAGGGGTATGATGTTCTGGAAATGAATGGTCCGCTGGACAACCACTTTATGGGTTGGGTCGAAAGCAAAAACCAGAAACTGCGCTTCACGCGGGTGGATGCCGATGTGATCGATCGGTTGATTCAGAAAGCTGAACCGATTCATATGGCCCTTAGCACGCAGCAGCAGGATATTCTTCGTCCGGTATTTGAAGCCCAGCTGCCGGTTCAGGAAAAGACGCATTATAACCTGATGTTTGAGCCGATGGCTGAAGATCAGGTGCCGGTACTCATTACGCAGAACGAATTCATGCGTCGTATGAAAGATATGGCTGCCATGGGGGGCGGGGGTATGGCCTTTTATGGACAGATGCCCGACAGTTTCAATGTTGTAGTGAACGGCAATCACCCGATTGTGGCTGAAATTCTGGATGAAGTGGAAAAAGGGTATGGCGAAGATCTGAGCAAGATCAACCAGAAGATCGATGCGGCCGTTTCGGAACAGAATGCGCTCAACGAACTGATCAAGGATAAGAAAGAGGATGAACTTTCGACCGAAGAGAAGGATAAACGCGAGGAAACCTCCAAGAAACTCGATGATCTTCGCCGGCAACGGACGGATCGTCTGGGTGAGCTGGGTAAGGAAAACAAACTGGTTAAACAGTTGATCGACCTGGCGTTGTTGACCAATGGCATGCTGAAAGGGGAAGAGTTGACCCGGTTCATCCGCCGTAGTGTGGATCTGATCGGTACCAATAAGTAAGTTTGTATATGCCTGTAAGTAAGGAGTCGTAGCACTCCGTTAGAAAAAGCTGCGGCGGATCGTTCATCCGCCGCAGCTTTTTTTGTGGGGAAGCGTGTAGCCCAGAGGTTGTCGGGGCCTTGAAGGGGACGATGTTTCGACGTGCCATGCCGGGCGGGGACAGTTCGGGAAACGGGGATATATGGTATCCGAACGGAGGTGCCGGGTAGGGAAGCGTTGTCCCATGCGTGGATCGGCTGACGGATCGGTGGGGGGCAGGATCGTTGGGTCAGCGTATGGATTGTTGTATCGGAGCTGGGTCCGGCTGGGCAAAAAATAGCCCGGCGGGCAGATGGGAAACAACCGGCAATCCCAAAAGAGGGGGGACACTCCACAAGTGAGTGTCCCCCTTTGGGTGTGCTCGGCGACGCGTTCGGGAAACGGACGCTCGTCGAGGTCAGTCGATGATGTTCATTTCGTCGAGCAGGTATCCGGCGTTGCCGATGCGGTCGATGACGAACAGGACATAACGAATGTCCACGATGATGTTGCGGCATTTGACCGGATCGAATTCATAATCGCTCATGGTGCTTTCCCAGGTGCGGTCGAAGTTGATCCCGATCAGTTCGCCCCGGGCGTTGAGAACCGGACTGCCCGAGTTGCCTCCCGTAGTATGGTTGGTGGCGATGAAGGCGACCGGCACGGTTCCATTGACTCCCCAGCGGCCGTACTCTTTCGAGGCATACAGATCACGCAGGGTTTTCGGAACGTCGTAGTCGTAGATATCCGGATTATCCTTCTCCATGATTCCTTCCAGCGTGGAGAACGGCTCATAGCTGACGGCATCGACGGGTTTGTAGCCCTCAATTTGTCCGTAAGAGACCCGCAAGGTCAGGTTGGCGTCCGGGAAGAAGGTCTTGTCGGGCTGCATCTCCATCAGCGCCCGCATGTAGGGACGATACAGTTGGTTGATCTGGGCGTTGAGCTGCCGGTAACGCGGATCGATGCGGGTTTTGAAATACTGGGTGAACGCTTCGGCCATTTGCAGGGCCGGGTCTGTTTTGAGGGCGGCAGCCCGATCGGCTGAATCGAGCGCCATGAGCTTGGCGTAATTTTCCGGAGAGGAGAAATAGCTCTGGTTAAAGAGCGTGTCCACGAATGCCTCTACGCTGCCGGCTTTTTGTACCGCTTCCCGGAAATAAGCCGGCATCCACGCCTGAGGTACATTCTCTTCGTATTCCTGCAGCAGGGCTTTGGCCGTCAGGATGTCGATCGTGCGACTGTAATTCTTGAAATAGCCGTCGGCGGCGCGGGCGGCGTTTTCTTTGAATACGTTTTTGGAGGCACCGGAAGCAAAGGCTGTCAGTTCGATCGCTTCATACACCTCCTGATAGTAGTCTCGGGCATAGGCGTAGGGAGCCAATTCGGCATAAAGTTTATGCAGTTCAGGCAGCAAATCCCGATAGGCCGGTTTGTCGGCGGCCCATTGGGTAAATTCCGCTTCTAAGGCTTTTTTCTTTTCCAGCGTGCCTAAACGGGCCAGCCCTTTGCTTTCACCCTGCCATTTTTTCCAGGGATTGGCGATCCGGGCGTTTTTGGCCGCGTAGGCGATGCGGACAGCCGGGCTTTTGGCCTGCTCGGCATTCATGATGTCGAGCCGTTTGGTGCGCAGGCGGATTTTGTCGGGGTTCCCGTGGTTGAGGGTGTAATCGACGGCATCGGAAACGACATATTGCAGGGTGCGGCCCGGGTTGCCGTATACCAACGTGAAATCGCCTTCTTTAAGCCCTTGAGTCGAGATGGCCAGCGACTTGCGGGGACGATAAGGTACGTTGTCGGGTGAATAGTCGGCCGGTTGGTTCTGGGCGTTGGCGTAGATGCGGAACACGGCGAAATCTCCCGTGTGACGAGGCCAGATCCAGTTGTCGGTGTCTCCCCCGAACTTGCCGATCGAGGAGGGCGGTGCAGCTACCAGTCGGATGTCGGTGAATTTTTCGTACAGGAACAGAAAATACTGGTTGCCGTAATAGAACGGTTCGACCGAGGCTTCGTAGTGGGTGCCGGCCGTAGCTTGTTGGGTAAGTTGCTGGCTGTGCAGGCGGATCAGACTGTCGCGTTCGGCCTGGGGCATCTGGTCGGTAACCCCTTCCAGAACCTGATCGGTCACTTCGTCCATGCGGATCAGAAACTTGACGTTGAGGCCCGGGTTGGGCAGTTCTTCGGAGCGGTTCATGGCCCAGAAACCGTTGGTCAGGTAATCCTGTTCGACGGTACTGTGCGCCCCGATGAAGTAGTAACCGCAGTGGTAGTTGGTAAGCATCAGCCCTTCGTCGGAGATTACCTCCCCGGTACAACCCCCGCCGAACAGCACGACGGCGTCTTTCAGCGAGGCTTGGTTGATGCTGTAAAGGTCTTCGGCCTTCAGTTTGAAACCTTTGGATTTCATGTCCTTGATACGTGTGCCGATCAGCGACGGAATCCACATCCCTTCGTCGGCACGAAGACTGCCTCCCGCGAACAGCAGGGCCGCGCAAAGCAGGGTGATGAATTTTTTCATGCTTTTATAAAACGGTTTAATTGGTCATACAATTTTTGAATGGGCAACCCCATGACGTTGTAGAACGATCCCCGGATGCCTTCGATTCCGATGTAGCCGATCCACTCCTGGATGCCGTAGGAACCGGCTTTGTCGAAAGGCTGGTATCGGTCGATGTAATAGACGATCGCTTCGAAGGACAGCGGACCGAACTTGACGTCGCTGTGGGCATCGAACGAAAGGCTGCGATCTCGGGTGCGCAGGGTGACTCCCGTGACGACCCGGTGGCTGCGGCCGCTGAGTCGTTCCAACATCGAAATAGCCGCTTCCCGGTCGTGGGGTTTGCCCAAAATATCGTGATCGAGGATCACTACCGTGTCGGCCGTGATCAGAATATCCCGCTCGTCCAGCGGAACAGGGTAGGCTTCGGATTTGAGCCGGGAGAGGTAAACAGGGACCTCTTCACATGGCAAAGTCTCGGGGTAGATTTCCTCTACTTCATAAGGTTCGGCCAACGTGTATTCCAGGCCGCAGTCCCGGAGCAGTTGTTGGCGGCGGGGCGAGCGGCTGGCCAGAATCAATCGGTAGTTTTTGAGTTTTTCGTGCAGTAACATGGGTGTTGGGTTGAAGTCGGTTGAAGATGCCGTTACATTTTTCGGTGCAACCAGCCGGGCAAATTCTGCAACAATTGTCCGATCAGGCGCCAGCGGGGAGAGACGTATTGAACTGTTTTCCGGCGATCGACGGCTCTCAGAATATAGCGGGCGGCATCTTTTGGCGAGGTGATCCAGAAGTGACCCTCGCCTTTCATCATGTCGGTTTGGACCGAACCGGGACGGATGTCGGTGATATACAGCGGTATCGTTTCGTGGGCGGCCCGTTGTTGGAGCCCTTGCAGGTAGTTGATCTGGTAGGCTTTCGAGGCGGCATAGGCCGGGGCGGCTCCGCTGCCCCGCAGACCCATGACCGAGGTGACGGCTGCGAAATGACCGCCGCCCTGCTGTTTGAGCGTACGATAGCTCCAGTCAGCCGTACGGGTGAAGGCATCGATGTTGAGACGGTTGGTCTGGGCTTCGATCCGGTAATCGAGTTCCGGATTGAAATCGCCCGTTCCGGAACACAGAACGATCAGATCGACTTTTCCCAGTTGTCGGGCAGCAGATTCCAGATGTTCCAGCGCGTCCGGAGCGGTCAAATCGAACGGAACGGCCCGGTAATGTGCGGGGTTCTCCGCCTGCAGGGCATTCAACCGATCGGCCCGGCGTCCGGTAACAGCCACCCGACAACCGCGGGCGGCCAGCAGTCGGGCCGTTTCTAGTCCGATGCCCGAAGAGGCTCCGATTACGATAGCCTGTTGAATTGTCGAGTTTTTTGGCATGGGTACGGTATTAAAACGGATCGGGAAGACGGGCGATTCTGTCGGGGTTTGACGGGTTGGCGGGCAAAATCGGCCGGAATTCATAGACGGTATTTTGCGTTACGCGTTCCGTGTGGGAAAAGTCTCGTTTCCGATGGGTGAGTCAATGCATTCGATTCGGTTTTCGGGTTATTTGATGTCGAAGTCCAGTAGTGTGTGGCCTTCGAGGGAAGCCCGGATGTGGTCGCCCGGTTTGACGGGCCCGACGCCTACGGGAGTTCCCGTGAAGATCAAATCGCCCATCTTCAGCGTAAAAAACTGGGAAAGATAGGAAACAATCCGATTGACGGAGAAAATCATCTGAGCCGTATCGCCCTGTTGCCGAATCTGGTCGTTGAGTGACATCTCGAAATGGAGGTTTTGGACGTCGCCGCCCAGTTCGCTCAGGGCAATGAATTGCGGGGACAGGGCCGCCGAATGGTCGAAAGCCTTGCAGATCTCCCACGGCAATCCTTCGGCGATACACCGGCGTTGAATGTCGCGGGCCGTGAAGTCGATACCCAGTCCCACTTCGTCGTAACAACGATGGGCGAACTTTTCGTCGATGGCTTTGGCGACGCGGTTGATCCGGATGACCAGTTCGGTTTCGTAGTGCAGATCCTGGCTGAACGACGGTACATAAAAGGCGTCGTTGTTGCGCAGCAGGGCCGTGTCGGGTTTCAGAAAAAAGACCGGAGCGGGCGGAATATGACGATTGTTGTCCAGCTCCTGAATATGTTCGACGTAATTGCGTCCGATGCAGAAGATTTTCATGGTTTATTTCGTTTTGCGCAGTTCCTCCACCATGCGGGCCCCGACCCGTTCGGAAGCACCGGCCGAGCCCATCTTTTCCCGCAGTTCGGCGTAGTCGGCCAGCATGCGGTCGTGTTTCGAACCGCCCGGCAGAATAGCCGTCAGCTCTTCGGTGGCGTTTTTCATGTTCATCTGGAACTGAAGCAGTTCGCGGACGGCTTCGCGTTCCAGCACCAGATTCACCAGCGAAACATATGGAATTTTCAGGAACATTTTCCCGATCAGCATCGAGGGCAGGTCACGGCGGTAGCAGACCATTTCGGGGGTGCCGATCAGGGCGGTTTCCAGCGTGGCCGTTCCGGAGGTGACTACGGCGGCCTCACTCACCGAAAGCAGTTCGTAGGTAAGGTCTTTGACCCAACGCACGTCGCTGCCCTCCAGATGGGGGGCATACACGCTGCGGTCGAGCCACGATACTCCGGCCACGACGAACTGGTATGGGGGATATTCCTTGGAAAGCTCCACCATGAACGGCAGGTTGTAGCCGATCTCCGAACGGCGGCTGCCGGCCAGCAGGGCGATGATGGGCCGACCGTCCAGTGCATGGGTGCGGACGAACTCCTCGCGCGAGGGAAGTCCGGTGCGACGGGCGGCTATGGCGTCCATCAGCGGATTGCCCTCGTAGATCGCCTCGATGCCCCAGCGTCGGAAATAGGGAACCTCGAAGGGGAAAATGACGAACAGCCGGTCGACGTAGCGTTGCAGCAGTTTTACGCGGGACTCTTTCCAGGCCCATACCTTGGGAGCGATGTAGTAATAGACCGGAATGCCGGCCTGGTGAGCGAATCGGGCGATGCGCAGGTTGAAACCGGCGTAGTCGATCAGAATCAACAGGTCGGGGCGGTGCGCTTCGATATCCCGGCGGCAAAATTCGATCTGTCCGAGGATGGTGCGCAGGTTCTTGAGCACTTCGGTGAACCCCATGAAGGAGGTTTCCTTGTAGTGCTTGACCAGGTTGTCGCGACCGCCGGCCTCGGCCATTTTATCGCCGCCCCAAAAACGGAATCGGGCCTCGGGATCGGCTTTCAGCAGGCCGCGCATCAGGTTGGCGCCGTGCAGGTCGCCGGAAGCTTCACCGGCAATGAGGTAATAACGCATGGATTCGGTACTTTTAACGGTTGATAGCGTCTGTATTTTGAGCCAGTTAATCGTCTGCCAGCAGATCGGGCCTCAGTCGGGCGGTTCGTTCCAGGGCCTGTTCTTCCTGCCAGCGGGCAATCTCTTTGGGATTGCCCGACAGCAGCACGTCGGGGACTTTCCACCCCCGGAAGTCGGCCGGGCGCGTATATACGGGAGGGGCCAGCAAGTTGTCCTGAAAACTGTCGGTCAGGGCCGAGGCTTCGTCTCCGATGGCCCCGGGAATGACGCGGATCACGCTGTCGGCAATGATCGCTGCGGCCAGCTCGCCGCCCGTGAGCACATAGTCGCCGATCGATATCTCTCGGGTGATGAGGTGTTCCCGGACCCGGTGGTCGATGCCTTTGTAATGCCCGCAGAGGATAATGATGTTTTCCAGGGTCGAGAGCCGGTTGGCTTCGTGTTGATCGTAGGTGATGCCGTCAGGCGAGGTATAGATGATTTCGTCGTAGTGGCGTTGGCTTTGCAAATCCTCCACGCAGCGGAAAATGGGTTCGGGTTTCATGACCATGCCCGCTTCGCCGCCGAACGGATAGTCGTCCACCTGGCGGTGACGGTCGAAGGTGTAGTCCCGGATGTTGTGGATAACGATCTCCACCAGCCCCTTTTCCTGGGCTCGTTTGAGAATCGATTCCCCCAGCGGAGAGGTCAGCAGCTCGGGAACGACGGTCAGAATGTCTATTCTCATCGCACGGGGTTATTTCGGTTCCTGGGGGTCGACTTCACCTCCCAGCACTTCGGTGACGAACGGATTGTAAAGGGCTTCGTGACCCAGGGTGCTTTCGGGACCGTGGCCCGGATAGAAACGTACTTCATCGCCCAGGGGCATCAGTTTGTCGAGGATGCTGCGCATGATCCAGCTGTAATCGCCTCCCGGCAGATCGGTGCGTCCGATGCTTTCCCGAAAGAGCGTGTCGCCCGTGATGAGCAGCTTGTTTTCGGGATTGTACAAAGCGATGTGTCCGGGGGTATGGCCCGGAGTCTCGATGATCTGGAACCGGTTTTCCCCGAAACGGACCTCTTTTTCGCCTTCCAGGTCGATGTCGATGGAGGGGGTGTCGGTGACCTTGAAACCGTAAATGGCACCGTGGGTGGGGGCCGATTCGATCAGAAAACGGTCTTTGCCGTGAATGGCGAACGGAATGCCGAACGTTTTTTTGACATAATTGACGCCCAGCATATGGTCCACGTGGCCGTGGGTGTTGACGGCCATCACGGGTTTGAGGTTGTGTTGTGTGATGTATTGGCTCAGTGCCGCATCTTCCCGGGGGGTGTAGTTACCGGCATCCACGATCAGACATTGGCCGGTTTGATCCGAAACGATCAGGGTATTTTCCCCGAAAGGGTTCATGGGCAGGACTGCGATTTTAATCATAATTTCGAAGGCTGATTTCCTACAAAGATACGGATTACTATCTTTGCATCGAAATCGACCGGCACTTTTTTGCGTCTTTCTCCGTTTCCATGGGGAAGTCGGTGGAAAAATCTGTCGGGGCGATGGATGGCAAATTCGAGAAAAACAGAGAGTCGTGGCCCGAAAGAAAAAAGCGAATTATCCCCTGATCGAGGCGTTGGAGATCGAAACGATCGCCGCCGAAGGCAAGGCCCTGGGGCATTATAACGAGGTGGTGGTGTTTGTTCCGATGGCGGTGCCGGGCGATGTGGTGGATGTGCAGATCCGCAGCAAACGCCGTCGTTTCATGGAAGGAACCGTGGTGCGTTACCGGAAACGTTCGCCGTTGCGGGTCGAACCCCGCTGCGAACATTACGGAGTGTGCGGTGGCTGCAAGTGGCAGCACCTGCCTTACGAGGAGCAACTGCGCTTCAAACAGGAACAGGTCAGCGAACAGTTGCGTCGCATCGGGCGGATCGAACTCCCCGAGACGAGTCCCATTCTGGGATCGGCCCAGACGTTTTTCTATCGAAATAAATTGGAGTTTACCTTCAGCGATAAACGCTGGCTGACGACCGAAGAGGTGGCTTCCGGGGCTGAACTCGGAGATCTGAGAGCGTTGGGATTCCATATCCCGGGACTGTTCGACAAGGTGTTGGATATCCGGAAATGCTGGCTGCAACCCGATCCGTCCAACGAAATCCGGATGGCAGTACGGGATTTTTGTACGCAGCACGACTATCCGTTTTACAATGTGCGCGAACACACCGGTCTGATGCGGAACCTGATCATCCGGACGGCCTCGACCGGCGAGGTGATGGTGATCGTGGTTTTCGCCATCGATGATCGTGAACGTATCGAGGCTTTGATGACCTTTCTGGGGGAACGTTTTCCGCAGATCACCTCGTTGATGTATGTGGTCAACACCAAACTCAACGATACGATCGGGGACCAGCAGGTCGTTCTGTTCCGGGGGCGGGATCATATTTTCGAACAGATGGAGGGCCTGCGATTCAAGATCGGTCCCAAATCGTTCTATCAGACCAATTCGGCTCAGGCATACGAACTCTATAAGGTGGCCCGTGAATTTGCGGCACTGGAAGGGGATGAAATCGTGTACGACCTCTACACCGGGACGGGAACCATCGCCAATTTCGTGGCGCGCGGTTGCCGGAAAGTGGTGGGGGTGGAATATGTGCCCGAAGCCATCGAGGATGCCCGGGTCAATGCCGCACTCAACGGACTGGACAATACGGTCTTTTATGCCGGCGATATGAAGGACGTGCTCAATGAGTCCTTTATCGAGGCCAACGGTCGTCCCGATGTCGTGATTCTGGATCCGCCCCGGGCCGGGATTCACGAAGATGTGGCCCATACCGTTTTGGCGGCTGCACCGCGACGGATCGTCTACGTTAGCTGCAACCCGGCTACACAGGCGCGCGATCTGGCGATCTTCGACGAAGCCTATCGGGTGACGCGTATCCAACCCGTGGATATGTTTCCCCATACCCATCATGTTGAAAATGTGGTGCAACTTGTGCGCCGATGAATTTGCTTTTCGCTCTGGGAAATAGTAACTTCATGACGGTTAACTGTAAATAGGGTGTGTCATGAAGGGCTTATATTGTTGGTCGGCTTTGTTGCCGGCGTTGTTGGGTTGTACCTCTGCATCGGCCCAATATCTGCAAAAAGATCAGGATCCCATTTCCCTGGAGAGTCGTTTTGATCAGACTCAGGGCGATTTCGTGGTGACGGTGAACAAAAGGGTGCTGGGAAGTTATTCGATTGCGGTTGAATTTGTCGCTCCTCAGAACCTGATTCCCCCGTCCCGGTTTCGTCGGGCGGTCAGGAGCAGCGGAACGTTGCTCCGTCTCAAACCGACCCAACCCAAGCAACCGGGATGGTGCAATTTCCGATTCCTGTACATTTTGGGGGCGAATGACGCTCGACCCGATCTCGATTTCGTGTATCGTTTGCCTTTTTCCGAGACTAATGGCGAAGTCAGGGCCGATACGGCAACCAATTTCGACGCGCACTTTTTCCAAAAGGCCCGGCCGAAAAACTGGACGGCCTATTATTTCCAGATGCAGCGGGGCGACACGGTTTTTGCGGTCCGAAAGGGACGTGTGGTAGCCGTTCAGGATGATAACCCTCAGAGTAGTCCGGGAACCCTTTATGCCTCCCAGACGAATAGTCTCCGGGTCGAACATGCCGATGGAACGATCGCCGTTTATCAACTGCTGGAACAGGGCTCGATACAGGTCCGGGAAGGCGAGATGGTTTATCCCGATACGCCCTTGGCATTGGTCGGTTCTTTCGATGGCGAGCGTTATCAGCTGGCTTTTTACCTCTATTATATCGAGAACAAGGATTCGGATCCTTCCGAATCGTACGATTTGACGCGGGCTTTTACCTCGGCATTTGTCGAACCGGTTTTTTCGACCTCTCAGGGAGCGATCAAGCTGCAATCGGGACATGCATACCGTTCCCGTGTGAACCAGGAGTTGGTTCAGGAGGAGATGAGTAAACGGGAGATCAAGAAAAGAAAATCGTTGATTGAGATGTAACATTTTCCGTCGAAAAACATCTCATAGATATAAACCAATCCGATTTCGCCATGAAACGATTATTGATGACCGCCGTTGCGGTAGTGTTGTGTGCGGTAGCTTTTGCACAGGAGAAGAATTTTATCGACCAGAACTATATGGAGGTGACCGGAAAATCCGAGATGGAAATTGTTCCCGATGAGATCTATATCCGGATCAACCTGAGCGAGAACGAAAGCAAAGGGAAAATTACCCTCGATCAGCAACAGCAGGAAATGTTCCGTCGGCTGGAGGCTTTGAATCTCGATTTGGAAAAGAATCTGGTGGTGCAGGATCAGTCGGCCGATTTGCGGACGTTTTTCCTGCGTAAAGATGCGGTTTTGGGTACGAAAACCTATCTGTTGAAGGTGTCGACGGCTACGCAGGTCGGACAAGTGTTCCGAACCTTGGCCGATATGGGGGTTTCGGACGTGAATATCGAACGGACGGATGTCTCCAACATGGATGAACTGCGTCAAAAGGTACGGGCGGCGGCGGCCGTAGCGGCCCGCCAGAATGCCGAAGTGTTGGCTCAGGCTGTCGGACGTCAGGCCGGCAAGGCGCTTTACATTCAGGATTACAGCTATAATGCCCGTCCGTATTCGAACGTGATGCTGTCGAAAAGTTCGTTGGCGATGGATGCGTCCGGAGCGGAAAGTATGCCGGAGTTGGAGTTCGAAAAGATCAAAATCGAACATTCGGTGATGGTTCGTTTTGCGTTGGAATAGTCGTATGGAGACGATCGAACCGATGATTGAGTCGACGGCGGATGGTTCTCAAACCCTCCGCCATCCTCTTTTGCACGATACCTATCATTCGATGAGAGGGGCCGAGGGCGAGTCGCACTATATTTTCATCGAACAGGGTCTGAGGGCCTGGCTGGATCGAAATGCGGAAGGGACGGAGAGCCGGTTGTCCGAGGGAAACGAGTCTCCTTCGATTCGTATCCTGGAGATGGGCTTTGGAAGCGGGTTGAATGCCTGGTTGACCTGGAAAGAGGCCCGGGATCGGGGCCTGAAGGTTTATTATGAGACGCTGGAACTCTATCCGGTGGCGGAAACCGTGGCTTCGCAGTTGACGTATGCGATGGATGAGCGGTTTATGGCCTTGCATCGGGCATCGTGGGATGTCGACGTTCCGCTGGATGAAAATTTCGTCTTGAAAAAACGCCGCTGCTCTTTGGTGGATTGTCGCTTTGATACTACCTTTGAACTGATCTATTTCGATGCCTTTGCCCCGGATACCCAGCCGGAGTTATGGAGCCTCGAGGTTTTTTCCCGGTTGTACGACCATCTCTCCGAGGGAGGTATGCTGGTGACCTATTCGGCCAAGGGTACCGTTAAGGAAAATCTGCGGGGAGCCGGGTTTGTGGTCAAGCGATTGCCGGGAGCTCTGGGGAAACGACATATGTTGCGGGCTGAGAAACCGCGAAAAGATGAGTGAACGCGTGTGGTCTGTCCCGCTTGTGAAATGAGGATGAAGAAACAGCTATATACGTTTGATTTTTGGCATGCGGCTTCGCTGGAGGAACTTCCCGATGCGGATCGGCAGTTGGTGGAACAGGCCCGAAAGGCTTGCGCATCGGCTTATGCGCCTTATTCCGGTTTCCGGGTGGGTGCGGCTGTGCGTTTGTCGGACGGTCGTGTCCGTACGGCGAGCAACCAGGAAAGCGAAGTCTTTCCTTCGGGCATGTGTGCCGAACGCTCTTTGCTGTATGCTGTGCAGGGTGAACTCCCCGCTGTGTCGGTCGAGGCAATGGCCCTGGCCTCCGAGCCGGCCGGCGAAGAGTGTTATCCGTGTGGGGCCTGTCGGCAGGTGTTGTTCGACACCGAAAGACGCCAGAATCGTCCGATTCGGGTCATTATGTCCGGTGCCGACAGTGCTACGGTGGTGGAACGGGCCCAAGATCTGTTACCCTTTACCTTTAGGTTGGAAAAGTGATGTTCGATCCGCAAAGAATCCTGTATGAAGACAACCATTTGCTGATTGTCAATAAATGCGCCGGAGAGTTGGTGCAACCCGATCCGTCGGGGGATCCGGCCCTGGAGGATCAGATCAAAGAGTTCATTCGTCGACGGGATGCAAAACCCGGTCGGGTCTTTTTGGGCGTCGTACACCGGATCGATCGCCCGGTGAGCGGGGCGGTGGTCTTTGCCAAGACGAGCAAGGCGCTGACCCGACTCAACGAAATGATCAAGAATCGGGAGATCTCCAAATGGTATTGGGCGATCACCGAGGCCCGTCCCCATCCCGAAGAGGGGTCCCTGGTGCATCATTTGGTGCGGGATGGCAAAACCAACAAGTCGAAAGTCTATGATAAGGCGGTGACGGGCAGCAAGGAGGCTCGGCTCAATTACCGCTTGTTGGCGGAGAGCAGCCGCTATTTTCTGCTCGAGGTGGAGTTGCTTACGGGGCGTCACCATCAGATTCGGGCCCAACTCTCCAAAATAGGGTGCCCGATTCGGGGCGATTTGAAATACGGGGCTTCCCGTTCCAACCGGGACGGCGGCATCTCGTTGCATTCCCGTCGGGTGGAGTTTCTGCATCCGGTGGCGGCGGTGGGTTCTCCCCGACAGTTGATTTCGGTGACGGCGCCGGTGCCGCAGGACGATAATCTGTGGCGCTATTTTGAGGAAACGATGCAGTAGTGTTCCCGAAAAACAGCTTAAAAGAGGAGGCGAGGCCTCCTCTTTTCCTTCAAGGGCGAAAGGTGGGCGCCGTAATGAAATTAAAAGAGGGGCGAAAGGTTGACACCGTAATGAAATTTTGTACCTTTGCGGCATCTAACCAAATTTCGTATTGTCATGACAAAAGGACCTGTTTCTCAGTTTATCACTCACCATTATCGCCATTTCAACGCCGCAGCTCTGATCGATGCGGCCAAAGGTTATGAAGCTCACCTGAACGCCGGGGGTAAAATGATGATCACCCTGGGCGGGGCGATGAGTACGGCCGAATTGGGTCTTTCGTTGGCCGAAATGATCCGTCAGGACAAAGTGCAGATCATCACCTGCACCGGGGCCAACCTCGAAGAGGATGTGATGAACCTGGTGGCACACAATCACTATAAACGGGTGCCCTACTATCGCGACCTGACTCCCGTACAGGAACGCGAATTGTTGGACAACCACATGAACCGCGTGACGGATACCTGCATTCCCGAAGAAGAGGCTTTCCGTCGGATTCAGCAGCATATTTTCAAGATCTGGAAAGCGGCCGACGACAAGGGAGAACGTTATCTGCCTTATGAATTCATGTATCAGTTGCTGCGCAGCGGAGTGCTGGAACAGTACTATGAAATCGACCCCAAGGACAGCTGGATGCTGGCTGCTGCTGAAAAGAATATTCCGATTATCGTTCCGGGCTGGGAAGACAGTACGCTGGGGAATATCTTCACCTCGTACGTGATCAAAGGCGAACTCAAGGCCTCGACCGTGAAGGGCGGGATCGAAACCATGATCTTTCTGACCGAATGGTATCGTGCCAACAGCGGCGGCAAAGGCGTAGGCTTTTTCCAGATCGGGGGAGGTATCTCGGGTGACTTCCCGATTTGCGTGGTTCCGATGATGTATCAGGACCTTGAATGGGAAGGCGTGCCTTTCTGGGCTTATTTCTGCCAGATTTCCGATTCGACCACCTCTTATGGCTCGTATTCGGGTGCCGTGCCTAACGAAAAGATCACCTGGGGTAAACTGGATGTGGATACCCCCAAATTTATCATCGAGTCCGACGCTACGATCGTGGCTCCACTGATCTTCGCTTATTTGCTGGGCTGGTAGTCTCTGCCGTTCCGGTTATAGGATAAAAAACGTCCCCACTTCAAAAAGTGGGGACGTTTTTTATAGCGAGGTCGGTCGGGATGGCCGGACCGCAATCGGGTCGGGAGCATTACGGTTTTTTGCGCCGCTTTTTGCTTTCCACCTCGAACTCTTCCTCGTCGAATTTGGCGTCGAGAATTTCCTGCGCTTTGGCGGCGTCGGCTGCCCGGACGGCCAGTTTGACTTCCATCAACTCATTTTGCAGAGGCAGTACATCGGAACTGGTTTCGTTCAACAATTCGGCGTCGATGCCGTTGCTTTCCAGCAAGGTTTTATAAATCAAGGCTTCACCCGTAGAAGAAAAGGTCCGGATGACGATTACATTCGGCGTGTCCATGGTTTTCGTGTTTTAAGGGTTTTCCGTATTCTAAAAATACGATTATAATCGGACAAATGCAAAGACAATGCCTGTTTTGTGAAGCAAAAACCGATGTCGGAGAGATCTGCCGGATCCGCGTTCCGTTGCAATCGGGAGTAAGGTTAATTTACTTCCAGCTCTTGCCAGGAGGGGAATTCCGGGAACGGAGCGTGCGGTTCGCTCTGATACCAGAACGAGGTGGAGATAATGTCCGATTGCTGAGGCAGGTAACGGCCGTTGTGCCGCCAGCCCAGATCCTGAATCGTCACCTTGAGATCCTTCTCGAAACGAATCGGGTCGACGATGTGCCAGCGATAGAGTCCGAAACGTTGCTGGGAATTATAGACACCGTCCGGACGGATCACCTGATGCAGCCCGGTGTAGGGGGTGCAGAATTCCTGGTACTGGCCGTTTCGGTCGAAATTGTACGATCCGCAGAAATAGTCCTCCAGTCCGGTCCCGCAGATGGTCGGGAAATCCCGGTCGCCGTCGAGGTAGAATTTGATCTCGCCTTCTCCCCACCAACCTTTGTTGTTAACCTGAACACCCATGTACGTACCTACGTATTGCCCTTGTCCGCGTACGCCGTCCAGCAGGGTGTGCAACGACCCCTGGGTCGGGTGCGAGCGACGGTATTGGGCATGGAAATAGGCGGCGTCTTCGGGTACTTCGGTCAGAGTGTAGTCGATCTGGTAATAGATGACGACGTATTTGGCTTCATTGACGTTTTCCAACGTGATACGACACTTTTTGCGGAAGGGCATTTGCCAGTAACAGTTGAAGGCACTGCCCGGATTGACACACACCGGCAGGGAGGTAAGCGGAGCGTATTCTCCCCAGCCCATACCGAAAAAGTCGCCGATGGGACATTCCACCGAAGGTTCCGTTTCGTCGTCCCAATAGATGCGCAGAATGGAGAACTTCCAGTTTCCGCCCGGGGTGATCCAGATGTGCTGGATGGCTCCGGGTCCTTCGATTTCGGCCAGGGTGAAGGTTTCGTTGGGCTGGATGCGGATGAACGGATTGACCTTCCAGCCCTGTCCCAGATCACGGGCGGCCCAGGCCGAGTTGGCCCGGTTGGGGATGTCCTTGTCCTTGGGATCGGCCATGCCGCCTTTGCCCTTTTCGCCCGTAAAGTTTTCGGGACTGATCGAACGGGTTTTGGCCGGCGATAGCAGGTACAGATTACTCAGATCGGTGTTGAGACCGTTGAAGGTTTGAGCCTGTGAAACGGATAGCGTGCTCAGGCTGAGCAAACCGAGCAGGCCCAAAACGGGAAAAAATTTCCGAATCATGTTGCAGAAGTTTTGGTTAGTGTTTTTGAATAGTTAAGGGGTGTATTTGATTTTTCAAGATACACTTTTCATCCGATAAATCCAATGAATGATCGTCTCTCTGCGGGAAATTTCCTATTTTTGTTATCGGTTCTAATTTGGAGAGCATTATGAAAAAGTGGTTTCTATTCTGTTTGTTGCCTTGGGTGTGTGCCTGTACAGGAAAACAAACCCATGATACACGAGCCGACAGTATTACGGTAGCGGCTTATTATTTTCCCGGTTATCATACGCGCGACAGCTCGGAATTGCCTTACAGCCTGATGCACCCGCATGACTGGACCGAATGGGAACTGGTCAAGGAGGCTCGTCCCCGGTTTGCCGATCATGCCCAACCCCATGTGCCGGCCTGGGGCTATGAAGACGAACGTGATCCGGCCGTGATGGCCCGGAAAATCGATGCCGCTGCCGATCACGGAATCGATGTCTTTATTTTCGACTGGTATTACTACAACGGACGCCCGTTCCTGAATCGGGCCTTGGATGAGGGCTTTTTGGGGGCTCCCAACCGGGATCGCCTGCGTTTCGCCCTGATGTGGGCCAACCATGGTTGGGCGGATCGTTTCCCGTATACGGGAGGAACGCCTTATGTGTCGATGTACGATGGAAAGGTGACGCCTGAATTGTACGATAAAATTGGGGATGAACTCGTCGCCCAATATTTTACGCAGCCCAATTACTGGAAAATAGACGGGAAAGCCTATTTCTCGATTTATGACCTGTCGAGTTTTCTGGCCAGTTTCGGTTCGGTGGAAGCGGCTCGTGAGGCGATGCAGTCGCTGGACGCCAAGGCTCGGGCTGCCGGACTCAAAGGGGTGCATTGGAATATGGTGGTGATCGAGAATCCCCGGATGCCCGATGGAACGCCTTGTGAGTATGCCGATGTATTCGAACGTCTGGGCGTCAATTCGGCGACGACATATATTATCATTCATCAGGCGCAGTTGCCCGATCTGCAGACCGATTACAATCAGGTACGGGATGAGTATCTGGCTTATTGGGCCCGTCACCGGAGCGACTATTCGATGCCCTATATCTATAATGTGACGATGGGGTGGGATTCTTCTCCGCGTACGGATCAGACCCAGGAGTGGTCTTCCGACTATAATTTCCCCTATTGGAATATCATGCGCAACAATACCCCGGAAAATTTCAAAACGGCTTTGCAGATGACGCGCGATACGATTCTCGCCCATCCGGAGGTGATGCCGGCGGTGATTATCAACGCTTGGAACGAGTGGACCGAAAGCAGTTATCTGGAACCGGATACCGTCAACGGGATGGCCTATCTGGAAGCGATCCGGGAAGTTTTCCCGCCACGGGCCTCGTCCTCAAAGCCGTAGAAAAAACTCGCCTGAAAATCTCGAAAACCGTTTCATTACCCGAAACGGTTTTCGTATCTTTGTACAGTTGTCAAAATTCCGTAAAAATGCCTCAATTCATTCATCTTCACGTACATACGCAGTTTTCGATTCTGGACGGAGCGGCCGCGATCAAGCCCTTGATCCAGCGGGCCAAGGAGTTGGGTATGCCCTCGCTGGCCATTACCGATCACGGGAATATGTACGGGGTGAAAGAATTTCACGATACGGCTGTCAAGGAGGGCGTGAAACCGATCCTGGGCTGCGAAGTGTATGTGGCCAAAGGAAGCCGTTTCGACAAGACCCGAGGGGCTGAAGACCGCGGTCATCACCTGATCCTGTTGGCTAAGAATGTCGAAGGCTATCATAACCTGGCCCGTATGGTCTCTTATGCCTTTACCGAGGGGTATTATTATCATCCCCGGGTGGATAAGGAGTTGCTTCGGACCTATCACGAAGGGTTGATCTGTTGCTCGGCCTGTTTGGGGGGAGAGTTGCCGCAGGCCATTATGCGGGGCGATCTGGAGGAAGCCTCGCGGGTAGTGGCCGAATTCAAGGCGATTTTTGGAGAGGACTATTATCTCGAGTTGCAGTTGCATCCCAGCGGCAATCCCCGGATCGACGCTCAGGTATATGAAAACCAGAAAAAAGTCAATGCCGAATTGTTGCGTTTGGCGAAGCATCACGGAGTTAAGTATATCGCCTCCAACGACGTGCATTTTATCATGGCGGAAGATGCTCCGGCTCATGATCGTCTGATTTGCCTCAATACGGGCAAGGATCTGGACGATCCCAACCGTATGCGCTATACGACGCAGGAATACCTGAAGTCCGAAGAGGAGATGGCGGCTCTGTTTGCGGATGTGCCCGAAGCGCTCGCCACGACCCTCGAGATCGCGGATAAGGTGGAGGAATATTCGCTGGATCACAAGCCGTTGATGCCGAACTTCCCGATCCCGGACGATTTTGAAATCGATCCGGCGAAGTTGAAAGAAACGTTCGCCAAAAAGATACAGGATGAGGCTCTGTTGGCCGAAGTACAGGCAGCCGCCACGGTCGAAGAGGTGGTGGCGGCTCATCCCGATATGGCCTATTCGTTGACCGTAGCCAAGCAGTACCTCTATTTGGAATCCCTGGCCTTTGCCGGGGCCCGGAGACGTTATGGGGAGTTGACGCCCGAACTGGAAAAACGGTTGCGGTACGAGCTCTCGACCATCGAATGGATGGGATTCCCGGGTTACTTCCTGATCGTATGGGATTTTATCCGGGCCGCCCGCGAAATGGGGGTGTCGGTGGGTCCCGGACGAGGCTCGGCGGCCGGTTCGGTGGTGGCCTATTCGTTGGGAATCACCAATATCGACCCGGTGCGTTATGACCTGCTGTTCGAACGTTTTCTGAATCCGGATCGAATCTCGCTGCCGGATGTGGATGTCGATTTCGACGAAGACGGTCGGGCCGATGTATTGCGGTATGTGATCGGTAAGTATGGTCAGAAACGAGTGGCTCAGATTGTGACCTTCGGTACGATGGCCCCCAAAGCCGCCATCAAAGATGTGGCTCGGGTGCAGAAACTGCCTCTGTCCGAAAGCAACCGTATCAGTAAGCTGATTCCGGAAAAACCGGGGATGACTTTTGCCAAGGCTTTTCAGGAGGTGCCCGAGTTGCGGGCGGAGAGAGAGTCCGACAACCCGCTGATCCGCGATACGATGAAGTATGCCGAGAAGCTGGAGGGATCGGTACGTCAGACCGGGGTGCATGCCTGCGGGGTGATTATCGGTCCGGACGATCTGGAGAATTTTGCCCCGATGGCCATTGCCAAGGATGCCGATCTGAACGTCGTACAGTTCGAGGGCAAACTGGTCGAAAGCGTGGGGCTGATCAAGATGGACTTTCTGGGTTTGAAAAACCTTTCGATTATCAAGGATGCCTTGGAGAATATCGAGGCTTCGCGGGGGATCAAGGTCGACATCGACAACATCCCCCTGGACGATGCCATGACCTACGAGTTGTATAGCCGCGGGGAGACGACCGGCCTGTTCCAGTTCGAATCCCCGGGGATGAAAAAGCACTTGCGGAACCTGAAACCCAACCGATTTGAGGACCTGATCGCCATGAATGCCCTGTATCGTCCGGGTCCGATGGAATACATTCCGAGTTTTATCGCGCGTAAACATGGACTGGAAAAAGTGACTTACGATATTCCCGATATGGAAGAGTATCTGAAGGATACTTACGGAATTACGGTGTATCAGGAGCAGGTCATGTTGTTGTCCCAGAAACTGGCCGGTTTTACGGGAGGGGAAGCCGATACCCTGCGTAAGGCGATGGGGAAAAAGCAGAAGGCGGTACTGGATAAGCTCAAACCCAAATTCCTGGAAGGGGCTACGGCCAAAGGGCACGACCGCAAGATCTGCGAGAAGATTTGGAGCGACTGGGAAGCCTTTGCCTCGTATGCCTTCAACAAATCGCACTCGACCTGTTATGCCTATGTCTCTTACCAGACGGGTTATCTCAAGGCTCACTATCCGGCCGAGTTCATGGCGGCTCTGTTGAGCCGTAACCTCAGCGATATTAAGAAGATCAGCTTCTTTATGGATGAATGCAAGCGGATGGGAATTTCGGTTCTGGGCCCCGACGTCAATCAGAGTAAACTGAAATTCTCGGTCGACGATCAGGGCAACGTTCGTTTCGGTTTGGCCGCCATCAAGGGCGTGGGGGAAGGTGCCGTACAGAACATCATGGAAACGCGGACTGAAGGCGGGAAGTTTACGTCGATCTATGACTTTGTGGAACGGGTGAACTTGCAGGCCGTCAATAAGAAAACCCTCGAAAATCTGGTGTTGGGCGGAGCCTTCGATTCGATTTGCGATTTGCCTCGCAGCGCCTATTTTGCACCCGATACGCGGGAGGGAACTTTTCTGGAAGCGTTGATCCGTTATGGAAACCGGGTGCAGAGCGAACGTAACAACGCTCAGCAGAGTCTGTTCGGAGGCGGGAATGAACAGGTCGATGTACAAAAACCCGAACCGGCTCCTCATACGTCTTGGAATAAACTGGAAACACTGACCAAGGAACGGGAGGTGATCGGCATCTTCCTGTCGTCGCATCCGCTCGACGATTTTTCGATCATCCTGAAACACTATTGCAATGCTTCGTTGAGCGATCTGGAAGATTTGTCCGCCATGGAAGGACGTGATTTTTCGTTGGGAGGCATGGTGACTTCGGTGATGCACCTGACCACCAAAACCGGAAAACCATACGGTCGTTTCGTGCTGGAAGATTACAACAGTTCGCATGAATTCGTGCTGTTCAGCAAGGATTATGAAAATTTCCGTCGGTACCTGTATGAAGGTTATTACCTGATGATTCGAGGGAAGGTACAGCCCCGTCCCTACAATCCGGCCGAACTGGAGGTGCGTATTTCGTCGATGATGATGCTGTCGGAGGCACAGGAAACCCTGATTCGGGAGTTGACCATCGCCCTTCCGCTGGAGGATGTGACCGAAGATATGGTGACGCGCCTGACGCAGACGTTGCAGGAAAATCGGGGCGGGGTGACTCTGCGGATCAAAGTGATCGATCCGGCTTCCGATGTGTCGGTCGGACTGTATTCTAAAACTTTGAAAGTGGGGATGACGCCCGATATGGTGCGATTTTTGGATGACAATGCGTTACGCTATACGTTGATGTAAGCGGTTTTTGAAACGGAAAACAAACCGTTGTCCGGGGAAGGAGATCGAAAACGTGGAAATGTTCACAAACCTGTTAGTTTTTTTCTGAAGTTTGTTAGTCGGAGTTTTGATTATTATTCCCAATTTTGTGAACCGTTTCAATGAGTAGGGTATTAATTCGTAAAATTCTTGAGATATGGCACTTACAATCAATTCGGATAACTTGCAGACGTTGCTCGATGGCGCTCAGCCGGTGGTGATCGACTTTTGGGCGGAATGGTGCGGTCCTTGCCGCATGATCGGGCCGGTGATCGAAGAACTGGCCGAAGAATATGCCGGTAAGGTTGTGGTCGGCAAATGCGACGTGGATGATAATGACGCGATTGCCGTTAAATACAGCGTACGGAATATTCCGACCATTCTTTTTATCAAGAACGGTCAGGTGGTAGATAAACAGGTCGGCGCTGTTTCCAAAGACGTCCTCAAAGCCAAAATCGACAGCCTGTTGTAGGATTGTCGGAAGCATAGGGGGTTCAGAACCCGACGGACCGCCTCCCGGAAACGGGAGGCGGTTTTCGTATGGAACGGACGGTGGTGGCAGGGCGTGGAAATGAATCGGTCCAGTTCAAGCTGTAAGGCCTTTGGGGACGTGGAATGGAGATGGAATAGCCCTGTTTGACAAGGCGTACGACCAAAGCGTGCGGCCTGGAACCGGGTTTTCAGGAACCGGAGACTGGACATGAATTTGGAAAATGGGGCCTGGAAAGGCAAGGACGTTTTGCCGGGAGAGGTGCTCTCTTACCGCCCTGGAATGGGCGCACGGGAAGATGGAAAGTGTGGGCGGTGGAAAACCGTTGATCGGAGAGACTGAGAACCGTTTTTCAGGAAAGGATCAGCCCCAGGGATAATAGCAGGGCGAACAGCAGCATGTTGCGGGAGGTCTCCCCTAAAATACGGTTGAGGGCTTTCCCATGACCGATTCGGATCATTTTTCGCCAGCTGTATACATGGAAAGGCAGATAGAGCCAGGGTAGCAGGGCCGCCCAAAGGTAACCGTATCGAAGCAGACCGAGACAAAGGACGAGAGCGATACCTCCGGAAAGCAGATACAGCATGCCGCCGATACGGGCTCCGCAACGCACCACCAGAGTGCGTTTCCCGTTGCGGGCGTCTTGTTCCCGATCCCGGTAGTTATTGAGCATCAACAACGTGTCGACGACCAATCCGCAGGCCAATGAAGCGATACTGACCGCAGGACTCCATCCGTGTGTTATCACATAATAGGTGCCGCCGACCGGGACGAATCCGAAAAAGAGAATCACCAATACATCTCCCCAGCCGTGATAGGCCAGCGGATAGGGCCCGGCCGTGTATAGGAAAGCGAACAGAACGCATAAGACGCCCAGCAGGATCAGTTCGGCCCCTCCGTAGGCCAACAGTCCCAGCCCGCACAGACAGGCGAGCAGGGTGGTTACGGCGATGCCCCGTTTCATGGCGTCGGGGGTGATCCAACCCTGGGCGCAGGCCCGTTCCGGTCCCAGCCGGTCGGCTCCGTCGCTGCCTTTGAGGAAATCGAACAGGTCGTTGATCAGGTTCGCGTCGATCTGCATGCCGAAAGCGAACCCCAGGCACAGCAGGGCGGGTATCCAGGCGAAGGTGCCGTCGGCGAAGGCCAATGCGCTGCCGATCAGGACGGGGACGGCGGCTCCGGAGAGAGTCTTGGGACGTGCGGCTAATATCCAGGCCTGAAAGGAGTTGGGACGAATGGCGTTCATGGGCTGCATCGAGCTTGTTACTTTTTAAGTCGGGTCTCCCGGTCGTTCATAACGACCAAGCCCCGTTTCATCAGGTATCCCATGCTGCGTTTGAATACCTTTTTACTCATCCGGGTCAAGGCATAGATCTCTTCGGGAGAACTTCCATCGCACAGGGGAAGTTCCCCGCCCGCTTCCTGCATGAGGGCCAGGAGTTGATCGGCAGATTGTTTGACCTGGTCGTATCCCTGTTGTTGTAGCGAAAGGTCGACCCGCCGCTCTTCGGTGATGCGACGGACATAAGCTTTCATGCGATCTCCGATGGCTACCGGTTGGAAAAGCTGGTTGTGGTAAAGCATGCCCCAGTGGCGGTTGTTGATGACGGCCCGATAGCCGATGGGTGTCTCTGCAACGATCATAATCTCGACCTGCTGTTTGGGCTTCAGGTCCAGATCGAGGTTGTGGATGAAACCGTTGAGAAAATTGGTCGCTACGACACGGCCCGTTACGTTATCGGTATAGAGATATACCACCGTCGATCGTCCGATTTCCACCCGTCCCTGTTGGTTGCGGTTGGGCAGAAACAGGTCTTTGGCTTTGAGTCCCCAATCCAAAAAGGCTCCGTGGATGGTTTTGTCCACGACTTTCAGGTAGGCTACTTCGCCGACGGCCGCCAACGGCCGGTCAGTGGTGGCGATCAGCCGATCTTCCGAATCGTGGTATACGAAAACATCGATCGGGTCACCGATCCGGTTCTCTTTGGAAACGTAGCAGTTGGGTAAAAGCACCTCCTCGCCCTGTTCGTCTCCGAGATAGAGTCCGTGATCGGAAAGGCGGGTTACCTGCAAGGTGTAATAATGTCCGGCGGTCAGCATAGATGGATTTTTTGCAAAGCTACGCTTTTCCGGCGATTAAACCTCCTGCAGAGCGATAAATTCGGACGTTCTTCCGCTGGAATGGCCGACGATCCGTTCTCATGCCCGTAAGGTTGCACCCGGGAAGCGACAAGGTTTCGGAATGGTCTCGTATTTGCGGGGAACTTTCAGGGAAATCCGGGTTTTCCGGGGAAAAATTCGTAACTTTATCCGCTGTTTAAGCGTCTGATACCATGAAATACATCGCTTTTTGTTTGGCCGTGATTTTTTCGGCATTCGCCTGTGCTCAGCGAAACGCACCGCTATATCCCGGGGATACGACCTCTTCGACGGAAGGGTACGCTCCGGTTCGGATTCCTGTCTTGCCCGATCGGCTCGATCTGGCCGGAGAACCCGTGCCGTTGGATAATTACGATACCCGTGAAAGCCTGTTGCGGGAGATGTTGAGTACGTTGTATCTGCATTCGAGAACCATGCAGACCCTGTTGGCGACTCAGCGTTACTTCCCGATCATCGAACCGATCCTGAAGAAAAATGGGGTCCCCGAAGATTTCAAATACCTCTGTATGGCCGAAAGCGGTCTGGATCCCAATGCGGGCTCTTCGGCCGGAGCGGCCGGACTGTGGCAGCTGATGCCGGCTTATGCCCGTTCGGCGGGATTGTATATCGGTGGCGGGGTAGACGAACGTTACCACATCGAAAAATCGACCGAAGCGGCTTGTCGTTATTTGTTGGAAGCCAAGGAAAAGTTTGGTAGCTGGACCCTGGCGGCCGCTTCCTATAACGTGGGAATGGCCGGTACGGCCAAACGCTTGGAAAAGCAGGGGGTGGATTCTTATTATGATCTGTATCTGCCCACGGAAACCATGCGGTATGTGTTTCGGGTCCTGGCTTTCAAACTCATTACACCCAATCCGTCGGCTTACGGTTATCAGATTCAGCCGGAAGATTATTATCGTCCGCTGCCCGATTATACCGAGGTTCCGGTCAGCGGCACCCAGATCGATTGGGCGGCCGAAGCCCGTAAACACGGGACGAATTACAAAATGTTGCGTGAACTGAATCATTGGATACGCGATTACGATTATCGGAATAAAACGACACGCAGTTTTGTTTTGAAGGTGCCGAAACAGGGAACGAGACAGTAGACAGTAAGTGGAAGATCAGAAAATCAAAATATGGGGAGCTCGTGTCCACAACCTCAAAGGGGTGGATGTGGAGATTCCTCGTCAGAAACTGACCGTGATTACGGGTTTGTCGGGGTCGGGTAAATCCTCCTTGGCTTTCGATACGATCTATGCCGAGGGGCAGCGTCGTTACCTGGAGACTCTTTCGACGTATGCCCGCCAGTTTGTGGGGACGATGGAGCGTCCCGATGTCGATAAAATCACGGGGCTCAGTCCGGTGATCGCCATCGAACAGAAAACCACCAACAAGAATCCCCGATCCACGGTGGGGACCGTCACCGAGATCAACGATTTCCTGCGTTTGTTGTTTGCCCGGGCGTCGGATGCCTATTCTCCGGTGACGGGAGAGATCATGGTGCGCCACAGCGACGACCAGATTCTGGATCTGATTCTGCAAAATTTCGCCGATCGGAAAATTGCGCTGTTGGCCCCGTTGGTCAAAGGTCGTAAGGGACATTATCGCGAATTGTTCGAAGGTTTTCTGAAAAAAGGCTTTCTGTACGCCCGGGTGGATGGTCAGATTGTGGAGGTACAGCCGGGCATGAAGCTCGATCGCTATAAAATCCATCACATCGAGTTGGTGATCGACCGGCTCAGTGCCCGGGCCGACAGCCGGGAGCGTCTGCTCAAGAGCTTGCAGGAGGCCATGAGACAGGGTAAAGGAACGATGATGGTCTATGATTACGGGACCAATAATGTCCGTTTTTACAGCCGTCACCTGATGTGTCCCACCAGCGGAATCGCCTTTAATGAACCCGCTCCGCATACTTTTTCCTTCAATTCTCCGCAAGGGGCCTGCCCTCATTGCAACGGATTGGGGGAAGAGGCCGTTTTCGATCGGGAGCGCATCATGCCCGACGAACGCAAATCGATCCGTGAAGGAGGAATCGAACCTTTCGGTAAATATCGGAACAACCTGCTGTTCGCTCAACTGGAGGCTTTGGGCCGCAAATACGACTTTACGCTGGACGATCCGGTGGGCAGTTTGGGAGAAGAGGCCTTGAATCCGATTCTGTACGGCGACCCGGAGCCCCTGCATATCGATGCCCGGGAGTTGGGCGGTACGGGTAATTACATGATTGCCTGGGAAGGGGTGGCCGATTATATCGAAAAACAGCGGGACGAGGCCACTTCGTCGCGGGGTGACAAGTGGAAAGAACAGTTCGTGGTCCGCAAGGTTTGTTCGATGTGCGGAGGCTCACGCCTCAAAAAGGAAGCACTTTATTTCCGCATCGACGGGAAGAATATCGCCGAGTTGTCGGCACTCAGCATCGAGGAGTTTGCAGCCTGGATGGAGGGGCTCGAAAACCGCATTTCGACGAAACAGGAGCAGATCGCTCGGGAAATTCTCAAGGAAATTCGGGAGCGGCTGCGCTTTCTGTTGGATGTGGGCTTGGGGTATCTCTCCCTGAGTCGGGCGTCGGCTTCGTTGTCCGGAGGCGAGAGTCAGCGTATCCGTTTGGCTACGCAGATCGGCTCCAAACTGGTCAATGTACTCTATATCCTCGACGAACCGAGCATCGGGTTGCATCAGCGCGATAATATTAAGTTGATCCACAGTTTGCAGGCCCTGCGGGATGCCGGCAATTCGGTGATCGTGGTTGAACACGACGAGGATATGATCCGTAATGCTGATTACGTGGTGGATGTGGGTCCGTTGGCCGGAGTACGCGGGGGTGAGATCGTTGCGGCCGGGACGCTGGACGATATCATGGCTTCGGGAGGGATTACGGCCGATTATCTGACGGGGCGTCGTCGCATCGAGATTCCGGCTCAGCGTCGTCCGGGAAATGGAAAGAGTCTGGTCGTCTATGGCGCCCGCGGCAATAACCTGAAGAACATTACGGTGGAATTTCCTCTGGGCAAGATGATCTGTGTGACGGGAGTGAGCGGTAGCGGCAAGTCGTCGTTGGTCAACGCTACGCTCAAGGCGGCTCTGAACCGAATTTTGTACCGTTCCTACGAACAACCGCTGCCTTACGATCGAATCGAGGGTATCGAGTATATCGATAAATTAGTGGTGGTGGATCAGTCGCCCATCGGACGGACGCCGCGCAGTAATCCGGCTACGTATTCCAATGTGTTTTCCGACATCCGAAAACTGTTCGAAGCGACGCCCGACGCCCAGATCCGGGGATTCAAGGCCGGCCGTTTCTCTTTTAATGTCAAGGGAGGGCGTTGTGAAACCTGCCGGGGCGCCGGGGTGCAGACCATCGAGATGAACTTTCTGCCGGATGTCTATGTCAAGTGCAGCGCCTGCAACGGGAAGCGTTACAACCGGGAGACCTTGGAGGTCCGATACAAGGGCAAGAACATCAGCGAGGTTCTGAGTATGACGGTCAATCAGGCCGTGGTTTTTTTCGAGGCGGTGCCGTCGATTCACATGAAGCTCAAAACCATTCAGGATGTGGGACTGGGTTATCTGACGCTGGGACAACCCTGTACGACGCTTTCCGGGGGCGAGAGCCAACGGATCAAGTTGTCGGCCGAGTTGGCCAAACGCGATACGGGCAGTACGCTCTATATTTTGGATGAACCCACCACGGGGCTGCATTTCGAGGATGTTCGGGTGTTGCTGGGCGTGTTGGACAAGTTGGTGGAGAAAGGCAATACGGTGATCGTGATCGAACACAATCTCGATGTCATCAAGGTGGCTGATTATCTGATCGACATCGGTCCCGAAGGCGGGCAGGCCGGAGGCGAGGTGCTGGCGACCGGAACCCCTGAAGAAGTGGCTGAGGTAGCCGAAAGTTATACGGGGCAGTTCTTGCGTCCGTTATTGGCCCGGAAATAGGATCTCCGGGAAGTATAACCGGCCTCGAGGGAGACGCAGGGTAGTCGGAAACCCGGAACACTCGGCCTTGTGATCTGTTTGTCAGGATAGTCTGAATAATCAGACCCCAAGTACAGAAAAGGCCGATCGGCCGAAAAAATCGAGAATTTTGGGTGTAAGGGTTGACTCCGTTAGGCAACGTGGCGGAGGCGTTGGCGTGGGGTGAACACTCGACAAGGATGAAACGTTGGGGACGAGGTTTTTGAGGGCTTGTGCGGGAGGAGAAAGGTCTGAAGGTTCTGTCCGGTTGGAACGTTTGGGGGTGTGTGGAATGGTTTGGGATGCGTGGGGCGGAACAGGTGCTGAGAGGATGTTTGGTGGCAAGTTGTGCATATCCTGTCGATAACCGAAGAATAATCCCGGGCAGACTGTTGGTAAGTTTATAAAACCGTGTGGACAGTATGTTAACAAACTGTTGAAACCATCAACGCCGACCTCATCGTGAAAAGAGGCCGGCGTTGGTAGGTTGGAGCGGATAGCGCCATGGATTATTTGAACGGAGAATCGGGCTCTTTGGCCATGTGGTTGTAGAAGAGCCGATCCAGCAAGGCGGGGGCGAACTTTTTGATCAGGGCGGTGGCTCGACCGTTGAATTCCATCAACAACAGCCGTTTATGACGGGCAATGCCTTTGGCAATACGGTGGGCAACCTCCGGAGCGGTCATCATTTTGCCTTCTTCCCGAGGAGAACTGCCCTGCGAAGAACCGTCAGCCGTCAGGGCCGAAAACCGTACGTTGGTGGCCGTGAATCCCGGAGCGGCGATCATGACATGGACGTTTTTCTTGAGGTTCTCGATGCGAACGGTCTCCAGAAATCCGTGCAGGGCGTATTTCGAGGCCGAATACCCCGTGCGTCCCGGCAGCCCGTGCAATCCGGCTACGGAACTGACCCCGACAATGCTGCCGTGAGAGGCCTGAATGTAGGGCAGAGCATATTTGGTGCAGTAAACGGCCCCCCAGAAATTGACGTCCATCAGCCGTTTGAGTACCTGCAGGTCCACCTCGTCGAACAGAGCACGCATCGAGATACCGGCGTTGCAGATCAGAATGTCGATTCCCCCGAAACGTTCGGCCGCCAGGCCGATCAGAGCCTGACAATCCGCTTCACGGGTCACGTCCGTGGCTCGGAAGGCGCATTGTGTCCCGCGTTCGTGTAGTTTTTCGGCGATTCCGGCCAGTTTTTCTTCGCTGCGGGCCCCCATGACGACCCGTGCGCCCAGGGAGGCGAATTCATAGGCCAGAGCCTCCCCGATGCCGGAGGAAGCTCCCGTGATGACGACGACTTTGTCTTTGAAATTCATGCGTTTATAGTTTGATCGTTCCCTGGGCGCGAATGGATCGCAACCCGTCCGGGAACGGATTAGATTTGCAATAGACCGTATTCCCGCAGGATATCCCATTTCTTGGCGTGATAGAATACCAGAAACGGTTCTTCACTGTATCGGGCGTATAACTCTTTGATTTCCCCTAAGGTGACGGTACGATCGAGATCGGCGCTTCGAGAAAGGGTCTCCATCAGAAATTCGGCCTCCGGTTCGCTGAACGAGAGTGCCTTGCGGCCCGAATGGCTGTATAGCATGATCCCTCGTTCGGTGAGAGAGGGACGAACGCCGATCCATACCAGCCGGGCTTTTTCGTTGAACAGCCGGGCCGAGTCGGGCTTGATCAGTTGGTCGGTGATCAGGGTATCTTCTACTGTTGTCGGTTTGATCTCCTTGCCCGAGAACCACTTGTGGACCGGACGATTCAATCCGTTGCCGAACAGATAGTTCGAGAGGGCTTCCCGCAGGGATTCGCCCACCCGGTCGATATCGTAGCCCCGCTTTTCGCTGAAAAAAATCTCGTTGTTGGCGAAAGAGTGACTGCTCGGGTTGGTCATGCGGACTCCGAAGCGTTCCGGTTCCCGGCCGCTGGGGCTGTGGATCGTCATGGCGTAACGATGCCAGAAGGCCGAGTCGATCAGTTCGGCGCGGAACATCTGACGAACGACCTCCAGCGAGTCGATGCTCTCCTGCAGGGTTTCCGTCGGGAAGCCATACATCAGGTAGGTATGCACCATGATGCCGGCGTCGCGGAAACTGCGCATGGCCAGGGTAGCCTGTTCGATGGTTACCCCTTTGTTCATCAGTCCCAGCAGACGGTCGGAAGCCGTTTCCAGTCCCCCGGATACGGCGATACAGCCGGCTGCCGACATCAACTGGGCCAAATCGCCCGTATAACTGCTCTCGAAACGGATATTGGTCCACCAACTGACCTTCAATCCCCGACGCAGAATTTCCAGGGAGATTTCTTTGAGCAGTTTGGGAGGGGCTGCCTCGTCCACGAAGTGGAAACCCCGACTGCCGGTCTGTTTCATGACCTGCTCCATCCAGTCGACGAACTGACGGGCCGGTACGCTTTCGTAACGGGCAATGTATTCCAGCGAGGTGTCGCAAAAGGCACATCGGGCCCAATAACATCCGTGGGCGATCATCATTTTGTTCCAACGTCCGTCGCTCCAGAGACGGTGCATGGGGTTGGGAACTTCGCTCAGCGAGAAATAGAGGTCGTGGGGCAGACCGCTGAAATCGGGGCATCCCCGTTGGGCATGGGTGATGCGGCTTTCGCCCGCATGGTAGCCTTCGGCCGTGTAGGTATGTATCAACGATTCGCCTTGGAGAATTCGTTCCAAGGGCAGTTCGCCATCATCCAGCACGATATAATCCACGTAACGGAATATACCCGGATCGCTCATCTGGCGCAGTTCGGTGGTGGGGTATCCGCCTCCGAAAATCGTTCGAATTTCCGGGTGTCGTTCCCGGATGTACTGCGCGCAGCGCAAGGCAGAGAGCAGGTTGCCCGGAAACGGCAGGGCGAATCCTATGAAGGTAGGGGTATATGCGGTGATTTTGTCCTCCAGCAGACGGATCAACTCTTCTTCGATCGGATTGCGGGGCTGACTCAGTTCCTGTTCCAAAAGGTTGAATGACGGGATCGAAAGCGAGAGTTGTTCGCCGTAGCGTACGATTTCGAAATGGGGGGTGATAACCGCCCGAATCAGGTCGCTCAGGTCCTGCAGATACAGCGTACAGAGCATACGGGCGCAGTCGGTCGTGCCGAGCGTGCCAAAAAAGTAATCCAGATCGCCTACGGTTTCGAAACGGCTTCCCTGAGGCAGAAAGTCTCCGCCCACCATTAAGGTTGCCAGCGTATTATCACTGTTTCTCAGAAAACGCATGACACACTCCACGGTATCGAGGTAGTGAGGAGCCAGGGCATGGATCCGATCCAGGTTATCGTCAATCTGAGAGCTCTTCGCCCGACAGGCGGGGTAGGCGTCGAATACCTGTCGGAGAAAATCGCGGCTGAAAATTCGGTTGAGCAGTTCGATGGACAGGTCGGCCTGTTCGACGGCGAAACCTTGTCGGGCGAGATAACCTTTCAGGTAGGCCGTGGCCGGATACGGCGTATTGGGTTGTACGAACGGCGGGGTGATCAACAGGAGCTTTTCCATCGGAGCGGAAGAATTAGTCGCGGGTTTCGATTTTCAGCCCGTCGTAGGCCATATAACAGTTTTCGGGCAGGGCCGGTTCTTCCTGGGCCTGACGTCCCATCTGGTGGGAGATATGGGTCAGGTAGGTCAGTCGGGGAGAGACCAGATAACTCAGGTGCAGGGCTTCGCTCAGGGTGAAATGAGAGAGATGCTGCTCCTTGCGCAGAGCGTTGACCACCAGAATGTCCACGCCTTTGATTTTTTCGATCTCTTCGGGAGAGATGTGGTTGAAGTCGGTCAGGTAGGCCAGATTCCCGATCCGGAAACCCAGAATGGGTAACTTGTAATGGGTCCCTCGCACCGGGACGATTTCTACGCCCTGGATCTGGAACGGATGTTCATCGATCGTATGCAGGTCGATTTCCGGCACTCCGGGATAGGGATTGGGGGCGAAAGCGTAGTCGAAATCCTTTTTGATGGCTCGCTGGACCCGTTCTTCGGCGTAGATGGCGACCGGTTTGCCCGAGGTGTAATTGAAAGCCCGGACATCGTCCAACCCTCCGGTATGGTCTTTGTGCTCGTGGGTGAGCAGGATGGCGTCGATATGTTTGACGTTTTCACGCAACATCTGTTGCCGGAAATCGGGACCTGCATCGATCACCAGTGTCAGGTTGTCGATTTCGATCAGGGCCGACGTGCGCAGCCGTTTGTCGCGGCTGTCGGCCGAGGTGCAGACCCAGCATCCGCAGGAGATGACCGGTACGCCTTGCGAGGTGCCGGTGCCCAGAAACGTGAGTTTGGTCATGTGCTCAAGGTTTATCAGACCAAAGGTAGTGATTTTTCATGAAAAAAGGTTGCGGCCGACCGGCCGCAACCTTTTCTATGAGGGTGGAAGGTGTTTAAGCTTCCGAGGTGGTTTTTTCGAGGCGTTTCATCATCGAGAAGAGGAAGGCGGCCGACACCAGGCAGCAGGCTACCAGAATGCCCCACAACATCCACAGGTCCATTTTCAGCCACAGGTATCCGATCACGGCCACCAGGTAGTTCCCGATGGCGGTAGCGGCCAACCATCCACCTTGAGCCAGCCCTTTGTATTTGGGAGGAGCCACTTTCGAAACGAAGGAAATACCCATCGGGGAGAGGAACAATTCGGCGATGGTCAGTACGAAATAGGTGCCGACCAACCAGTTGGGAGATACCAGCGTGGGGCTGACGCCACCGGTCGAGGCTAATGAAGCCGGGGAGGGCAGTCCCAGTGACCCCAGGGCCAGTACCACGAACCCGAGGGCGGCAACGATCATCCCGATACCAATCTTGCGCGGAGCCAGCGGCTCTTTACCCCGTTTGGCCAGCCAACCGAAGAATGCTACGGTCACCGGCGTCAACAGTACGATGAAGTAGGCATTGAATTGCTGGAAGATTTGCGGGGTGATCGACATTTCGGCCGGGAAAGAGGCATAGGCGACGTAAGAGAGAATCAGCCCGACGACGGCTACGATGGCCGCCATTAATTTTCCGCGGGAGGTTGTGGATTGGAACAGGTTCAGAATACCGTAGAAGGCGACGGCGAACGGCAGCAGAGTCAACAGGGAGAACCCGAACCGATCGAATCCGGTCACGGATTTTACCGTATAGTCGCGGGCGAACCAGGTCATCGTCAAGCCGTTCTGGTGGAAGGCCATCCAGAAGAAAATCACCACGGCGAAGACCAGGCCCAGAGCCACCAGTCGGTCTTTGGTTTGTTGCGGGGTGAGTTCCGTAACGGCGGATTGTCCGTTTTCGCTGGCTTTTTGTTTTTCGGTTTTGTCGGCGGATTTATACAGACGGCGGAAAGCCAGGAATATGATCATCGAAACGATCAGGGACAGGCAGGCTACCCCGAATCCGTAGTTGTACGAGGTGCTCAGCGAGTCGATGTATTGTTGTCCGAAGGTGGCCAGATCCGCGCCCGGATGACCTTGTTGGGCTGCCAGGTCGGCGAAGGTTTTGAGCCCTTCCTGGCTGATGGTGCCGTCGGCCAGACGGTGGGTCAAAGCGGGAATTTCGGCGTTGTAGGTGAAGCCGTCCTTGGCCAGGAAGTAGTTGGAAACCCCTTCGGCGGCCGAGGGAGCAAAGAAGGCCCCGATGTTGATACACATGTAGAAGATGCTGAATGCCAAGTCGCGTTTGGCGCTGTATTTCGGGTCGTCGTACAGGTTGCCGACCAGGGCTTGCAGGTTGCCTTTGAAACAACCGGTTCCCATGGCGATCAGCAACAGCGAGGCACACATGGTGACGATGGCTGCGGTGCCTGTTCCGCTGGGAATGGCCAGCAGCAGGTAACCGAAGAACATGATGACGATCCCTAAAGCGATGGTTTTGCCATATCCCAACACTTTATCGGCCAGCAGTCCGCCGAAAAGCGGCAGGAAATAGACGGCCGCCAGAAAAGATCCGAAAATGGTACTGGCCATTTCGGCTCCGAAACCGAATTTGGCCTGCATGTACAGTACGAAAATGGCCAACATGGTATAATAGCCGAAGCGTTCACCCATATTAGCCAGGGACAATACGAAAAGCCCTTTGGGTTGTCCTTTGAACATGTGGTTTTTGTAGTTTAGGTTATTATTAAAGTTCGGGTATCCGTTTTCGTCATGAAGATCGGGTCGTGACCCGGAATTTTCCGAAGGAACGATACGGAGCGACCTCGTAAATTTTTGCCCCACAAAGATAACCATTTTTGGATGGGAAAGAAATAAACCGTACATTTATAATGAAAAAATCTCCCGGTTTGGCGGGTAGGAATCAAGTGTCTATGAGCGAGGATAGAAAGTTGTTGCCCATTGTGGAGCAGGACGATTGGTTGTTGCCGGTGGTCGATCAGATGCAGGGGCGCTATGATCGTTATCGGGCAAAGCTGGCTGACATTGAACGTTCGGCCGGATGTATCGTCGATTATGCCAACGGTTATCTCTATTTCGGCTTCCAATACGATCCCGTACAAAAAGGATGGTGGTTTCGGGAGTGGTTGCCGGCGGCTCAGGACGTGTATCTGTTCGGAGATTTCAACGATTGGCAGCGTACGTCTCTGCCTTTGAGTAAGGGTCCGGATGGCGTGTGGTCGATTTTCTTGTCGCAGGAGCGTTTCCCCGGTTTGGTTCACGCCTCGCGGGTCAAGATGTTGGTCCACGGACAGAACGGTTTTCTGGAACGGATCCCGGCTTATATCCGGCGGGTCGTTCAGGATGAACGGACCAAAGATTTTGCGGGCCAGCTTTGGGCTCCGTCCGAACCGTTCGATTGGAGCGGGGATGATTTCGATATCGCCTCGCTGGGGAGTCTGCTGATCTACGAATGCCATGTGGGCATGGCCCAGGAAAAAGAAGGGGTAGGGACGTATCGTGAATTTACGCGTCATATTCTGCCCCGGATCAAACGGGCCGGTTACAATACCGTGCAACTGATGGCCGTAGCCGAACACCCCTATTACGGCAGTTTCGGGTATCATGTCAGCAACTTTTTCGCGCCTTCATCCCGTTTCGGGACGCCCGAAGACCTGAAAGCCCTCATCCGGAAAGCTCATTCGATGGGACTGGCGGTGGTGATGGATCTGGTGCAGGCCCATTACGTCAAGAATATCAACGAAGGGCTCAACGAACTGGATGGCACCGATCTGTATTCTCCGCCGGGTGATGCAGGCAATCAACCTTATTGGGATTCCAAACTGTTCGATTATGGGAAGGATGGGGTACAGCATTTTCTGTTGTCGAATGTCAAATATTGGTTGGACGAGTTCCATTTTGACGGATTCCGTTTCGATGGGGTGACTTCGATGATCTATCGTCACCATGGGTACACCGAGTTTGACGATCGGAGCAAATATTTTACGGATATCAATGACGATGCTCTGACCTATCTGACCCTGGCCAATCGGTTGGTGCATGATTTCCGACCGCATGCGGTGACCATCGCCGAAGATGTCAGCGGCATGCCCGGCATGTGCATTCCGATCGAGGATGGGGGTGTGGGGTTCGACTATCGGTTGGGAATGGCCGTACCCGACTTTTGGATCAAACTGCTCAAGGAGGTGCCGGACGAACAGTGGAATATCTGGGAGATGTGGCACATGATGACCAATCGTCTGGGGAATGTCAAAACCGTGGCTTATTGCGAGTCTCACGACCAGGCGCTGGTAGGAGATAAGACGATCGCCTTTCGTTTGATGGACAAACAGATGTATACCGACATGAACCGGGCGGCCGAGAACCTGATCATCGACCGGGGTATGGCCCTGCATAAGATGATCCGGCTGTTTACGATTTCGTTGGCCGGGGAGGCTTATCTCAATTTCATGGGCAATGAGTTCGGACATCCCGAATGGATCGATTTTCCGCGCGAGGGGAACGGTTGGAGTTACGCCCATGCCCGTCGGCAGTGGAGCCTTGCGACCAACGGCTTTTTGCGGTACAGCTATTTAGGCGCCTTTGATCGGGCGATGATTTCGCTGGTACGGCGTTACGGTGTGCTGAGCAGTGGGTTTGCCTACAACCTCAATATGGACACCGATAACCAAACGGTGGTGTTCTGTCACGGCGATCTGGTTTTTATCTTTAATTGGCATCCGAACCGCAGTATTCCGGATTATATCCTCCCGGTATTGCGTCCGGGCCGTTATCGGATTGTGCTTTCGACAGACGAGAAACGTTTCGGCGGATACGGTCGGGTGGACCTGCATGAACCCGCGTTTACGTATGCACACCAGGATGGTGACGGGGTGGTCCGGCACAGTTTGAAAGTTTATAATGTGTGCAGGTCGGCTTTGGTCTTGAGGCGGCTGGCCCGTTAGAAAAGCCGGGGGGAAAGTTAGCGCATATTGATCTCGTCGTTGTCTGGCATTCAGAGAACGACGTTTTTTTACGGAGAAAAATAAACCGGGGCGGTTCGAGAAAAATCAGAGAAACGGCCGGAATGATCAGGCGTTGAAGGTAAAGAAAAAGTTCATTAAAAAGTTCCAGATCGTCACTACGCCGATGGCCAGCAGTTTCGACAGGTAGAAATTGAGTTTGCCTCGATCGGCGAGCAGGTAGATGATTCCGTTGTTGATTCCCAATCCGATGAGTGAAATGGCCAGAAAAAGCAAGTATTGGCGGGAAATCTGAGGATCGTGGCTCTGGAACGTCCAGATACGGTTCAGTAACCAGTTGGTCGTGGCTGCACAGATAAAACCCGTGGAGTTGGCGATGTATTTGTTCAGGCGCAGTTTCTCTTTCAGCAGGTAGGTGATCGAAAAATCGACCACGACCCCGCTGCCGCCTACGACGCAGAATTTGATGAATTGAGCGATCATAACGGAATGGTTGATGGCGTAAAAATAGTCAAATTGCCTTCTCCGTCCAAACAGCGGCCGGATCTTTTCTGTGGAAGGAAAACGGTTGGGGAGTGGCAGAATCCATGAGCCTCGCTCGGGAAAGAGAAAGAGGATATTCTTTGCCAATGGGTATATAGGGGGCCGTACTGGTTGGCTCTTGTCGGCAGGTCGGGAACACAAGCCGGAAACGCAGACCGGAAATGCAGGCCGGAAACACAGGCCGGAAATGCAGGTCAGGCATGCGAATCGGGAAGTTTATTCGATACGCATCGACGAGATTTCCGAGTTGAACCAGGTGCTGGCCGGAGAGTTGCGGACCGTTAATCCGACCTGATAGTCAGTTGGTTTGATGGCAGGAACGATGAAATCGGTGTGTAGCGTCAATCTTCCCTGAGCGGGTAACACCCCTTCGATGTCCGGAAGGGAAAAGACCCGGGAGGGCTCTCCCGTCCGTCGAAATACGAAACCGATATCGGCACCCTGCTTTCCGAATGTATAGTCGAAATTATACGGGTTGATCAATTCGAGGGACAAGTGTAGCGTGTCTCCCGGATGGACAGAGGCCGGCAGGGGAGCCATACGAATCAGTATTTCGCGTACCGGACGATATGAGCTGTCGATGAGATATGTGAACGTCCGTCCGTTGGCCAGCTGCAGGGTCCGGGCTCCGGGGACCGAATCGCTCACTTCCACCACAACCGGATGGCCGGCCATTGTCCGATCATTGTCCTTGAGTTCGTATTGACTGGTTCGGTAGTAGATCGTAGGACGGGCATAGGCTTTCCCGTCGGTGTAGAATTCGTATTTGGCGGCTTGGGTATAGCCTCCGTCGAATATGACCGGACGTCCCTGGGCGATTTGATGGATTTGGTTGTAGGAAGTTTGGTTGTCGAACACCTCGAAATGCAGACCCAGCGGATTGAATATCATTTCGAGGCGAACCAGGACGATCAGGGCCAGGGTGATCCAACCCACGCGAACCGTATAGCGGCGCAGTCGGGTACGCTCCCGGGTATAGCCGAACAACAGGGCGATGATACCGAACGTGGCGGGGATTTCCCATTGGGGTTGTACGTATCCCCGCAGGGTAGACGCCAGGAAGAAAAGGATGAACCCGGCGGCGATGCAACTCATGGCGCGCAGAACGGGGCTGGCGGCTTTGTGTTTCCACCAGGCAACGGCGAATACCGGGAACAGGAAGGGATTGAAAATGGCCAGCAGGTTGAGGATGTATTCGCTGACGAAGCCCCATTCGAAATCCCGGTTCCGGCCGATCAGATGATAGCGGAACGAGACCCAGTCGTGTTGGTACTGCCAGAACAGATGGGGCAGAATCAGAACGAGGGCGAGCAATCCGCCGATATAGAATTTCGGGTTTTTCAGCAGTCGGATATTCGAACCGATCAGCAGCAGGACAACCAGGGCCCCGTGGTATTTGCTGTAAGCCAGTGCTGCCATGCACAGTCCCATGCCCAGGGCCGAAAGCCAGTCATTGCGTTCGGTGAACCGTTTGTAACATCCCAGCAGAAGGGCCGTAAACAGCATGAGCGGACCGTCGGGTACGGCGATGAATCCGTAGAGCTGCAGAATGGGCATGGCCGAGGTGATCAACAGAAACAATCCGGCATCCCGTACGCTGGCGTTTTGGGGACGGATGATGCGCCAGAGGACGTACAGGTAGAGGGGTTGAAGCAGGGTGAAAAAGAAACGGACGCCCAGTTCTCCTCCCAGAAAACTGCCCAGCCACACCAACAGAGGAGTCATGGGCGGGTGGTCGAAATAGCCCCAGGCCAGATCCTGTGCGAACATGTGGTAATAGGCTTCGTCGTTGGCCAGTTCACACAAGCCGGCTTGTAACAGGTTCAGTATCCACCATACTCCCAGTCCGCACCAGAGCAGTTGTTCCGGGGTTTTGAAGCGTTCGGTCAGTCGCTGGACGTTCATAGACAGATCATTTTTGTTCGGGCTGTCGGGCTTCCCGATAACCATGCCGTAAAAATACAAAAATACGCATAATCGGACAAAAAAGGCCGTTCCCAATTGGGAGCGTCCTTAAAAAAACAGGACAGGAGCAATAACGTATAAAACGCACGGAGATAGTGTTTTGACGAAATTGTTTCGGAGGTAAATGAGCGGTTCTACCGCATGAAAAGGCAAAGTTCGGAAAGAG
>CALVFO010000028.1 GCA_944326855.1 uncultured Alistipes sp. | reverse complement strand
TATCGGGGAGGAGTCATGGTATACGGCGCCGACAACAAACTGTTGTACATGCTTACCCCCGAAGGTATGGTATCCCGCAGCGAAGGTTCTTCCGGGAGCACCTATACCTACAACTACTTCGTAAAAGACCACATCGGAAGTACCCGGGTCGTTCTGGCGGCTGTGGGAGATACCTTGCAGGAAATTCAGTCAACCGATTACTATCCGTTCGGACTCGCACATTCGACCAACAACCTGAATAAAAACAAATACCTATTCAGCGGGAAAGAGTTTCAGGACGGCACCCTCGGCGGTTCGATGTTGGGTCTGTACGATTTCGGGGCCCGCTTCTACGATCCCATGCTGGGTCGATGGCTGAGCCAGGATCCCATGCGGCAGTTTCTTTCACCCTACCTCTATTGCGCCAATAATCCGGTCAACTTGATCGATCCGAGTGGAGCATATGCCGTTACAGACTCTGTATCGGATGGCAAGGGAGGTTGGATATATTTCATGACCTGGACCGAACTGCAAGGAATAACCGTAACGGCCAATTCCTATCCCGGTTGGAGCCCGGATTACAGTACCTTTTTTAATGACTTCAATCATGGGTATTGGGGACAAGGTGTCGATCTTAATGGAATTGCGGATGACTTTTCGTTAGCTGGAAATGGGACAAATAATCAGCATCAGAAGTCAAATATCATTCCTACTATTATGGGAACTGCTTTGTCGGGAGCTGAAGCCATGCACTATAGTGATGTCTTTAAAACTTGGTCTGCTAATAAAAAATTCTATCATTTTAATTTCAAAGGCAATCAATATACCCGCAGTATAACTGAAGCGAAATCTGCTGCCAAAAGCTTTAGATATGCTGGCTGGGCCTTAGGTTTCTATAACTTCTATGCAATAAACGAAGCTTATACAAATGGAAACCTGTCAGAACGAGAAATGTATTTTGATCAAAGTGCAAATTTCATTTCTACAATCTTACCATTCCCTTATGGACCAACATTTTCAATTTTTTATGAATTAGGAAAACATCATGCTACACCTACACCATATGTCCCCTCATTTGACCCTGATGATCCAGTAAACGCAGCTATATTAAAATCTACTAAATGACAGAAAGATGATTCATTTCTTTGAAGTAATTTATTACTATTGCTATCGCTTTTACGCTCAAAAATTTTGGCATGATCCAACGCCACATATAACCGCATTTTTAGTGCTCGGTTCAGCGGTCAGTTTTTTTATGTATACATTGATAAATATATGTATTGCTTATATCTGGCACACCCATCTTTCTAAGGGAGTTTCAATTGGTATAGGCGTTGCAATTGTTTATGGTGTATATTTACTTATTTTTAAAGTTGGAGATGGATTGAATATCATTCAAAAAAAGCCCACGTTATTTAAAAATAATTCGATTTCTATTATTATAACTCTTCTGTTTTTTTGTCTTTGCTTTTCCTCTATGTTTTGGGGAAGCATAGTCACAAAAGATATCATAACTAATGGCAGGTAGTAATTTAGAATTAACGGGGAGTTTTTTGCTCCCCGTTAACTTTATAACTATCTTTAGAAAGCAGAGGGAATTGAGTTCTGAATCAGGTACACGATTGATCCATGTTAAACATGTTTGTTTATATTTTTCGCACAATTTATCAAGTATGGGGCAAACAAAACTACATCAAAACCGGAACCATAGAATAACCTCTATGTTTTGGGGACTCGCTATCATAGCGGTTCTGGCATCTGCATGCCACGATGCCGGGAATTCGCCAAACCCAGATCCGGCACATGGCTGCTGGCCAGTACAATGTACAAATCCCATTTTGAGTGAGAAACTGAAGGCGTATTGTGATGAAGCGCATATGTTTTATAAGAATATTGTGAAACTGGAGGTCAGAACGAATCAGGATACGATTATTTATCGGATCACCGAGTTATCGGGACTCCGTAATCTGATCGACCCCTTTTCGACCGTTTCCTTTATTACTCAAATAAACGGTATTTACACTTGTGTCGCTTATCCGGAGCAAGACATGATCATGTCGTTAGATGAAATCGCCCTTTCGTTAAAGGATGCTTATCCGGATTTTTACAAAGTCTATTTACGTCATCTGGAAAGCAAGAAAGTCCCGTCTTATGAATCTGCGATCATGTTCCCGGGTGTATTAATAGAGGAATCTCGCGTATGGGTTTTAAAATTCCTGAATGGGGAACTGGTCTCTGAAGAGAAAACGGTTTCTTAGTTTATATGCAGTCACTTCCCCTGATCGGGGGGAAGTGACTGTATGAATATTCATATTAAGATTAAAACGACGATTATGAAAAGCTCTTTCATACAACGGTTTTCATCCGCAATTCTCTCGCTATTTCTGATAATCAGTGTCAGTTTATGGTTCGGATGTGATGCTTCGTGGCGATCGCACAGTCCGGTTCGGACTAAACCGTGGCAAGTAATCTTTCAAAATGACAGCCTCGGGGAGTATATAGGTGTTTTTCATGGAAGGTATATGTTTGAAGTAACCGTGGATTCCACTATTCATGAAATTTATAATGTCATAAAATTAAATATCGGCCATCATAAGGATACCACAATTTATACAATCAGTCTGGCAACCGCTCTATCCGACCTGATTCAACCCGGAGAGACGGTCACATATATAACTGATTTATACGGAACATATATTTGTATTGCGTTTTTAGACAATCAGGATTTCGTTATGTCTCCGGAAGATATTGAGAGAATTGTACATACCCCTTTATGGATGCAAGAAAGCTTTGAAATTATTCCCTATACCAATGCTCAAGGACAGGAATGTATAAAAAAAGTAGTTCCACTTCCTGCGACACCCACGCCAACCGCCCCTCATGTAAAACCATGGGTATTGAAATTTGTTGACGGGAAATTGGTTGCAAAAGAGATTACTATCCTTTCTGACTCACCCATTCTACCAACAACCTGAATAAGAACAAGCTGTTGTTCAGCGGGAAAGAGTTTCAGGACGGTACCCTCGGTGGCTCGATGTTGGGTCTGTACGATTTCGGGGCCCGCTTCTACGATCCCATGCTGGGTCGATGGTTCAATGTCGATCCGGCCATCCAATTCGCCAACCCGTATCTGTTCTGCGGAAATGCTCCCATGATGTACATCGATCAGGATGGACGGTTCGCTTGGTTGGCGTTACTGGCTGCTGTTGGAATTGGGGCAGGGGTTAGTGCCGCAACTTACACTATAAGTGTGGCGTTAAGTCCCGGAGGTTTCCAAAACTGGAACTGGGGACAATTCTTTCAGAATATAGGAATTGGAGGCTTAAGTGGAGCGGTTTCATTCGGTGTGGGTTCCTTAGTAAAGGAATCGCTGGGTATCGCGACAATCCTGACTCAAGCGATGAGCAATGGCAGTGCTATCGGTGCTGCGAGTGGAGCGGCCGGAGGTTTTTTCAGTGGATCCGTTAATTCATGGATCAACGGTGCCGGTCTTTTTGAAGGATTAGCCTACGGAATAGTAGGTGGAGGATTGGGTGCTGCTATTGGTTCTGTAACAGGCCAGATGACAGGAAAAACTCAGTTTGAAAAGGTGTCTTCTGAATTTATGCGATTATCTGCGGGTGACTCCGGAGGTGCAGATGGGACTTTGGTTCCCAGCGATCAAACGCTTCAGAATTTTAGTGATATGTATTTCAGTAATGTAAAATATAGAAATAGAGCCAGATTGAAATATGATAATGCCTTTTTTGAAAATCATTCTGAACCTTCGGTCAGGACTGCACTTGCCCATACAGATCAAAACCTTGTCGACAATAAATATACGGTTCGTTTTGCGACTTCGGCATTTAGGAGTAAATTAGAATTATTTATTACGATGGGACATGAGTATGTTCACGTTCCGCAATTAGCAATAGGAGCCCCGTTAAATGGAGCGTTTTATGAATACGGAGCTTATTCATGGCAAAAAAGAGTGCTCACTCCCAATCTTATGCATACGTCCCAGTACCAACAGGCAAGTCGTTATGTGAATACTTTAGGGAGAATAGTCAGCAGGCATATTCGGGCTGTGCCATCATATATTAATAATGGATGGGAATTACCTGCTTCTGTTCCAATGTCAATATTAAAGTGAAATCTCTATGAGGATCTTATGTTTTTTAATTTGTATAGTATTCTTGGGCTGTCAGCCCAAGAATACTATTACGGTAGATCTTTCTTTAGATTCTATCCATGAAAGTGAAGCTTTTATCTCAATCAAAGCAATCAATCATACGGAATACGATTTATTCGTTGTCAGACTTTCTCCGTCCATCTCCATTTATGAAAAAGGAAAAGATATAACAGAAAACTATTGGACAGATCAATTTAAAGATACATGCGGAGGTTTTATTCATTTCAGAGATTCTGTAGGACCGCAGAATTGGATTTATGAAGAACAACTGAATTATCAAAACCAGATAGCAGAAGTAGAATGGAAGATCGTGCGCAAGCTGAATTCGCTTGACTCCATCCAAAATCCTGAGCAATGGAATCAGGCCAAATTCTTATTTGACCTAATCATTCCCTTAAAATATGGAGGTTTACCCATAAAGGCACATGATACGATTGTGATCCATGAAAGAATTAACGCACCTATTCATCGTAAAAAGGGAAAAAATCGTCATTATGAAATAAAATATGATCAGAATCAACTATCTCAATTCTTTTCAAAAGATACCATTAAGATCGATAGTATTATATTTTATGGACCCTTTTTAGATACAAACATCATGGGCTACAAAATGTATGATGGTGATATCATGCCACGAAATACACTAAAAATTGAATTTTAGTTTTATAGAACAGCAAAGTTTATAGTTGTACTTTGAAACGCTTTAAAATCAAGTGTTTATGAGTTTATGGATACTTCGTGGTTCAATAGGTGTTTGATAAGAAGCTAGGCTGTTAAGGAGAATGCAAACGGGGCTTTTTCCTATTACCGCTCCTTGATAATCTACGGTAACGACAACCAGCAGTTGCGTATGCACTCACTCCGAAGAGGATGAGGGTTCGCCGGAGGATTTATCATCAGAGCAGGTAAAGGCTTGGTGGTAAGCACTCTTACCGAAGGGTTAACACCTACATGCAGGGAGGACCTCGCTATTACAATGAAACGCTACATTTTCAAAAAATAGCTTTATATAATGGTTTCTGGTATGGATACCCTTCACCATTTTAAAGGTCACAGATATGAAGCAATTTTTGATGTTATCCTTATTGTTGCTTACTATGCAAACGGAAGGATCTTCCCAAATCCGAAGCGAGAGAAAGATCGTAGGTACATATGGTTTTACTTTTGATAAGCCGCTGGAGAGTAATCTGTATTGTGAGATACAATTCAGTAAATCAGGGAAATATCAAATAGATTTAACGGAGTATCTTACGGATGATCTTTTACAAGGAGCACTAGTATCATGCGGCGATTATATCATCCAAAACGATACGATCATTATGCATAATGCTATTTTGAATTATTCACTGAAAGCAGTGGTACAGAAAACTGGCCTTCAATTCGTTTTTGGATTTCAAAGTTTATTAAACCGAACTATTAAAAAAACGTATGACTATACTGATATTAATGAACCTTTGTATGGTAAAAATCCTGTCAATAATCATATAATTACCATAAATAAACTAGGTCAAATTCTTTGTAAATCAATTGGATATCCAAATATTCAATCAGGGATCTATACCTCACAAGAATATCGTTTGATACTAACCGAAGATCACACCTATCGCTGGGATATTATGAATCAAACTATTTCAGAGGGTAAATGGACACAGCAAGGGTACGTGCTTACCCTGATAGATGCAGCTTTGAGTTACCCATTTCACGCAATCGTTTCCATGGGAAAATTGCAAAGCATGCTGCTACCTAGTGAGTATGAGGGAATCAATCTAACAAAAAGGAATTAATTGGACTATGTTTACAGAAGGCACCCGAATTATCGGATGCCTTCTTTGTATTTACCCACGCCCACATCAGATTAGATATTCTAAAATGAAGATTGAAAAATATTTATTTCTAAATTTAGCTACGACAGTTTAAACTGTCGTAGCTTTTTGTTATTCCTCGTGCTTACTATTTGCTGCACTTGATCTTCCCGAAAAAATCATTGCAGAGGATCAAAAGATTAGCTATATTTATATCAAATGTTATATACAAGACGAACGCAGAGCGCATGAAGCCAATGTCAACCCGGTGAAGCGCTCCAAATCATATCCTATCAAGGTACAGTAGACAAATTTTGAAATATAAGTTTTTGAACTTAAGGAAACTGAGAGAACTGGGTTCATAACCCTCTCTCTCCGCCAAAGTACTGTTGAAAAATGGTAAGAAACCCTGTAAGTTTTATGCTTACAGGGTTTTATGTTTGAGGGAAAGAGGTGCGGTTCAGAATCTCGTGTCTGAAGACCCTCAAAGGAAGATCATGGGATAGGGGTTCTAGAGAACCGTCTACGTACTTAATTATTCATTCCGGCGCAGTTCGCATTGGATCTCGGAGAGGGTCAGTTCCCGGATCAACCCGTTTTTGCTGCGTTGTAAGGAGTGAACTTCCTGGGTGACGGACATCGTGGGATAAAGTTTAAGTTTCCGTTCTTCGCTTTTGCAGGGCATAGAGGTAAACGACATATCCCATTGATTGAACTGCTCGTCCGCTACATAGATTCGGTTATAAGTCCAACTTTCGATCTGTTTGGTTTGGATATTTGCCCGGAAAAGAATCTGGAAACTGGTCTTTTTATCCGCATACACAAACCGGAAAACGTGTTGGTTATCTTTGGTGCCGAGGTAATGCATATTCGAATTGGCACTCCGACGGATCGACTCTCCAAAAATGCGACCGATGGCCTGATTGCTGAGACTGAGGGTACTGCTGATGCCGAGAAGAAGTTCGGAATGGATACCGGTAGTGTCGTCCGCCGTTTGAATGGAGGGAGGCGCTTTAAAGAAGTTCCGCATAAAAGCCCCGGGTTGTTGATTCATGCCTTTGGTAATGTGATTCTCGATACTGAACGTTCCTGTCGTTTGTTTCGGTTGATGGCCGGGTAACGTGATCTCGGCCTGAAATTTCCCGTCCAGTCGGCAACTGATGAATACAAAAGGATCGGGTTTGACATATTTCCGAAAAGCCTTCCATCCGGACTGTTGTTTGGCATTCACGACCACGCTTTCGAGTTCATAGACTTCATTCGCTTCGTGTGTCAGGGTACATGTTTGTCCCGTTTGCGGGCCATATAAGGTAAATGCCGGCAGTTTTCCTATATAGGAAGACGAGATGGTGTCACCGGCTTTCAGCTTATCCAGAGGCAGCAGGGCTACTCCCAACGAATCACACAGGTAGTGTTGGCGGTGATTGATCGAAACCACGGCGTAAGGCAGTTCGCCCTGGGTGTCTCGAACCTGCACTTGCAGGTTTTGGGCTGGCAGATTCTGTCCTAACATCAGAGCCAGAAAACCATAAAGGAACTTTTTTATATTGCGGATATTTTGAGGCACAACCGAAGGGGATCGGTTGTGCCGGAATGAATGCTATTCAGGGCAAAAGCCTCACCGGGAATGGAGGGAGAGCTCCTCTCAATATGATCCTCATGACCTACGAACGGATACTCTTTAAAGGGGGCCGTCCTGCCGAACGATGCACGTTTGGGTAGATTAAAGATACGGATATTTTTCTTTTTAGATCTTGTTTTTGTTTTTTTTCGGGAAAGAAACAGAAAAACTTAACCGGTCAGGGTGGCCGATCGAATGTATGGAGCTCCTGCTTTGCGACCCGATGGTATACAGACGATTGTAAAGGTAGCGTTTTGGTAGGGAATGCCCCGTTCGCCGTTTGCTGCCGGATCGATTTTCTGGCCTCAAAAGGTTGTTGGTGTCATGCTCGGGAAGCCACGCGCAAACGGTTTGGGAAAAGGACTCAGGCTCTTATCGGGAAACGATAAAGCACTATGTGGTCATCGCGTCGGGCCGTGCCGTAAATGGAGGGGCTGTCGATACAGAAATGGTTAATGGCGAAAGGCAGAACGTATTTTACAACCCGGTTTCCATCCCAGTCGAAGCCGAGGATCTCGTTAGCGTATTTTCCTTCCTTGGCCTCAACGGAATATGGTCGTGAAGAGTGCGTAAAACAGATCAGTTCGGCCGAACCCGCCATTTCCATAAATCCCGCCGCACTCTGTTTGTAATCAATCGTATAACGGTTACCCGACTTCGGCTTTTCGGTCAGTTGCGTTATTGGGGAGGAGGGATGCAGGTATACCTTTTTTACCTCGTCTTGCGCGACTTTATAGATTTCGAATATACCGGACGTAAGGCGCATGATGACAAATCGATCCGATTTTTCGTTCTGCTCGATTTTAGACTGAAAGACGTTACCTCGGGAAATCCCTTCGACAGGTGTCGTGGTAAAGGGGGTAGTTAAAGGGGCACTCTACGATTCGGTTTGCCGAATCGAGTACGCCGAAACGTTCTTCGCCCAAAGCCCCTAAAACGATCTACCGGAACAATGTACTGAAGTCGGAATGCTGCCGTGCAAGGATAAGGCGTCCGTACGGGTTCGACCTTCTTTTCTTCTGCGATGGCTTTCAGGGGAACTTCGTTGAGTCCATTGTTCATCGCATCGATAAATACGAGCAATAAATCATTCATCGGTGTTTTATGGGAATACAAACCGACGAAAAGGTATCTGATAAAATACCGCGAATCCCAGTAATAACTTTACTTCTCATACAATCTCTACAAATTAAATAGTATAAATATTTTTAAGTTAAAACAGCAGAACTCTTTAGTACATGCAGGGCATAGAGTTTATATCATTCTGATACGGGTTTAGTTAACGGCATTTATACTTTAAAAATCTTCCGAAATGGGAGGGGACCCTGAAAAGCAGAAGGAGCCTAATTCATAAAAAATCATATAGGGAACCGGTGAAACAGGCCTAAAAAAATGGAAGGAATAGAATCGTTATCTCAGCCGCTTGATGAAGCTCGATTCGTTCAAGGTATTTTAACAGTTGTTGGGGGAGTATGGACCTTGGCATTGGTTATGCCCAGGTTTTTCGGCGCAATCTCTTTCGTGTTTGCGGGAAGGGGGACATACCGCCATCCGTTTTCGTTTCGATATGACAGTCATGAGGGCAATAAATCGAAGGATCAAACAGTTATTGTTATAGAAAACAGAAACCATGACCTTAACTTTTTAAAAGATGAGAAAGATTATACTGATGGGGATGATGCTCGTTTGGGGGATGATCTCGCAGGCTCAGGAGGCAAGATATCGACTCTCCAGTCATATTTTGGATATTACCGAGGGAGCTCCGGCTTCGGATGTGCAGATTCGCTTGTCTCGGATGACCGCTGAAGGGGAGTGGGTAATGGTGGAGGAAAAGACGACGGATCGGAATGGACGTATCTCCGATTTTCTGAAGGAAGAACCCGGAAAGGATGATCGGGGCATCTACAAACTGACCTATTTTACAAAACCCTATTTTGAGCGGAAAGGTCAGGAGAGTTTTTATCCCTTTATCGAGGTGGTCTTTGAGCTCCGTGACGAGCATCATTATCATGTGCCCATCACGCTCAGTCCTTTCGGTTATGCTACCTATCGGGGCAATTGATCAGAACGGCCTTCCCGTTGCGCAACCAGAAAACGGTGATTCGTTCGGAGGTGGACTTTGGAACGGATGTAGACAAGGAAATCCCACTCCGCAAGACGGTTGAGGAAAGAGTGGGTATGATCGGGTCATGGCTCGGAGGTTGATCTTTTCTTCCTGCGTTCCGGGTTGTCGCTCGGTGAGTCAGCCTTGAGAGAGGGCCTGTTTTTTCTTGTAAGTAGCTTGGGTGTCGGCCCGATTGGATTGAAAAAGGCCCGGATGCTGATGGGAATATCCCTCGTGCGGTCTGGAAAGTTTGGCGCTTCGGCTTTTCGGCCGTATCTTTCGAAAAAATACCTTGTCTATGTTTCGTAAACTGGTGGCTATCGAGCCGGTTAATTTGAATGCAGCGGCGGAAGAACGTCTCCGTTCGCTGGCCCAGGAGGTCGTTTTGTATCCGGACGTTCCGACGAACGACGATCAGGTGGCGTCCCGTATCGGGGATGCGGACGGAGTCTTGGTGAGTTATACCTCGCGGACGACTCGCGAAGCTCTGGAACGCTGCCCGAATATGAAATACATCGGGATGTGTTGTTCGCTTTATTCCCCCGAAAGTGCGAATGTCGATATTCGGTATGCCCAGCAACGCGGAATTACCGTCACCGGGATTCGCGATTATGGGGACGAAGGGGTGGTGGAATATGTCATCAGCGAACTGGTTCGCTGCCTGCACGGTTATGGCCAGTCGCCCTGGTCCGGGTTTGCCCGTGAAATTACCGGGCTGAAGGTCGGGATGCTCGGTTTGGGAGCCTCGGGAGGCATGATTGCGGATGCCCTGCATTTTCTCGGAGCCGAGATCGTCTATTTCGCCCGGAGCGAGAAACCGGCTGCTGCAGCCAAAGGGTATCGCTTCCTGCCTTTGAGGGAGTTGCTCTCGGGGAGTGAAGTCGTTTTTTGTTGCCTGAATCGCAATACGGTTCTTTTACACGAAGCCGAGTTCGCCAGCCTGGGTTCTAAAAAGATCCTGTTTAACACAGGCCTTTCTCCGGCCTGGGATGAAAAGCCTTTTTTGCAGTGGCTCGAAGGGGATAATCTCTGTTTTTGCGATACGATCGGGGCGTTGGGCGACGAACGGTTGGTGTCCCATCCGCACGTACGTTGCATGACCGGTCGTTCGAGCGGCTGGACTCTGCAGGCGATCGATCGGTTGAGCGAGAAGGTGTTGGCCAATCTGTTAGAATACGATCGGCGAAACGATATTCCGTAACGTGCTGACGACCGACCATCCGGCGATCTCGGAAGTCGCGCTGTACACATCGATGACGGCATGTACCTGGTCGTTTTTGATTTCGACCCGTTGCGTATCGCCTTCGTAGTCGGGGATGGATTGCATGGTTACCTGCATTTTCTCGGGGCCTACCGAGGCCAGCGAGGTGGCTACCGAGACGTTCAGTCCGGTAGGGAAGACCGAAATGGCTTCCCGGGCTGTTCCGGAAAAGACAATACGGGGTTCGGTTTCCATGGCCGGGTCGTAGTGCGGGGTCTTGCGGAGGGCTTTTGCTCCTTTTTTATTCAGGAAACAGGCCGAAGCATGGCCCATGAGGGTGGCGGTACGCAGCACATCGAAGCCTCCGGTGGCTCCCGACGCGATATAAACGCGGGTTCCGTATCGGCGGGCCGTGTCGATCACCTGTTCGTAAAACGGGGTGTCGGCAAACGCTCCGATGGAGAGCGTGACGATGGAGGTCCCGTTTTCCAGCGCCGGAACGGCCAGTTCTTTCATGGCGGCCGGGGAGGCCGATTCGACCAGATAGTCGGGCTTGAGTGCCAGCAATTCGGACAATGATCCGCAGGCCATACACGGTTTGCCGTGTTGTTGCAGCCGGGCGGCCAGCGTTTCGGCTTTGGCAGCCGTCCGCGAATAGACGCCCACCAGATCATATTCGGGCAACAGACCCTGGATAGCGGCATCGGCCACGATTCCGGCCAATCTTCCGCATCCGACGATAACGAGTTTTTTCATATCGACAAAGATACCCAAAAAGCGGGAAAGACCAAAGGTTGGGATGGGTGATGTCGGCCTCTCTGCAGGGAGGTGCCGCGGTATCGTTTCGGGGTTACGGTCGGTTTCTCGTTTGCGACGGATAGTGGCACAAGGGGAAACGGAACCATGAAGAGGAGTGGATCTCGATCCGGCATACCGGGAATAGAGCCGAATTGTGAAGAGGGAATGAGGGAACAGCTAAGCCTGAGCGGAGAAAACGGGGGAATAGCTTGTCGTCGTTGTAGGGGGCATCGGGCAGAAATTTGTGTAAGTCGCTTGGTAAAAGGGGCGTGCTCTCTTAAAAGAGGTCAACTATTTGTCCGGATTTTATAAATTACTACTTTTATTGAAAAATAGCCGGAGATTTTCGTTATTTCGTACTAACCCGATGAGTTGCCATGTCCGTTATCCGTATTCATGATCTGAATAAAACCTATTACGGCGCTTCGCCCTTGCATGTGCTCAAAGGCATTCATCTGACGGTGGAACGGGGAGAATTCATCTCGATCATGGGGGCTTCGGGTTCGGGTAAGTCCACCCTGCTCAACATTCTGGGCATCTTGGACAATTATGACTCCGGTGAATATTTTCTGGACGACGTCCTGATCCGGAATTTGAGCGAAAACCGGGCCGCTACCTTGCGGAATCGGAAAATCGGTTTTGTCTTTCAATCGTTCAATTTGATTTCCTTTAAAAATGCTTTGGAAAATGTGGCGTTGCCCCTGTATTATCAGGGCGTGAGCCGCAAACGGCGCAATATGCTGGCGATGGAATACCTCGACCGAATGGGCCTGAAGGAACACGCCCTGCATATGCCCAACGAACTTTCGGGCGGGCAGAAACAGCGGGTTGCGATCGCCCGGGCGCTGATTGCCCGGCCTCAGATCATCCTGGCCGACGAGCCCACCGGTGCGTTGGATAGCCGTACGTCGGCCGAAGTGATCGCCCTGTTGCGCGAAATCAACCGGAATGACGGCATTACCATGTTGATTGTCACTCATGAACAGGCCGTGGCCGATGCTACGGATCGTATCATCTATATTCGTGACGGCATTATCGGTACGGATCGCCAAAACCCTAACCCTGTGATCGCCTTGTAAAATGTTCGATTTCGATTCTTTCCGGGAAATATGGGGAACGATTCGCAAAAACAAGATGCGAACCTTTCTGACGGGATTTGCCGTTGCATGGGGCATTTTCATGCTGATCATCTTGCTGGCTTCGGGAAACGGCCTGCGTAATGGCGTCATGTCCAATTTCGCGGGGCGGGCCGTCAATTCCGTGATGTTGTATCCGGGATGGACCTCCATGCCTTATGGCGGGATGTCGTCGAACCGACGTATCCGGTTCGATGATCAGGATTATGAGCTGATCGCTCACCGTCTTCCCGAGGTGGAATATTTCTCGGTGGGTATCAACAAGGAGGTTACGCTCTCCTACGGAGACGAATACGGTACCTGGCAGGTGCAGGGTGTATCTCCCGATTATGCCCGGATCGGTCAGCTCCGGATTCCTTCCGCACAGGGCCGTTTTTTGAACCGACTGGATGTCGATCTCCGCAAAAAAGTGATTGTCCTGAGTCCGGAGGCGGCGCGGGTCTTGTTCAAGGAAGAGGATCCGTTGGGCAAGTATGTCTTGCAGGGAAACATCGCCTATCGGGTTGTGGGGGTATACGATGGCACGAATCAATTCTGGAATACCGCCTCTTATATTCCCTGGACTACGGCCCAGTCTCTCTATAAGGGAGGATATGGGTTTGATCGCATCGATTTCACCCTGCAGGGCATCCATACCCTGGAGGAAAACCGAGCCTTCATTCAACGCCTGCGGAACAAACTGGGACAGTTGCATCGGTTCCATCCCGACGATCGTTCGGCCCTGTGGGTGAACAATACGGCAGAAAGCTCCATTGAGGCCCAGCGTATTTTTGCCCTGATTCGGCTGTTCGTCATTCTGGTGGGAATTGCCTCGCTGATGGCCGGTATTGTGGGGGTCGGCAATATCATGCTCATTACGGTCAAGGAACGCACCCGGGAGATCGGTATCCGCAAGGCGATCGGCGCATCGCCCCGATCGATTTTGCTGCTGATCATTCTGGAAGCCATTCTTATTACCACGGCGGCCGGATATATCGGAATCGTGTTGGGAGTGGGATTGACCGAGGGCGTTTCGGCCTGGATGTCGCATCAGACGACCGAGAATCTGGTGACGATCTTCAAGGATCCGACGGTCGATTTGGGCATTGTGGTCGGCGCGACGATTCTGTTGATCGTCAGTGGAATCGTGGCCGGGTTGGTGCCGGCACTCAAGGCGGCTCGGGTACGGCCCATCGAAGCCATGCGTGCCGAATAACCCGAAACCGAAAGACAGGCGGACTGAAAGACGAAAGACCGAAATGGAGAAAAAACGGAATCGAGGGTAGAGCCGGCCCGAGGGCTGGCAACCGATAAAAACCACCGAAAGGAAGCAACCTGAAACCTGAAAGAAGATGTTCGATCTGGATAACTGGCAGGAAATATGGACTACCATTACCCGCAACAAACTGCGCAGTCTGTTGACGGGGTTCGGTATTTTTTGGGGTATTTTCATGTTGGTGCTCCTGCTCGGAATCGGGAACGGTTTTCGGGACGGTATTCAACGGATCTTGAACGGGGTGGCGGCCAATACCTGTGTTTTCCTGACGGATCGTACCAGCGAGCCTTATCGCGGATATCGGAAGGGGCGTGCCTGGGAAATGAATGCCCGGGACGTGGAGCTGATCCGGGGCAAGGCCCGATGGGTGGAACAGGTGGCTCCGGTGCTTTACGGGGTTTATTCCGACAAGAATGTCGTGCGCGGCATGAAGTCGGGGACCTATAACATCATGGGGGTTTTGCCGGCGCAGTTTGTGGTTTATCCGCAGGTGGTGATGCAGGGACGGCTCATCAACGAGATGGATGTGGAGCAGCGTCGCAAGGTGTGTGTGATCAGCCCGGGGGTGTACGAAACGCTGTTCAGCCCGGGAGAAAATCCGCTGGGAAAGTATATTCGTGTCAAAGGGATCTATTTTCAGGTGGTGGGAGTTTCCCGGATGGTGGCCAGCAATACCGGGCAGAAAGACGAATCGTTTTACATTCCCTTTACGACCATGCGCTATACCTTCTCTCGAGGCGACAGAATCCATCAACTGTTTTGTATCGGGCAAGAAGGGGTGGATGCCTCGCTGGTCGAACAGGAGGTGAAGATGATTCTGCGTGAGGCGCATGATATTGCGCCGAACGACGAAAAGGCTATCCTCAGTTACAACACGCAGGAGATGTTCCAGATTTTTAATAATTTGATTCTGGGTGTTGATCTGCTGATTTGGATTGTGGGTCTGGGAGCGTTAATGTCGGGGATGGTCGGGATCAGCAACATTATGTTGGTGACGGTGCGTGAACGTACGCGCGAAATCGGGGTCCGTCGGGCTTTGGGCGCCAAACCCGTTACGATTCTGAAACAGTTGATGAGCGAAAGCGTCCTGTTGACCTTTGTATCCGGTATTTTCGGCTTTTTGCTGGGCGTGTTTATTTTGGAGATGATGGCCCGTGCCATGACGGATTCTACCGGGTTGCTGGCCCCTCCGTCCATCTCGTTCAATATGAGCCTGCTGGCCCTGTTCATTCTGGTGCTGGCGGGGGTGGCGGCCGGGATTTTGCCGACCATCAGAGCCTTGAAAATCAAGGCGATCGATGCTATCCGTGATGAATAAAAATAGGAAACCATAAACCCTGCAGGAAATATGAAAAAAGTTTTCAAAATCGTGTTGCTGGTCTTTTTCGGAGCGCTGGTTTTGGGTACGTTTTACATGTTGTGGTGTAAAGCGCGTCCCCGGCCGATCCGTTACGAGCTTTTGAAGGTCGATACCGTCTCTTTCGAAAATATTTCGGTGGCGACCGGTAAAGTCTCTCCGCGAGACGAAGTGTTGATCAAACCCCAGATTTCGGGGATTATTTCCGAATTGAAAAAGGAGGCGGGCGATCAGGTTCGGGCTGGAGATGTGATTGCCACGGTCAAAGTGATTCCCGAAATGAGTTCGTTGAATGCGGCCGAGTCGAGGGTTCGTGTCGCCGAGATCGATCTGCGTCAGGTCGAATCCGAGTACGGTCGTCAGAAACAGCTCTATGAAAAGGGAGTGATTTCCCGGGAAGAGATGGACCAGTCGGAAGCCGATTACGACAAGGCGCGCGAGGAGTTGGATAATGCACGGGATAATCTGGATATCGTCAAGGAGGGAATTTCGAAAAAAATGGCGCAACTGAGCAATACCCAGATCCGTTCGACGATCGACGGAATGGTGTTGGACGTACCGGTCAAGGTGGGCAACTCGGTCATTCAGGCCAATACATTTAACGATGGAACCACCATCGCGACGGTGGCCGATATGAACGATCTGATCTTCATCGGTAAGATCGATGAAACCGAGGTGGGACGCATTCATGTCGGGATGCCGATCAAGCTGACCATCGGGGCGATCCAGAACCGGACGTTCGATGCCGTGTTGGAATATATCTCGCCGCAGGGCGTGGAGGAAAACGGGGCTATTCTCTTTGAAATCAAGGCGGCGGCCAACCTGCCCGATTCGGTGGAGGTGAGAGCCGGTTACAGTGCCAATGCGCAGATCGTGTTGGACCGGGCTGAAGGAGTGTTGGGCATTCCGGAGAGTGCCGTGCAGTTCAGCGGCGATTCGACCTTCGTGTATGTGTTGCGGGACTCGCTCGAGGGTAACCAGAATTTTGAAAAACGTCCGGTGGAAATCGGACTTTCCAACGGAATACAGGTTGAAGTGAAATCGGGGCTGACCCAGGGAGAACAAGTGCGCGGGAACGCGATGACCGACCAGAAAACAGCAAAGCCATGAGACGAACATTCAGTATAGGGTTTATGAGTTTGGCCTTTGGGGGGCTGTGGGGTGTTTGTGCGGCACAGTCGCCCTGGACCCTGCGGGGTTGTATCGATTATGCCGTGGAACACAATCTCGAAATCCGACAACAGGCCATTGGGGTGGACAATGCCGAGATTGAGCTCAATACCACCAAAAGCAGCCGCTTGCCGAGTTTGGACGGGATGGCCAATCAGAGTTTCAACTTCGGGCGTTCCATGTCTCAGGGCACAGGGATTTATGAAGAGGCCAAGGCGGCCAGTTCGACCCAGTTTGCCTTGAGTTCATCGGTGCCGGTTTTTTCCGGGATGCGCATCAGTCGTCAGATCGAGACCGACGAACTGAATTTGAAGGCTGCCACCGAAAATCTGAATAAGGCCAAGGAAAATCTGGAGTTGCAGGTAGCCTCGTTCTATCTGGAGGCCTTGTTCAAAAAGGAGATCGTCAAAGTCTATCAGGAACAGGTCGATCTGACGGCCCGACAGGTAACCCGTACCGAGGTGTTGCTGGAAGCGGGGAAGGTTCCCGAATCGCAGTTGTTCGATATCAAGGCTCAGTTGGCTAAGGATCAGTTGAATCTGACCAATGCCTGCAATGATCGGGATCTGGCGTTGTTGAATTTGGCGCAGAGTCTGAATTTGCCGGGACGTACCGGATTTGATATCATGGAACCCGAGCTCGAAGGGGGAGGTATTCTCGGAGAGGGGGTGATTCCGGATCCGGAACAGATTTATGAAGAGGCGCTGGCCATCAAACCCCATGTCAAGGAGGCTCAATACCGGCTCGAGAGCAGCCGTCGGAGTCTGAAGGTGGCCCAGTCGGCTTTTTGGCCCACGTTGAATCTGGGCCTTTCCTATACCAGCGGTTTCAATCAGTTGTTGGTTTCGGGATTTGCCAATCCGAGCGTGGTTTCTCAATGGAGGGATAACCAGCGTGAAGCGATCGGGTTCAACCTGAGCGTTCCGATTTTCAATCGCCTTCAGACCCGTAATCAGGTTCGGCAGGCGCGGTTGGAGATTCAGACCCGGAACCTGGAACTGGACAATGTCAAACTGTCGTTGTATAAGGAAATTCAGCAGGCCTATCAGAGTGCGGTGGCTGCCGTGGCGAAATATCGTTCCACCCGGGCGGCTTACGAAGCGGCTCGGGAAGCGTGCGTTTATGCACAAGAACGTTATGATGTTGGTAAGTTGGCTGTTTATGAGTACAGCGAGGCCCAGACCAAACTGGTGACCAGCCGCTCCGAGCAGTTGCAGGCCGAGTACGAATACCTGTTCCGCACCAAGATCCTTGATTTCTATCGGGGTATTCCCATTACGCTGGAGTAGCCGAGGGAAAATTCTCCGCCGATTTTCGGATGGGGTCCGAGTCGGTGAATCTTGCCGGGAAATTGAATCCGAAAACGCCGGAAAAGACGAATGAGGCGAGTCTTTTCCGGCGTTCTCTGTTTCCGTACAAGAGGATGCTATTTCCCGAAACAGCTTTTCAACAAAGTGACATTTTCCTGAAGCAGGGCAAAATCCCGGTCTTCGAAGTAGGAGACGTAGGGCAGTCTTTCGGCCGGGGGTGGGGTTTCGGCGGCAATATGGGCTGCGTTTTCCCATTCCTCTCGCCACACTGCCTGGCACCAGCGGGCACTCTGGCTTTCGGGTTCGGCTTGCAACCAGGCGGCGAGTCGCTGTTCGCCCCACAGTTCGTTCCCCCTTTGCCGCAAGGCCAGGGCGGTGAGCAGGTCGGCCGACCGGAACGGACCCCAGGGAGTACGATCGGCATAGGCGGTTAATTGGGTTTCGAAGGGTGTCGGTTTTGAGGTAGAGCCGGCGTTTTTCGAATCGTGCCGTTCGATGTACAGGGCCAGAAAATCTTCGACGCGTTCGTCGATCAGGTTGTCATACGGTTCGCCGACGCCCATGTTGCGTGGCCAACGGCGAGCCTGTTCCACCGAGCGGGCTGCCTGTCGGAATTGACCGGCGGCAATCTGTTGGGATGCATGGCGGAGATGACTTTCCCGCCAGAGATTGCGACCTTCCTGCGCTCCCTCATAAGGTAATACTTCGAGGTTTTCCATCAAGGTGATGGCGGCGGCGTATTCTTTCGCCCGGGCCAGGCTCTGGGCCAGTTCCATGCCGATGGTGTAATCCGCCCGGTTCAGGGTATATTGTTCTTTCAGCAGCGCAATGGCAGCCGGCAGTTGTTGGTGAGTCTGGTAATGGCGAGCCAACAGCAGGGCGGTATAGGGATGTTGAGGGGCCAGTTTGCGGGCGGTGAGCAGGTCGGCTTCCTGTCGTTCGGGGTCGGTTTGCCACAGGGCCCGCAAGGCATAATAGGGAAAGAAATCAGCTTCTTGAGAATAGAGGTTCAACAGCTGCACGCCCTGAGCAGGGTGATTCGTACGTCCTTCCAGCAGGGCCAGTTGGTAGGCGCTCTGCCAGCTCGGATGGGTCTTCCATAGCCATTCGAACAGATGCCGTTCGTTCTTGCGCCAGGGAAATACAAAAGATTGATCCAGACCATAAGCCTCCAGGGCTTTCTCCCGGGCCGTTTCGTCCGCTCCGCAGAGATGGTGCAGCCAAGCCTGCCAATAGACGATTTTGGGGTGTTGAGGAGCCTGTTCCAGTATGCGTAATGCATCGGTGTAGAGTCCCAGGTCGGTATACTGATCGGCGACTTCCAGATAGCTCTCGAAGTCGTAGCTGCTTTGAATGCCTTGTTGAAAAGCATGCAGATCGGCTTCCTGCGCACTGCAGATCCATTTTTCGGCTGCGGCGGCATGCGACAGCGGATCGAGCTTTTGTAAATGGGCGAGGGTTGTCTCTGCCGTTTCATGCTGGCCGGCCAGACGGGCGACAACGGCTTTCATCCACCAGGCGGTCAGGTTGTCCGGATTGGTTTTCAGGGCTCGATCGAGCCACTTCATGGCCTGGCTGTAATCCCCCTCCTGGCAAGCCAGGCGTCCTAGGAGTGTCCAGGCCGCCGCGGCGTATTCGGTCGATTGAGAAGCGATCGACAGGGCTTCCTGAGCAGCCTGACGGTGACCGAGTCGAGCCTGTACCACGCCCCACAGGTAGTTGGCCCGGCCGTCATAGGTGTCGATGGCCAGGGCGATACGCAGCAGGGAATCGGCCCGGAGCCATTCGTCCTGCTCGTAGGCAATGCCGGCCGAGGCGACCAAAGCCGGTTGATAGTGAGGGTCGATTGTCAGAACTTGCCGGTATTTTTCCCGGGCCAGGTCTAACAGAAATTGTCGCTCGAATTCGCGACCTTGCAGGTAGAGCCCGTACAGCGATTGTTGGTCGAAATCGGCGGGTAGCCGGGAGGGACGTTCCGAGGTGGGCGAGGAGGCGTCGTAGAGGGTCCGGCCGTTGAGTCGGAGGCTCAGTCGTTTCGGGTCGCAGTTCGGCAGGAGGACCGAATCGAGTTGGGTGGGTTGTAAATTCAGCGGGAGGGAAAGGATCGGTTCGTTGTTGTCGTAGAGGTTCAGCGTATCGTGCAGCGGCGATACGGCATACAACTTCAGCCACCGGGTCCCGTCCCGTTCGACGAGGTTGAACGCCATCTCGGACGATGCGTACAGCATTCCTTCGATCCCGCGCACCGGATACCAGTACTCTGTCCAGCTTTGGGTGGTGTAGGGGGATAGCTTGGCGTGTTTGAAAGGAGTGCGGAAACTGGCTGCATTGCTCTGGTTCATCAGGCGTCCCGCCTGTACTTCGGAATACTGGCCGTCCTGGTCGGTGAGCAGTTCCTCCCACAGCATGCCGTAGTCCGACAAGCCCCAAATCCAGATCTTTTTACCCGGTTTGTCGGCGTAGGAGGCCGTATGGCCCATGCCGAAGTCGTCCTGATGCCAGTAGGCGCCCCAGAAATCGGAGTATTGTCCGGTGACGTGGTAGGATTTGTAGTGTCCGTGGTTGTTCTCTTCGTATCGGTTGAGGTGATGTCCTGCAGAATCGGTAGGCCAGGGGTAGACACTGCCGTCGTGTTCGAGGTAGCGGTCGCCCGGGAAGAAATATTCGAGATCTCCGGCCGTTTTGATGCCGGCATTCATCCACTGATAGGCTGGACGGTCGCGGCCCGAGGCGTTGAACCACAGTACGCGGGTCTCGAACAGGGCCTTGTCGGGGGGCAGGAGCACTTCTACGCGCCAATCGGTTTCCAAAGCCAGGTCGTGGGAACCTACCGTACAGCTTACGCTGCCGTCCGGATACTCCTGAAGGGCGAAATCCACCTGATCCGAACACCAGGGGGAGTGCCCGATGACGCCGAAATTCATCTCGATGCCGCCCGAAGTCCAGGGCCCCCGCATGGCGACGTCGCGGAATTTGACGACGTGGTTGAAATAGATAAATTCGCGTCCGGTGGTTTTGTCGACAGCGCCCCATACCTTGCCGCCTACGGCCGGCATGACCCACAGTTTGATGTAGTCGTTTTCCATTTCGACCATCTGCCAGGTTTCGGGGCGACCCTCGGCCGAGAAGCCGTCAAAACGATGGTAGGGATAGAACCGTCCAAAATCGACGACTTCGCGGGGAGCGGTATAGGGATAGGTGATCAATTGTTTTTCGACCACTCGGACGGTGGCTTTCCCGGGGGTGCTGCTGGCAGCGCTTGGGAGCAGTAGGCTGCACCAGGCAGCCAGGCCGAAAAGATATCGGGAGCGGTTTTTCATGAGTTATCAGTTTGAAGGATCAAGTTTTGTAGATAGGAACCACTATTCCAATAAAATAATCTTTCCGGAAGCGGCCGGGATTTCCACCGGGGTATCGAGATCGATTTCCGAGGCGGTTTGCAGTTCTTCGATTTCGGGCAGATAGGCACGGCGGGGCGTGAATCCCAATTTGGCGGGATCGAGTTGGAGGAAACGCGATGCGGCGGCGGTATCGCTCCAGTTGGCAACGACTACCAGCGCTTTCCCTTCGTTCAGGTAGACAGTAACGGGCAATTGTTCGTTGTCGCTGTCGGTGACCGGATTGCGTTCGTCCCAATAGCCGTACATGCGGGCCTGGCTGATCTCGAACCGATCCAACAGTTTCCACATCGGGGCCGGATTGCCGCTCCAGGGCAGGCGCGGCAGCATGCCGAAAATCATCCCCCGAAAGAGATTGTGGGCATCGAGCGTTTCGCTCATCAGCCCGAACGGGATGCCCGACATTTCCACCAGCCAGAAGTCGCGCGGATTGTCGGCTCGGAACAACTCCCCGATCCACAGGCGGTTGACATAGGGCAGCAGCCCGAAATAAAGTTGCAGGGAGTTGGCATAGCCGGCGTGTTCGTTCATGTGATTCCAGGTGTGCATATCCACCAGGCGTCGTCGGCCGTCGGCATCCAGAATCCGGCGTGCCCGACGCATGCTTTCGGGATCGAGCGAACTGTCGTCGACATAGATGCCGTCGATGGCCAGTTCGCGAACCATCCAGTTGAGCCCTTCGAGGAAATAGTTGCTCCAGCGCGATTCGGGGGTGGCGATTACGGCGATATCCAGTTCCCCCTTGAACCGTCCTTCGTTGAAGGCGGCATACCAGGCCGGCAGGTAGTGGGCCCGGAGGTTTTCCCGCAACCAGGGTTTGGGTCCGTCGGGGTGGATCAGCGTACGGGCTTCGTTACCCGGCCCGTCAAACAAAATTTCACCGCCCAGGCTGCGCAAAATCCAGAATTCAGGGGTTTTGACGGTCAGCTCGCGACAGGTGTAGTAGGTACGTACGCCCAAACCCGCGGCATGAGCCCGTTCGATGAAGGCTTTGAGCCCGCCAACGGCCTGATCTTCCATCGGATAGTTCAGGAAAGGATAGATGTCGGCCTTGTGGTGGACGTTGATCAGGTTGGCTCCGTAGGCGAGGGCCGTAGGGATGAATCCCCCGGAGGTGTCGGCATTCAGGTGGTAGAACCGTTCGGTGAAATGGTGGGCGAAGTCGATGGGTTTGACCGGCGTGATCATCAGTTCGAAATCGTATCGTTGGGTTTCGCCGGCCCGCAAGGTACGTTCGCCGCTGTAGGCCTTTACCGAAGTGGCCGTTTCGGAGGGGGTGATTTCGATGCCGCCCCGGTGGTCGTTGCCCCAGGAGTGGGGGTACTGCAACCGGCCGAAATGGTAGTAGATGTTCACCAGCGGACGCCGGTAGTTGCTGTCTTTGAGATGAATGTTCAATCCGGCGTTGATGTTGCCCAGCCACAACTGGTCTTGTTGGCGGGTGGTATCCCAGCTCCAACGGAGGGTCTCTTCGGGACGTTGCCCTCCTTTATGGCCCAGCCCCATGATGTACTTCGACGCATAGCGGGTCAGGTCGAATCGGGCCCGGATATCTTTTACCTGAATCTCCCGCCGGGCCTTGAGTGCCAGACGGTAGTTGATCGATCCGTCGAAATGCATTACCCCCCGGCAGTCGAGTTCCAGATCGCGGTTGGTTAGGGTCGTTTGCCAGCACAGGGTCGCTGGGGTCTCTTCGGTGAAACGTAGTTTCGAGGCCCGGAACGTCTGTACCCCTTTTTCTGTCTCCACTTCGAAACGTACCGGGGCGGCCAGAATGTTGTTTTCGACCGAAACGTCCAATTGGTTCGAACGGTCGTAATGGGTGACGATCGCAGCCGGAAGACCTTCCGACGTCAGGGTGACTTCACCGCCCAGGTAGCTGATCCGATTTTCGGAACGTTTCAGCGGCGTATAAGGGGCTGTAGGCTCTTCGGATCGTCCGAGGGTGGAGTTGATCCAGCGAATACGGCTTTTGCGCCAGGCATCGTGGATGCCGCCGTCGGGCAGGGGATCGCCCTGTACGTCGAGTGCGATTTCGAGACGGGTTTCACTCGCTCCTTCAGCCCGCACCGTCATATTCCCCCGATAGAGTCCGTAGGCCTTCAGCGGTACGTTGACACCGATCCACAGCGCTTGCAGTTTGCCCTCGGGAACATTTACCTGTTTGACGAAACGTTTCCCGTCTTTGTCGACGCCTCCCAGGTTGTAGCATTCGAACGCCGAAGCCGGAATCGTATCGCCCGAAGGTCCGATCAGCGCGTCGAACTGCAGGGTGACGTTTCGCAGGGCTTGTTGGGGAGCATAGACCCCGATTTGCCACAGGTATGTTTCGCCCGGTTGGGGTGTTCCCTGAAAACGGACGCGTTCATCGGCGTTGCGGGAGAGCCACGCCAGCGGCAGACGGTCGTCGAACCGGATTTCGTGTTCACGACCTTCGGTGAACACGAAATATTCGGCAGAAGTTTGTTTCGCCAGCCATTGTTGTTGTTGGTCGGCGGTGGCCAGTTCTACCCGGGAGGCGTCTACGAACGTCCCTTCGCGTCGCAATTCGGCGGTGGGATCGACTCTCTCGATTTGGGCCATGGTGCGGAATGTTCCGCACAGGGCCAGGATGCTGAGTCCGAACAGGGGAAACAAACGGGAATAATGCATGGTCGATAGGGATTGCGGGTGAATGATTGGATGAATGATCGGATCGATGAAGGTTAACGAATTTCGAATGAGACGCTTTGTCCTTGGGCGGAGTGAGGTCCTACCCGTAATTCATACTTTCCGGGTTCGACGCGCCATGTTTCGGAGTCCGTATCCCAACGGGCCAGTTCCGAGGCCGGGATGTCGAATGAGATTCGGCGATTCTCTCCGGCCCGGAGCGCGATGCGCCGGAAGGCGACCAGCTTTTGGCGCAATCCTTTCTGTTGCCAGTCGGCCCGCGAGGCATAACATTGTACGATCTCTTCGCCGTCCCGGGTGCCGGTATTGGCGATTTCGAGGTTTACGTGGAGCGTATCGTGAGAGGAGAGGCGGGTTTCGGACACCGTCGGACGGCCGTACCGATAGCTTGTATAGCTGAGTCCGTAACCGAACGGATAACAAACCGTGCCGGAGAAATATTGATAAGTGCGTCCATGGGTGACGTCGTAATCGTCTAGTGGAGGGAGTTGGGCCTCGTCGGCGAAGAAGGTGACCGGAGCCTTGCCCGAAGGATTGACCGCTCCGAAGAGAATGTCGCACAAGGCCTGGGATTCTCCCTGCCCGGCGATCCAACTGCACAGCAAGGCAGGACATAGATCTTTCAAGGGGGTGAGAATCAGCGGAGCGCTGCATCCCAGAATAACGACGGTGCGGGGATTGGCCTGAACCACCTGCCGGATCAGGTCCACCTGACGGGGATCGAGTTGCAAACTCGACCGGTCTTTCCCTTCGGCGCCTCCGGCATCCCGTACGAATACCACGGCGGCGTCGGCCTCGGCGGCCAGTTGACGGGCATCGGGAGTTCCTTTGGGCAGCGTCTGTTGCCAAAGCAGGCGGATGCGGGCATTTCGTCCGACCCGACGGCTTTCGACCCGCAGATCATAGGGTTGACCCTGTTCGAGACGGATTTTACAACGGAGCATTCCTCCTTCGGGGGTTGATTCGAGGGAGGCCTCTTGATCGCCGATCCACATACGCGATTCGGCCTCCTGTTGTTGCAGCAGAATCAGGTAGTCGCCCGTGGCTGGAGCCACCAGTCGGCTGCGCCAGCGGATCGACAGTTTTTCGGGTTGTTGCAGGTCACGGTTGTTGCGGTCGCTCAGCGTGAAGTCGATCTGGTGGTCGTGTCGGAGGGTGAAAGGTTGGCCCTGCAGGGAGTCGTTGTCGAAATATTCGCCGGTCAGCCCGACCAATCCGTCGTAAGCGTATTCCTGCGGGCGCATGAAGCACTCTGGGGCAATCGTTTCGGGTTGGGTGGCATCGGTGGTCCATTGCACGTCGACCTGTCCGGCCAGTTGGCGCTGGATGGCTTCCAGCAGGGTGAGGTTATGTTGCGGTTCGGCGCTGTAATCGCCGTAATGAACCTTGCGGAAGGCTTCACCGATCAGCGCGATTTTCTGCATCCGTTCGGGCTTCAATGGGAGGATACCTTGATTTTCGAGCAGGATGATCGATTTGCGGGCTGCTTCCAGGGCCAGATCTCGATGAGCCCGGCATTCGACCACGCTGTCGGGAATGGCATTGAAGGGGACCTGTTCCGGAGGATCGAACATGCCCAACCGCATGCGCAGGGTCAGTACCCGTCTCAGGGCCGTGTCGATGTCGGCTTCAGAGATCAGCCCTCGTTTCAGCGCCTGAGGCAGGGTCGATCCGTATTCGTCCCGCAATGACATGTCGCATCCGGCCTTCAGAGCCAGGGCGGCGGCCTCTTCCGGCGAGGGAGCGTAATGGTGATGGGTATAGAGTTTGGCCATGGCCGAACCGTCGGAGATCACCACACCCCGGAAACCCCACTCCTGGCGCAATACCTGTGTAAGCAGAAACTCATTGGCGCAACAGGGAACCCCGTTGAGAGCGTTATAGGCACCCATGACCGAGGTGACCCGTCCCTGTTCGATGCTCTGGCGGAAGGCCGGGAAGTAATATTCGCGCAACGAGCGCATGTCTACTTCGGCTGAACCGTCCAGACGTCGGTTCTCTTCGTTATTGGCCACGAAGTGTTTGGAGGTGGCCACCAGTTTCAGGTAACGAGGGTCGTCGCCCTGCAATCCGGCGATGAAAGCACTTCCCATCGAGCCGGTCAACAACGGGTCTTCGCTGTAACATTCGTCGGTCCGTCCCCAACGGGGATCTCGGGCCAGATTCAGCGTGGGCGAAAAGAAGGTCAGTCCCTCGTAACGGGCGGTATATCCTTTAGTGCGGAGGGCCATGTTGTATTTGGCCCGGGCTTCGTCGGAGATGGCGGTGGCGATGCGTTTGGCCAGGTCGGGGTCCCAACTGCTGCCCGTAGCGATCGGTTTTGGAAATACGGTGGCCTGTCCCGCCCGGGCGACGCCATGCAGACATTCGCTCCACCAGTCGTAAAACGGAATCCCCAGACGTTCGATGCCCGGTTGTTTAGCGCATAGCAGACCGATTTTCTCCTCTTGAGTCAGTCGATTCATCAGGTCCGTAACCCGCAGTTCCGTGGGTAGGGACGGATTCCGGAAATCCATGGCGTCGGGTTGCCGGATTTTTTCGGAACTTCCGGCAGCGGTGTCGGCCGATAAAAAATCCGTTCCGGCCGATTCACCACGAACCTCTCCATCGAGGCCTACCAGCAGCAGGACGCCGATCCAAAAACTTTGTTTCCAGACGTTCATCGTGCAGGAGTATTGTTTCGGGGACGAGGTCCTACGTCCCGGGTGTCAATGGGTTGGAAACCGAGTTTGAAAGCCGGCGAGTCGGGCTGCAGGCGGAAATCGAAATGTTCCGGATCGACGAACATCGGGTCTGCATAGATCGAGTGACGGTCTTTGCCTTCGGCGAGCCATTCCTCCCAACTGCGGCCACTGAAATCGGCCTCCGATTTCGGCTGGTTCGGATTGTAAAACAGGTTCCAGTCGCTGACATAGGTGACGGTCGTATCCCGAGGAGGCAGATAAGGGTTGACGTGGAGTGAATAGGGTTCGTCTTTCCATTCGTATTCGTCGACCAACAGCCGTCCCTGCGTCCAGTAGAGGATATTGCCTTCGAAATAGACGGTCGTATGGGGTTCGCGTTTCGAACGCGAGTATTGCTGAAGCCGTCCCAAGGCAAAGATGTTGTTGCGAACGACGAGGTCTTTGGCATAATGGATGTTGAACGTTCCGAATTTGGTGTGGTAGACGATGTTGTTCTCCACCAGAATCGAGGTCGAACCTTCGTCGGCATAGATACCCCATCCGCCGTATCGGTTCGCATTGACGTCATGGACCAGATTGCCCCTTACGGTGGTTCCGGGTGAGAGCCCCAGGGTGTAGATGCCGCCCATATCCGAGAGCAGGTTGTTGTAACCGATATCATGGATATGGTTTTTTTCGATCAGGTTGCCCCGTGCGGCGCTGCGCAGGTAGCCCCACGACCATCCGACCGAGATGCCGGTATAGTCGCCATGGTGGATCAGATTGTGGGTTATCGTATTGCGGTCGCTGTGCATGACCAGAATCCCGACTCCTGACGGGTAGGTCAGACCGTAGTGGGCGATCGTGTTGTCGCTGATCGTATTGTCGCCGGTACGTAGGGCCGGATTCCCTCCGGCCACAGCGCCCCGGATGCGGATTCCTCCGGCGGCAAGTTCTTCGAGCGTATTGTAACAGAGGCGGTTGGAGGTACAACCTTCGAACAACTCGAATCCGAAAGTCCCGAGATTGCGCAGGGTACAGCCTTCGAAGGAACACCCTCTTGCCCCTCGCAGGTCGATGCAGGCGGCGACGCTGGCACTACCCTGGTCGTTGTTGCAGTCGCCCCAGGGAAGCTCGAAATTGGAGTATGCGAATTGCAGACCTTCGAAAGCGAGATTTTCGACCCATTCCCCTTCGAGCGGATCGCCTTCGATCGAGATCAGGGTTTGGGTGGCCGGGGCGATTACTTCGATCCGGTTCATGTCTTCACCCGGCATGGGCATATAGAACAGCCGGCCGGTGGCGCGTTCGAGGACCCACTCGCCCGGTTGGTCGAGGGTTTCATAGACGTTCTCGATGACATAACGGGCCAAATCGCCTTCGAAACCGTCCCGAAAGACTTTCCCCGACGGATATCCGAAAGAAATACGGTTCTGGGAGGCATCGATATCCCGGATCGGCAGGTGAGTGTCGGTCCAATAGTGGTAGATGATTGCCTCTCCGTTTTCAGGATGTTCCCACGTCGGGTCGATGTCGCCGGGGGCGAAAATGAAGGAATCGCTGGGAACCTGATAACTGCGCAGGCTGGTGGTGGTGTCGGTCGTGGCCTTGACTTCCAGTACACCCTGATTCGGGGTCCGGGCCCGGCCGCGCCATTGTCCGTTCACATACAGTTGACGGAACCACCATTTCCCCTCTTTCACTAGCGGGAGAGTGGTCACCCAAATGCCGTTTTTGTGTTTCTTCCAGCCGGTGACGGCGATCCCTCCACTCAAAAGCGCTTGGCCTTCTTGTTCGCTGCGATAGGTAATGGGGGCTTCGGGTGTACCGGAATCTTCCGTCGTGAAGACTACCGTCCGGGAGATGGGGTAGGTACCTGTGGCGAAAATCACTTCCAGCGGGCCGTTCAATTCGTTATGGGCCTTGAGGCTGCGTACGGCATTACGGGCGCCTTCGAGGGTTTGCAGAGCGGTTGTCGGTGAACTTCCGTCGTTGTGGTCCGAACCGCTCGGGGAAACATACAGTCGCTGGGGCCCGGCGGTGACGCCGACGTTCCCGGTCAGCAGCATCAGGGCGCAAAGAATCGGTCGTAAAATTCGGTTCATGATATTTAGGGGCATAAACGGGCGGTTTCTCTGCAGAGACCGCCCGTGTGGTTAAGGTTTTTTGAAATGATGGGTCGGTTAGAAATATCCGTGGGTTTCTACGTCTCCGTATTTGAGGGCGGCTTCCAGCCGGCGAACCACGAACAGCAACTGGCCTTGTGAGAGGAAGCTGATTTGATTGTCTCCCTGATGCAGGGCTCCGGACGGTAGGACGAACGCATAAACCTGGTCGTTGTCGATCAGGCCTCGGCAGCGGTCGTACAGTTTCGGGTAGTCGGGGCGTTGTTCGGTGACACTCACTCCGTTGACTTCCAGTTTGAATTGCGCCGGGCGGTCGGTGCGTACAAACAGAATCGTTTCTTCGGGAACGCTCTCTTCGAGGTCGTCTCCGATAAAGAGGTTGGCCGAAGCCCGGCGGCTGTCGCTGACGGCCAGCGGCAATGAACCTACCTGCAGAATTCCATACGTGTCGGTTACCCCGTCCGATTCACAAAATATTTTATTGCGGCCCTTGAGGGTTTCCAGCGTACCGAGTTCTTGCAACAGGGCGGGGTCGATGACCCGACAAACCTGTCCGCCCTCTTCCAATTTGATCTTACCGTTGAGTTCCGAGTTGTATTGACCGAAATAGTAGTTGAACAGATGAACCCCGTCGGCTCCTTGTGCAAGGATGTGGGAGGCCATTCCCCGGAACATGCCGGCCGAGAAGAATTCCCGGGGGGTATATCCTCCGTCGTCGATGGTGGCGTAGATCGGAATCTGGTCGTTACCCAGATCCTGACGGAATTTGGCCACCGGCATGGCGGTTTCCCCTTTCCAATGGGCTCCGATGCTGATGAAATCCACCAATCCTTCCTTCACCCATTCTCGGACGTCGAGTCCTTTCATCAGGCAGCCTTCCAGGGTGAAGGGAACGCGGACGGACAACAGAATCTTTTTCCCGCGCACTTGAGAAACCGAATCCACTTTGGCCCGGACCTTACGTACGAGGTCGGTAATCAGGTGGGCATTTTGGGGTCCCTCTCCGCTTTTGAAATAGACCGGGAAACGCATGAAGTCCATGTCGAAACCGTCGATCATTTCGTATTTTTCCAGCTGTTCGGTGATCATATCCAGCTTGCGTTGGCGGACCTCGTCGATGGCAAAGTTCAGGGCGCCGGCACTGTGCCATCCCTGGGTCGAATCTCCGAGCCAGTATTCGGGATGGGCCATCCAGAAATCGCTGTAATGGATCGGGCAATTATAAGAGGTGTCGGCGAAGTGCAGGTCGTTCATACGGTAGGTGATAAAGGCTTCCATGCCTTTTTCCTGAGCTCGGAGTAACGAGGCTTCGATCACGTCGGTACCTTCGTTTTCGAGGTTTTGGATGTTGCGGTAATATTCCCGCCATACGCGCAGGGTGGCGGTATCGTTTCCGCAATCGAGCGTGCCGTTACGGTCGTCGCCGAAGGGGCGCCCGTACTTCGATCGGTAATAAACGAAATCGCTGCCCGAACACATCATATAGGTTGTAACCTGGGATTCGGCGACCATATCCACATAGGCTTCGATATCTGCTTTACAGAGCGGACGGTTATGGAACCATCGATTGTAGAGAGCATCGGTTCCATCGTTGTTGTGGATCAGGCGGTGGGTTCGTTCCGGACTTTGGGGAGCTTGTGTGCAACTGTTGAAGCTCAGAGCAATGGCTCCGATACAAAGCGATAGCAGAACCAGGATGTTTCGGTTTCTCATAGGTGACGGGTTAGGTTAGATACGTTCAAAGGTAATAAAAATTTTTGATGGCTCATGGATTTTCCCCGACTTCCTGTTTGGGTCCGAAAAAAGAAGGGCCGGAGATCATCTCCGGCCCTTGAAGCGTAACTATATTCAGAATTAGTTCTGAGCAGCAGAAGCATAGGGGTTGTACTGTACTTCGTTCAGCGGGAGCTGGCATACCATGTTGGCAACCGGATAGTTTCCTTTGCTCCAGTGAACGTTCGAGCTGGCGCGATCAACAGCGATACCCCAACGTTTGTTGTTGTAGTATTCCAACCCTTTTTCACCCCACATTTCGATACGGAACTGCAACTGTACCATCTGCAGCGGAGTCATACCGGCCATGGAGGCATAGTTGTCGCAGGTCATGGTGGGTTCTCCGGCCCGGGTGCGGGCAGCCAACAACAGGTTCAACGTGGCTTTGGCATCGCCGGAACCGCTTTGTGCTTCGGCTTCAGCTTTCATCAGCAATACTTCAGACATACGGATGTCGATTTCGTCGACATTCCCTACCGTTTCACGCGGATTTTCGTTAGTTGTCCCGTCGATACCTACGGTGTTGGCGAATTTCAGGTTCGAGTAGGTCTGGATGTTGGTTTGGTTGCCCGTGAAAGGATAAGTGTGGTTACCCAGAGCCTGAACCATGAAGTTGTCGCCACGATAGTCGCGCGGATCGATCAAGTCATACAAACGGTCGTCGATACGGGCGAAGCAACTTCCTTCCCCTCCGTTTCCGGTCGAGAAGATATTCAACCAACCGTCGGCCGTTTTAATGGATTTATCGGTACCCCAACCCAAAATGGCTTCCGGGTTCTGAGCCAGGCAGAGGAAACCGCTGTTTTCAGCATAGAACGATACCAGACCGTCTTCCCCACGAGCGGGCAGACCGTTTGCGTCGTAACCATTGATGCTCTGAGCTACGTATTGTTCTTCGCTCATAAACGTATTGTATGCGCTCAGGACTTCGTTGCAAGCCGAGATGCAAGTAGCATAATCTTCGGCATACAGAGCGGCACGTGCCAATTCGTAGTTAACAACAGCCAGGTCGATATCCTGCAGGTTATCCTTGGTCACACCGATACCGGCTTCTTTGAGCAGTTGTACGGCTTCCTTCAGGTCGGTGAGAATGAAATTCCAAGTTGCTTCGGCCGAAGCATATTCCGCATATTCCTGAGTGGGGTTCCATTCGGTGTACAGCGGCATCCCTTTGGTGTTGCCCTGCGACATGGCCGGACGATAATCCTGCATCAGCAACAGATAACCGTGAGCCCGGATAAAGAGGGCACGAGCACGATATTCTTTCATAAGGTTGCTGTTGCCGACTTTATCGGCAGGAACATAAGCCAACAGTTTATTGGCCGGGTGAATACGGTCCCATGCGATTTTCCAATAAGGATAGTTCTTATCGGTAGCCGAGGTAATGAAATCGCCCAGCATATATTCGAGAGTCCCGAAAGTAGAAGAGTTTACCAAGTTCCCGAATACAATGTCGTTTCCTTCCAGGTTACGCATGTATTGTAACCCTTCGGTATTGGAATAACGAGTTTCGGAACCGGTGACATTTTCGCGGTATTCTTCCGGCATGGCGTTGGCCATACCGCCCAAAACCAACTGGATTTGGGTCTCGTCACCGCTGTTCAGCAACTCTTCGATCTGTTCATCGACGATGTTGTTAGGCGGTGTAATATTTAATTTTTCATAGCAGGATGTGGTGGCTACACCTACCAATGCTAATATAATCAAGTATTTTTTCATAATTTCTAAGTTTTTAGAAAGTAACGTTTACACCCAGTGACCAAGTACGCATGTAGGGATAGGTGTAGGCACCTACTTCCATACCGCCGACCAAAGACATGCGGGGATCGATACCCGAGTGTTCGGTAACCATCCACAGGTTGTCGCCCGAAGCGTATACGCGGATACCGTCGATACCGATCTTATCCATCCATTTTTGAGGCAGGTTATAACCGATGGTGATGTTCTTCACGTTCAGGTAAGAGGCTTTGAACAGAGACAGGTCGGTATACATCCAGCTACCGAGGGTACAACCTCCGACATAGCCCAGACCGCTCTGGTACATCTGCATCGGGAATTTGGCACCGGTATTTTCCGGAGTCCAGGTATTGCCGACGAGTTCAGAAGATACGTAGTAAAGTCTGTCACTCATGTAGAGACCGTTAGCGTATTCAACGCTCAGGAATTTCCCACCCAGTTGGAAAGCGAACTGTGCACTGAAATCGAAGTTTTTGTAACGGAAAGAGGTTCCGAAACCACCGATGAAGTCGGGAGTTGCCGTACCCATTTCGTAACGGTCGGCCAGACTGATTTCAGTCGTATTGACGATCGTGCCTTCGGGCAGATCGGCGTATTTGCCGTTTTCATCAGCGTTGTGGTCAACCGTATGCCAGTATTGAGCCAAACCGGTGTTCTGGTCGATGCCGGCATATTTGAACAGATACATGTTGTAGAGGTCTTTGCCTACGCCACGCAGATACGTGATTTGATTAGTAGATGCACCCCCGTTGGCGGCCCAACCGTCAACACCGGCGGTCCAGCAACCGTTCAGTTCTTCCGAGCCTACCCCGGCAGGAACTTCCAACAGTTTGTTGCGGTAGTGCGTACCGTTTACGTTCACGGACCAGAGGATGTCCGGCGTGCGGATAATGTCTACGCCCAACTCGATTTCAATCCCGGTGTTGCGGATTCTAGCCGAGTTCTGGTCGATATAGTCCTGACCCAGCGAGTAGGCGATCGGAGCTTGCCAGATGGCGTTGGTAGTTACACGGTTGTAGAAGTCGATGGTTCCGTAGAAGCGATCCCACAGACGGAAATCCAGACCGACGTCGAGCGACTGAACTTTTTCCCAGGTCAGGGCGTCGTTTACATAGCCACCTTTTGACAGCTTAAAGCCGGTAGGAGTAGCCGAAGTTCCGCTGTAAGTATAGCCTGCGGCACCCAAACTCCAGGTCTGATAACCCGAGTAACGGTTCACACCGTTCTGGTTACCGGTCGTACCGTAGCTGACACGAAGTTTCAGGTCGTTTACCCAGCTGGCATTTTCCATCCAACTTTCGCTGGAGAGACGCCATGCACCGCCGACAGACCAGAAAGCACCCCAACGTTTGTCGACATCTTTGAATTTCGAAGAACCGTCGGCACGTACACTGGCGCTCAGGTAATATTTACCGGCATAGTTGTAGTTGGCACGAGCGAAGTAACCTTCCAAGGCTTCCTGAGCAGCACCGGTACCGTTACCGCCGAAAGAGTTAACCCCACTGTTCATACCGACGAAGTTGGCGCCGGCATCGAAGCCCGGGATCAACGAGTAAGAACTCTTGAAGTTGATATCTTCGTAGCCCATCCAGTTGAATTCGTGACCGAGCATCACATCGACATGGTGCTGACCGTAGTCGTGAGCCCAGGTCAAAGTTTGCTGAGCATTGATGTTCTGGAAGTTGGTGTAGTATTTACCGCGCATCCCGGTGTAAGAGATACCCTGGCCACCCTCGTTGCTCCAGTAACGGTTACGGGTGGTGTGGTTGTTATCGTAGCTCAACGTAGCATTGAAGGTAAAGTCTTTGAGGAATTTGGCTTCTACATAGCCACGCATGCTAAGGTCGTTGGCGATGGTCAAATCCTGGTCATTTTCCAACATGTCGATGAAGTTGATCCCGTTGCCGGCATAACCGCTCATGACGGTGGAACCCAGCGGAGAAGGAGTCTGTCCTTCCGATACGTTGGCAATGCGGTTTCCTTCGGCATCCAGGGCATAAGAACCGTCGGCGTTACGCTGCCAGAAGGGGTTCAGGGGGTTCTGGCCCCACAATTGACGGAAAATGTTCCCCCCGTTGGAACCCGGGTTACGACCCCAAGAGGTAGGAGCGAACTGGGTGGAACGACGGGCGTAAGACATGTTCAAACCGGATTTCAACCATTTGGTCACTTGAGCGTTGATGTTGCTACGAACGCTGTAACGGTTGAACGAAGAACCACGTACATAAGAGGGATCTTCCAGGTAGCCGACCGACAGATAGTAGTCGACTTTTTCCGAAGCACCGCTGACATTGACGTTGTATTCCTGACGGAATTTGTTCTGCAGGAAGATGTCGTTCCAGTCATCGTAGAACAACAGTCTGGCATCGGGATTCATTTTCCCGTCGGGGTTCACCAGATAAGCACCGGTCATCGTGGCACTGTGGTCTGCACCCGTACCGTCGGCGGTATAAACCGCACCCGGAACATCGTACAGCATCCAGTTGCCCAACCCGTTGCGTTTGAATTCGGAGGTGCTCCCCATGTAGTTGAAGAGGTGTTCGCTGGCGAAGCGGGCAGCATCTTCATGCGTCATGTTGGGGTTGTTTACGTGAGTTGTGTATCCTTCCGAAGCATCGGGTTTGTAACGAACCGAGTTGTAGATACTCTTCCAAGTCCATTCGTAAACGTCACTGGGGTCAGTAATCATGTCATACTGGTTGGGACCCATCTGGTTGATCCCCCAGCGCCCTTCGAACGATACTTTAGCTTTCCCTTGTTTCCCTTTTTTGGTGGTGATCAAGATCACACCGTTGGCACCGCGGGCCCCGTACAAAGCGGTCGAAGCAGCGTCTTTCAGTACGGACAGCGATTCGATATCCTTGGGGTTCAGACTGGCCAACGGGTTGCTACCGTTCAAACCCCCTTTATCGGAGTTGGTCTGAGGAACCCCGTCGATCACGATCAGAGCGTTGGAGTTTCCCTGATTGGCAGAACCGATACCACGAACACGGATCCCCATATCCAGACCCGGCTGACCATCGACGGCCGATACCTGAAGCCCGGGGATAGCCCCTTCCAAGGCGCGGGATACGGTTGAGTTGGACTGCGTCGACAGGATCTTGGAGTCGATCGTACTCATCGATCCGGTCAAGTCTTTTTTCTTGGCCGTACCGAAGGCAATCACTACGACATCTTCCAGGTCGGTAGCTTCGCTTTCCAAGGTGATGTCAATCGTCGTGGTATTTCCTACCGTGACGGTTTGAGTTTTCATCCCCAGGTAAGAGAAAGAGAGCTGAGAGCCCACTCTTGCCTTGATGGAGTAAGACCCATCCACGCCGGTGGAAGTACCTTGGGTGGTACCCACTACGG
>CALVFO010000027.1 GCA_944326855.1 uncultured Alistipes sp. | reverse complement strand
CTTCCGCCAACCTGCTATCTACCAGCGAATTGTATCGGATATTGGCAGCGATGACCGTATCCAGGGCCGCCACGGCCCGAGTGGATGAACGTGCCTGTCGCACCGCACCATCGAAACGGGCACGTCCTGCACGCAGCAATGAATCATAAGAGGTCTGCCCGGCCACCATGATCTCCAGCAACGCCCGGTTCTGATCCTGAACGGCATCCAGCATGATTTTGGAGATTTCCAGGTTTTGACGGCTGGTATGAAGCATACCTTGAGTGGAATGCGTCAAGCGCCCCAACTCGAAATAGGACATCAGACCCGAGAAAAAAAGCAAGATCCCCAACGACAGGAAACCCAGCATGATTTTTTTTCGAATTCCCATAACAAAGCCTTAATCACACCTAACGTAATAGGCAAAGATAGCAAATTAAACCGTACTCAAACGACACGATTCAAAAAAGAGCCGAAAACTTTCCTAAGATTCAAGAATTTCGACCGACATGACCTGATCCGGTCCCGGTTTTCCCAATCGTACGTCCGAAAGGGTATTGATCTTTTCGCGCTGAAAGGGAGCCCGAACCCGAAGATAATTTTCGGTATATCCCAACATATCCCCTCCATGCCGCGTACTTTCCCACAGGACCCGGGCCTGACGGCCGATATGCTCCTCACAGAATGTCCGATGCAAACGATCCGACAGTTCACTGAGGCGTTTCACCCGGTCGGCTGCAATCCGGGCATCGACCCGATCCGCCATTTCCGCGGCCGGCGTATGAGGGCGAACGGAGTAGGGGAAAACGTGCAGAAAAGCCGGACGAAGCGTCTCCAGGAAACGATAGGTCTGTTCGAAATCCGCTTCGGTCTCGCCGGGGAATCCCACGATGACATCAATGCCGAAAAACACATCGGGCATCACCCGACGAACGGCTTCGATGCGTTCGGCAAATCGCGCCGTGTTATAACGTCGTCGCATCAAAGCCAAAATCCGATCGCAACCGCTCTGCAAAGGCACATGAAAATGGGGCTGGAATTTCCGGGAACGGGCCGTAAATTCGATGATCGGATCGGTCAGCAGATTCGGTTCGATCGACGAGATCCGGTAGCGCTCGATCCCCTCGACCTCATCCAGCGCCTCCAGCAACGACAAAAACGATTCTCCGGTCGTCCGTCCGAAATCTCCGATATTGATCCCCGTGAGGACGATCTCTTTCTGACCGCGGGAAGCGATCTGACGCGCTTCCTCCACCAAATCGGCCACCGGGATATTGCGACTGGCTCCTCTCGCCAGCGGGATGGTACAATACGAACAACGATAACTGCACCCGTCCTGTACCTTCAGGAACGATCGGGTCCGGTCACCGCTGGAAAATGCGGCAAAAAATCCGGTCAGTTCTTCCACTTCGCAGGTGTGGATCACTGCCCCGAAACGTTCTCCTGCGGTCAACCGCTCAGAAGCCAGGGCCGCCACTTGTTCGGGGATCGACCCCTTTTCGTTATTGCCCACCACCAGGTCGACCCCTTCGATCGAAGCGACTTCCTTCGGCTTGAGCTGCGCATAACACCCCGTTACAACCACCAACGCCCGGGGGTTCTCCCGCACCAAACGACGTACCAGGTTCCGACACTTTTTATCGGCATGTTCGGTTACCGAACAACTGTTGATCACATATATATCGGCCGACTCTCCCTGTTTGGCCCGTACGAAACCGCTCTGTTCGAAGGCCCGGGCGATGGTCGAGGTCTCCGAAAAATTGAGTTTGCATCCCAAGGTTCGGAAAGCGACTTTCTTGGCTGAAATCATGAAAACGGATTTGAAATCGACAGCAAAAGTACGAAAACAACTCTATTTATTAAGAAAAAGCCGTAATTTTGTCTCCCTTATCATGATGGATTTTATCAGCGAAATATTCCAATACCAATTCCTGAGCAATGCCGCCCTGGCCTGCCTGCTGACCGGTATAGCTTGCGGAATCATAGGAACTTATGTTGTCTGTCGACGACTGGTTTTTCTGAGCGGAGGTATCACTCACGCCTCTTTCGGCGGAATCGGCATGGCTTACTATTTCGGCATGAACCCCCTGTTGGGAGCCCTGATTTTCGCCATTCTGGCCTCACTGGGCATCGAGACCCTGTCGGCCCGACGTCAGATCCGCGAAGACTCGGCCATCGGACTGCTCTGGTCGCTGGGCATGGCCATCGGCATCATCTTCATCTACCTGACACCGGGGTATGCACCCAACCTGATGAGTTTTCTGTTCGGGAACATCCTGAGCGTCACCTCCGAAGACATCTTCTGGATGGGAATGACCGATGTGACGATCCTCCTCATTTTCACGCTCCTTTCCCGTCCGATCCTCTACACCGCCTTCGACCGCGAATACGCCCGCAGCCAACACATGCCCACCCGAACCGTGAGCTACCTGATGTCGGCCCTGACAGCCATTACCATCGTCATCACCATACGCGTCGTGGGCATCGTCCTGCTGATCTCCCTGCTGACCATTCCGGCCGTCATCGCCGGCACATTGACCAAAAATTTCTATCGAACGGCTCTCTACGCCTCCCTGATCGCCTCGCTGTGCGCCTTCGCCGGTCTGTACGTCAGCTACCGCAGCAACATTCCCTCCGGGGCCTCTACAATATTTGTCCTGACACTTACGCTTATTATCGTAAAACTATTAACTTTGCGACGCTTGCGCAGGCAAACCGCTAAGGTATGAAAACCGTCCACAAACTGATCCTCAAAGCCTATCTGGGGCCGATGATCCTCACGTTTTTCATCGTGATGTTCGTTCTGCTGCTGCAATTCATGTGGCGTTATATCGACGAACTGGTAGGCAAAGGTATCGGGCTGGACGTGATCTTCGAACTGATGTGGTATGTCTCGGCTACCCTGATTCCGATGGCCCTGCCGCTGGCCACCCTACTGGCCGCCATCATGACGCTGGGAAACATGGGCGAACACTACGAACTGCTGGCCCTCAAATCGGCCGGAATCTCGCTGCCCCGCATTCTCCAGCCATTGATCATCGTCGTCTTTTTCATCGCCGTAGCCAGTTTCTTCGTGGCCAACAACCTGGTCCCTTACGCAACCCAGAAAATGTTCGCCCTGCTATACGACGTCCGACAACAAAAACAATCCATCGAATTCAAAGACGGCATCTTCTTCAACGGCATCGAAAACATGAGTATCCGCGTAGGCAAACAGAACCCGAAAACCAAACTGCTGACCGACGTACTCATTTACGACACCCGGGATCCAAGCGGAAACATGACTACCACCGTAGCCGATTCGGGATACATTACCTTGTCGGACGACAAGCGCTTCTTGCTGGTGACGCTCTACAACGGAGAAACCTATGAGAACACTCGCAGCTATGCCGACTGGTATACCAACAGCGCCTTACGCCATAATATGTTCGACGTACAGAAAGGCGTCATTCCCCTGTCGGGTTTCGATTTCGAGCGCAGCGACATGTCTCTGTTCAGCAACAACAGCCAGACCAAGAATATCCACGATCTGGAAATCGGCATCGATTCGCTGCGGCGACTCAGCGAAGAGACCTCTTCGGCCTCATACGACCCCATGATGCAATCCTTCCTGTTCCCGCACGATCTGTCGATCGTGGTCGATTCGCTGTCCAAACCGCAGGGGAAACAGCAACTGGATATTATGGCCCAGATTCCGGATGTGGACGTGCGTCAGAAAAGAGACCTGTACGAATCGGCCATTCAAAGCGCCAAAAACGCCCGCAATTCCTATACGTTCGACGAAACGACCTCCAAAGACGCCCTCAGCCAACTCTATCGTTTCCAGATTGCCTGGCACAACAAAATGTCCCTGCCGGCGTCGATCATGATCTTCTTCCTGATCGGGGCTCCGCTGGGCGCCATCATCCGCAAAGGAGGTCTGGGAACTCCGATCGTCGTGTCGGTCGCCTTTTTCGTCATTTATTACATCATCTCCATGACCGGGGAAAAAATGGCCCGTGAAGGAAGCTGGTCGTCATTCCAGGGAGTCTGGATTTCGTCGTTCATTCTGCTGCCCATATCGATCTACCTGACCTACAAGGCTACCAACGACTCCAACCTGCTCAATGCCGAATGGTATCACATGCAGTACAAAAAGTTGAAAACACAGTTGCAAAATATTCTCAAACGAAATAGACACAAAGATGGAAAAACAGCGAACGCTCAATAGTGTCGAAGAGGTTCTCGAAGACATCCGCGCCGGGAAAGTCGTGATCGTGGTCGACGACGAAGACCGCGAAAACGAAGGCGACTTTATCGTGGCCGGGGAAAAGATCACCCCCGAAATCGTCAATTTCATGTTGCATAACGGACGGGGAGTCATGTGCGCCCCGCTGACTGAAGACCGGTGCAAAGAACTGGAACTGAACATGCAGGTAGCGGACAACACCTCTCTGCTGGGCACGCCGTTCACCGTTTCGGTGGACTGGCTGGGCGAAGGTTCGACGACCGGAGTTTCGGCACTCGAACGGGCCAACACCATCCGGGCCCTGGTCGATCCCGCCACCAAACCCGGCGATCTGGGACGCCCGGGACATATCTTCCCGTTGCGGGCCCGCAACAAGGGCGTACTGCGCCGTCCGGGACATACCGAAGCCGTCGTGGATCTGACCCGCATGGCGGGACTGACTCCGGGAGGCGCCCTGATCGAAATCATGAACGAAGACGGTACGATGGCCCGTTTGGGCGATCTGTTGAAAATTGCCGAAAAATTCGATCTGAAAATCGTTTCTATCGCCGACATTATCGCCTACCGGCTCAAGAGCGAATCGATCGTCGAAAAAGGCGTCATGGTCGAAATGCCCACCCGTTGGGGGGAATTCAAGATGATTCCCTTCCGGCAGAAAAGCAACGGACTGGAACATTTCGCCCTGATCAAAGGCAGCTGGGAAAAAGACGAACCGGTTCTGGTACGCATGCACTCCTCCTGTGCCACGGGCGATATTCTGGGGTCGTATCGTTGCGATTGCGGCGACCAACTCCACACAGCCATGCAGATGATCGAAAAAGAGGGCAAAGGAGCCCTCATCTACCTGAATCAGGAAGGCCGGGGTATCGGGCTGTGCAACAAGATGAAAGCCTATAAACTTCAGGAAGAAGGTTACGATACGGCCGAAGCCAACCTCAAGTTGGGCTTCCGGGTCGACGAACGAGACTATGGGGTAGGGGCCAGCATTCTGCGCGAAATCGGGATCACCAAAATGAAATTGCTGACCAACAATCCCCTCAAACGGGCCGGACTGGAAGGGTACGGACTGAGCATCGACCAAATCGTACCCATCGTGATCGCGCCCAATCCCTACAACGAAAAATACCTCAAGACCAAAGAAGCGGTCATGGGCCACAAACTGGGCCTGCTCAAATAAGACCGGCCGATGCGGTCTCGCTGTATACCCGACTACCGGTGAGCGATTCTCACCGGTAGTCGATTTTTCCCGACCCGAAGACTCCATGCTGGCTCTATGTGGAGCCAGCGTTCCAGATTAATACCGAAGCAACACTCAACATGGATCCGAAACAACTGAAAATCGTATATTTGGGCACACCGGATTTTGCCGTCATGCCCCTGCGCAAACTGGTGGAAGAGGGATATCGGGTGGTGGCCGTCGTCACTTCGCCCGACAAACCCGCCGGACGCGGTCTGAAGATGCAACAATCGGCCGTCAAACAATATGCCCTGTCGGTCGGGCTGCCGGTTTTGCAACCCGAAAAGCTCAAAGATCCGACGTTCGTTGAGACGTTTCGGGCCCTGGAGGCCGATCTGGGCATCGTCATTGCGTTCCGGATGCTGCCCGAAATCATCTGGGAGGCCCCCCGTTTGGGGACCTTCAACCTGCACGCCTCGTTGCTGCCGGACTATCGGGGAGCGGCTCCGATCAACTGGGCCGTCATCAACGGCGAGACGGAAACCGGGGTAACGACCTTTATGCTGAACCATGAAATCGACAAAGGAGACATTCTGGGACGCACGCGGGTAACCATCGAACCCTCCGATGACGCAGGCAGCCTGCACGACAAACTGATGGTGGAAGGTACGGCTCTGGTCCTCCAAACCGTGGAACGGATCGCCCGGGGTGAAGCCACACCCATCCCGCAGATCGACAGCCAGGCAGACAAGCCGGCCCCCAAGATTTTCAAAGAGACCTGTCGAATCGACTGGCATAAACCGGCTGCCGAAATATGCAATCTGATTCGGGGCCTGAGTCCCTATCCGGGAGCCTGGTGCGAGCTGGAAACCATCGACGAGCCATCGGCCACGCCTCAAACCCTCAAAATCTACAAAGCCCGTATCGGAAATGCTCCTTCCGTTACTCCGGGCCAAATCCGCACGGACGGCAAAAAAGAACTCTCCATCGCCTGCGCCGACGGATGGTTGCATATCGAACAACTGCAACTGGCCGGGAAAAAACGCATGAGTACCGAAGAGCTGTTGCGCGGTTTCAAATCCATCACCTCTTACCGAGCCCGATAATTTCACGGCCAAACACCCTTCCACGATGAGCAATACATTCATGACCATCATCGAGATGCTCGGAACACTGGCATTCGCCATCAGTGGCATCCGACTGGCTTCGGCCAAACAATTCGACTGGTTCGGGGCCTATGTCGTAGGGCTGATTACAGCCATCGGCGGCGGGACGCTGCGCGACCTGTTGCTGGATATCACCCCGTTCTGGATGGAAAACGGCATCTACCTGACCGTTACCGGCGTGGCCCTGCTGTTGGTCATCATCTTCGGCAAATACCTGATCCGACTCAACAACACTTTCTTTATCTTCGACTCCATCGGGTTGGCGCTGTTTGTGGTCGTGGGCATCCAGAAATCCCTGTTGGCCGGATTTCCCTTTTGGGTAGCCGTCGTGATGGGAACGATCACCGGGGCTTTCGGAGGCGTCATGCGCGACATCCTGATCAACGAAGAACCGCTTATTTTCCGCAAAGATATCTATGCACTGGCCTGTGTGGTCGGGGGACTGTTTTATTGGATCGGGTTACAACTCAACCTGCATGCGAATACGGTGCAAATCATATCGGCCATTTCGGTCGTAGCCTGCCGCATCCTCGCCGTCAAGTACCACTGGAGTCTGCCCACACTGCGCAGCTACGAAGAGATGCAAAAAGATTGAACGAGCCAGGTGAATTTCTCCGACCCGGCAGCTAAAAAGAGTGGCTTGGGGGGATTGGGGTTCGAGATACCTGAAGTTCTACCTCGGAGTCTTGTCCTGCGTTCCACCTTACTCCGGGGAACCCGACGGATCCGCTTGCTCCGGGGAACGCAGCCGCTTTTTCACCACGGCCGGATTCCCCACCGCCACACAATCCTCCGGAATATCGTGTACAACCACGCTGCCCGCACCGATCACCACCCGATCGCCGATCCTGACCCCCGGACAGATGACCGTTCCACCTCCGATCCAACAATCCCGTCCGATCGTCACCGGGCAGGCATATTCCAGCGGAGAACGACGTTCCCGATAATCCATCGGGTGGTGGGGCGTATAAATGCGCACGTCCGGACCGATGAGTGTGTAATCGCCAATGGTAATATAGGCTCCGTCCAAAAACGTACAGCCCGCATTCACAAACACCTGTTCTCCCAGACGGATGCCATGACCGTGATCGCAATAAAACGGCGGGATAATGATCGACGTAGACGGTATGCCGGGCACCAACTCTTCCAACAAGGTTCGGTAATCTTCGTCGTAAATAGTCATGTTTCTCAGGCGTGCCAACAACTTTTTGCAGTGCATGAAACTCTGTTGCAGCTCTTCCGCCCGCATATCGGCCAACAGACCGCCACGCATTTTTTCCAGCTCGTTCATAACGTCCATTTTGCCTCGAAAATACGGAATTTTCCACAGAGAATAAAGGGATCCCGGAGGAGATATAGCCGCCAGATCCTCCGCACAAGGTTTGTTTCCGAACATACCGTTTTCGAACATAAAAACGAAAATCAGCGACACCGAAGGATTCTCACCCGGCAAGTCGCAACCATTTTCCCCGCCAATTCCCTAAAAACAACACAGCGAAGTCTTTCGAGAAAAGACTTCGCTGTTCGATAAGAAGCACCGCCATACGGTGTCCCGGAATTACCGGGGACGAATCAACTCCATGCCCTGACGAATGGCCGCCTCATTGGCCGGCAACAACTTGTGCAAACGTTCGGGCAACGATTTGGCCAACCCTGCGATCACGTAATCGAACGTCAGAATGGGTTTGACCTTCAGATAACCGCCCAGAATCATCGTATTGAAAACCCGCATATTGCCTGAACGGGCCGCTTCCGCCGTCGCATCGATGGAATACACCTGAATATCTTGGCGTTCCGGAGTGCGGGTGATTCCGTTAGGATCGTAAATCAATACGCCGCCGGGCTTGACCATCGGCTCGAATTTGTCCATACTCTGCTGATTGAGAATGATGGCCGTATCGAAATCGTGCGAAATGGGGGAGCTGATCGGACGATCGCTCAGAATCACCGTCACGTTGGCCGTACCGCCTCGCATTTCAGGACCGTACGAAGGCATCCAACTGACTTCCAATCCCTGCATGACGCCGGAGTAGGCCAGTATTTTTCCCATCGACAGGACTCCCTGTCCGCCGAAACCCGCAATAATGATCTCTTCCTTTATCATAGTCGTATTACTTCTTCTCGGTATCTTTCAAATCACCCAACGGATAGAACTCCATCATGTGCTCTTCCATCCAACGGTTGGCTTCGACCGGAGAAAGTTTCCACCCCGAATTGCAGGTCGCCACAATCTCGACCAAAGAAAGACCCCGGCCCGCCATTGAATTTTCAAACGCTTTGCGGATGGCTTTTTTCGCCTTGCGTACCGCCGCCGGAGTATGAACGCTCTGACGAGTCACATAACATACTCCGTCCAACAAACTCATCACTTCCCCGATTTTATAGGGATACCCGTTCAAGTGGGTATCGCGACCATAAGGCGTCGTGGCCGTTTTCATGCCCACCAGTGTCGTGGGGGCCATCTGACCGCCCGTCATTCCATAAATGGCGTTATTGATAAAAATAATGGTGATATTCTCGCCCCGGTTGCCGGCATGAATGGTCTCGCCGGTACCGATAGCCGCCAAGTCGCCGTCGCCCTGATAGGTAAACACCATCTTATCGGGACGCAAACGTTTAATGGCCGTCGCTAAAGTCGTAGCCCGACCATGGGCGGATTCCACCCAATCGATATCGATATAATCGTAAGCCAGCACAGCGCATCCTACCGGTGAAATACCGATTGCATCGTGTTCGAGGCCCATTTCGTCAATCACCTCGGCCACCAGTTTATGAACGACCCCGTGGCTGCATCCCGGACAATAGTGCATCGTCTTGTCGGTAATCAGACGCGGTTTGGCATAAACCAGATTTTCGGGTTTCATTTCCACTTCTGCTGCCATGATTTTCACTGATTGATAAATTCCCGTTTCAATGCTTCGTACACCTCGCTGGGAGAGTGTACCACTCCGCCCATGCGGCCATAATGGGCCACCGGAGCGCAATGTTCGGCCGCCAGACGTACATCTTCGACCATCTGTCCTGCGTTCATTTCCACCGACAGAAAACCTTTGACCCGATCAGCGAGTTCACGAATCGCCTTTGTCGGGAACGGATACAACGTAATAGGACGCAACAAACCGACCTTATGTCCCTCTTCGCGGGCCATTTCCACCACTTTGGCACAAATACGGGCCGATGAACCGTATGCCACCAGCACATAATCCGCATCCTCGCACAGGGAAGTCTCGTAACGGACCTCTTCAGCCGCCACACGACGATATTTTTCGATCAATTTGAGATTGACCTTTTCCTGCCGATCGGCCTCGAGTTCCAACGAGGTGACGATATTCCGCGTACGAGTTTCGGGTTTCCCATAGACCGCCCATGAAGAACTCTGGGCCGCAATCTGTTCATCCGTCCAACGGGCAACCGGCGCCGACAATACTACTTTTTCCATCATCTGGCCGATGACCCCGTCGGAGAGAATCATCACCGGATTCAGGTAGCGGAAGGCCAGTTCGAATCCCAAAAAGACGAAATCGTACATTTCCTGTACCGAATTGGGGGCCAGGACAATCAGGTGGTAATCGCCGTGACCGCCTCCTTTGACCGCCTGAAAATAGTCGGCCTGCGAAGGCTGGATCGTTCCCAAACCGGGACCTCCACGCGACACATTGACCACCACGCAAGGCAGTTCGGCTCCGGCCAGATAGCTCAATCCTTCGCACATCAGGCTGATACCGGGACTCGACGAGGAGGTCATCACTTTTTTACCGCATGCCGCCCCTCCATAAACCATATTGATGGCGGCCACTTCGCTTTCGGCCTGCAAAACCACCATCCCGGTAGTTTCCCACGGGCGCATCTGCATGAGCGTCTCCAGAATTTCTGACTGGGGCGTGATGGGGTAGCCGAAATAGCCGTCACAGCCGCATCGTACCGCAGCTTCGGCCACCACTTCGTTCCCCTTCATCAATTTTACCTCTTCCATCGTTTCGTTTGATGTTATACTTTTCGACTAGGCTTCTACTTTCTGACGGTATACCGTGATACAGCTATCCGGGCATACCAGGGCACAACTGGCACATCCGATGCAGGATTCGGGCTGTTGTACCATGCTGAAATGATAGCCTCTGGCGTTCACCTGGTCGGCCAGGGCCAGGATATGAACCGGACACGCCACCACGCATAAATCGCAACCTTTGCAGCGTTCGCGGTCGATCAACACCTTTCCCTTTATCTTTGACATAATTTACTTGAATTTGCTTTACAAATTTAACTATTTTTTAGCAAGTCGATAATAATTTTTCTTATTTTTTTACGATACCTAAACGAAATTTTCCGAGGATTTCTCCCTCAGAATAAACCATTTCAAAATTCCGATTCCGTCATGATGGCAGGCCGGGAATATTTCCGGGATTCCCCGTCGATTCATTCCTGCCCCCCCCGAAAGCCCCGACTCCGCACAGCCCGAACGGGGGAGCTGTCTTCCGGGAAAAGGATCATTCTGATTTGTCGATCGGTTCTTAAGGTTCCGATATTCGGATTCCGTTTTCCCCGAACGACAAACCGCATTCCCTCCCGAATAACTCCAATCGGTTCTCGTCACAAGCGTCGTTTCAGGGAGCGGGAATCCAGTCTCTCTAAAACGAGCTTCAGCCAAGAAACCACCTTATCTTCAAGGATAAAACCATGTCGATAAGGTGGTTTCCATCAAGGTTGCCCGTCGGACGCCGACGTCCGGTCTCCTCCGTGCGAAACGCACCGAGAGAGTATTAATCCAGGCTGTGAATCACCAGTCCCGAACGCAATTTCGGTTCGAACCAGGTCGTTTTCGGCGGCATGATATTTCCCGAGTCGGCGATATCGATCAATTGCTTCATCGAAACAGGATAGAGGGCAAAGGCCACTTTCATTTCCCCGCTGTCCACACGCCGCTGCAACTCACCCAGACCTCGAATCCCGCCCACGAAATCGATCCGTTTATCGGTACGCAGGTCTTTGATCCCCAACAACGCATCAAGTACCCGATTCGACAGTACAGTCACATCCAACACCCCGATCGGATCCTGATCGTCATAGGTGCCGGGTTTGGCCGTGAGGCTGTACCAACGCCCTGCCAGGTACATTCCGAAATTATGCAAACGATCGGGGCGATAAGGTTCCGTTCCTTTCTCTTCCACCTCGAAATCGACAGTCAGTTTTTCCAACAATTCCGTCGGGGTCAAACCGTTCAGATCCTTCACCACACGGTTATAGTCGATAATCTGAAGCTGATCGTCGGGGAAAATCACCGCCAGGAAATAATTATACTCCTCTTCCCCCATATGATTCGGATTAGCCTCCATTTTTTCTTGGCCCACCCGGGCGGCAGCAGCCGTACGATGATGTCCGTCGGCCACGTACAAAGCCGGAATATCGCGGAATAACTCGGTGATCCGCTGCTGTACGGCTTCATCGTCGATCACCCAAAAATGGTGACCGAAACCGTCGGCCGCCGTAAAATCGTACACAGGTTGCTGTTCGGAAACCACCCGGCGAATAATTTCATCCACCTCGGGAACGGCCGGATAGGAGAAAAATACCGGTTCGATGTTGGCATTCTGATTGCGCACATGAATCATACGGTCTTCCTCCTTGTCGGGACGGGTCAACTCGTGCTTTTTAATCTTATTCTGCATATAATCCCCGAAATGACAGGCCGCCACCAATCCGTACTGGGTACGACCGTTCATCGTTTGGGCATACACATAATATTTGTCCGTGTCATCCTGCACCAACCAACCCTCATCGCGCCATTTCTTGAAATTTTCCACGGCTTTGTCGTATACCTGCTGGGAATGTTCATCCGCAATCGGTTCGAAATCGATCTCGGGTTTGATGATATGCAACAGCGATTTTTCGGTCGCCTCATCCCGCGCTTCCCGGGAGTTGAGTACATCGTACGGACGGGAAGCTACCTCGGCAGCATGTTCGGCAGGGGGACGAATGCCCCGAAAAGGTTTTATTCTTACCATTTTTCTTTCGGTTTGAAAGGGGCCGACACGCTGGTCGGCCCCAAGGTTATATTCCTGATTTCCGGGATCGTCCGTTCTGACAGAACGCAGATCCGCAAATCACCTGATCATTTGTTCACCTGAAATTTACGATTCCCGTTCAACAGGAAATCGACGGTTTGGGACGCAGCCGCCAAACCGGCCTTGATATTGGCTTCGGCGGTTTCCGCTCCCATTTTCTTGGCCGTGGCGAAGACCCGTTTCCCGAATTTTTCCTGAAGGGTCGATTGGGCATCGGCCGCAATGTCGGTAATGTATTTCAGATCGGGACGCTCTTCCAGCGCCTTGACCAATCCAATTTCGTCGATCACCTCCTTACGGGCCGTATTGACCAAAGTCGCCCCTTTGGGCATCCGACGAATCAGATCGTAACCGATCGAACGACGGGTCTGATCGGTGGCCGGGATATGTACGGAGAGGTAATCGGAAACCTCATACAGTTGTTCGAGGGAGTTGATTTCCTCCACCTGATCGGTTTTGAACACCACCGGATTGGCATAAGGATCGTATGCGCAGACTTTCATACCCAAGGCCGCTCCATAACGGGCTACGATCCGGCCCACATTGCCATAGGCCTGGATACCCAACGTCTTGCCGCTGATTTCCGAACCGGTACCGGGCGTAAACTGATTCCGGGCCATGAAAATCATCATTCCGATAGCCAGTTCGGCTACGGCATTGGAGTTCTGTCCGGGGGTATTCATCACCACAATATTCCGGCGCGTACAGGCTTCCAGATCGACGTTGTCGTATCCGGCACCGGCCCGCACCACGATTTTCAGATTCGGAGCCGCCGCCACCACCTCTTCGGTCACCTTGTCGCTGCGAACGATCAACGCATCGGCATCAGCCACCGCTGTGAGCAAATCGGCTTTATCCGTATATTTTTCCAGCAAGGCCAACTTCATGCCCGCTTTTTCCACAATGTCCCGGATTCCATCCACCGCAGCCCGGGCAAACGGTTTTTCGGTAGCTACCAATACTTTCATAGAGTCATCGATTAAATCGTTGAAAAATACAGCCTTTTTCTCTTTCGAAGGCCGATAAACCGTCATCAGGGGCATGATCTAACGAGCGTGTTGTTCCGCAAACTGACGCATGCAATCCACCAATGCCTGTACGCTTTCGATCGGCAGCGCGTTGTAAGTCGATGCCCGGAAACCACCCACCAAACGATGGCCCTTGACGCCTACCATGCCCTGTTCGGTCGCGAATTTCAGGAATTCCGGAGCCAGATCTTCGTACCCGTCCGCCATCACGAAACAGATGTTCATCAACGAACGGTCTTCCACCGCAGCCGTTCCTTTGAAAAGCGGGTTGCGGTCGATTTCGCCGTACAACAAGGCCGCTTTGGCCTGGTTGCGTTTCTGGATTTCGGGCACACCCCCGATGGATTTGAGCCATTTGAGCGTTTCGCGCACCACATAAATCGCATACACCGGAGGCGTATTGAACATCGACTTGTTGGCGATGTGGTTGCGATAATCCACCATCGAAGGCAGCGGACGACTCACCTTGCCTAAAATATCTTCACGTACGATCACGAAGGTTACCCCGGCCGGTCCCATATTTTTCTGAGCTCCGCCGTAGATTAACCCGTATTTGGTCACATCCACCGGACGCGACAGAATATCCGAACTCATATCGGCCACCAGCGTTACCGGAGAATTCATATCGCCTCTGTATTCGGTTCCGTAAATCGTATTGTTGGTGGTAATGTGCAGATAATCCAGATCCGTCGGGATGGTATATTCTTTAGGGATATAGCTGAAATTACGATCTTCCGAGGAGGCGATCACTTCCACCTCTCCGAAATTTTTGGCTTCCTTGAGGGCTTTTTTGGCCCAGACCCCGGTATTGATATAACCGGCTTTGTGTTCGAGCAGGTTGTAAGGCACCTGGAAAAACTGGGTGCTGGCCCCTCCGCCCAAAAAGAGAATCTTATAATTATCGGGAACTTGCAGCAACTCGCGGAAAAGCGCTTCGGCCTCATCATTGACCGCTTCGAAATCCTTGCTACGGTGCGAAATTTCGAGCAACGAAAGGCCGATACCGTCAAAATCCAAGACAGCTTTTGCGGCATTTTCGATCGCTACACGCGGGAGGATGGAAGGTCCTGCACTGAAATTGTGTTTTTTCATAGTCTGCAATGCTTTAAAATAAATGAACTCGGTATTATCCTCAAAAATATCAAAAATTACCGGAAAGACATAACGAACCGGCCATTTTCTTCAACATATGACGAACGACCCGTATTATCTGACAAAATTTCCATACTTTTGCGGATAAACGAATCTCATTTTATTCCATGATCAAATCCATGACGGGATACGGCAAGGGAGAATCCATGTTCGGTCCCAAGAAAATCACGGTGGAAATCCGTTCGCTCAACAGCAAACAGGCCGATCTGAGCATCAAGTTGCCCTCCATATATCGTCCTTACGAATACGACATTCGAAACCGTATTACAGGACGTCTCGGTCGCGGGAAGATCGATGTTTACATCTCGTACGAGATGGCCGAAGGCGCTCCTACGGTAACGATCAATCGGGAAGCCTTTGCCAGCTACTACGCCCAGTTGAAAGAAATCGCCGCCGCCAACCACATGGAGTGGGGCAGTACCGCCATGGATGCAGCCCTGCTATCGGCCATCGTACGTATGCCCGAAGTGATTCAGAACGAAGCCTCGGCCATCGACGAACAGGAAGCCGCCGTATTGCTTCAAACGGTCGAAAGCGCACTGGATCACATCGAGGAATTCCGCCGTCAGGAGGGAGCCGTCCTGATCGCCGACCTGCTGCGTCGCATCGACAAGATCGAAAGCCTCAAAAATGCGGTGACACCGTATGAAAAGGCCCGCACCGAAACGATCAAAAACCGCATCCGCGAAAGCATCGAATCAGTCGGTATTCCCGTCGACAGCAATCGTCTGGAACAGGAAATGATCTTTTACGTCGAAAAACTGGATATTACCGAAGAGAAAGTCCGTCTTCAGAATCACTGCAACTATTTCCGGGAAGTGGCCCACAGCGAAGAAGGGGTAGGGCGCAAACTCGGTTTCATTGCCCAGGAGCTGGGACGGGAAATCAACACCCTGGGATCCAAATCCAACGACGCCGAGATGCAAAAACTGGTCGTGGAGATGAAAGACGAACTGGAAAAGATCAAGGAACAAGTATTGAATATTCTCTAAAACCATCCGCGCCATGTCCAGCACGCCATCCACTAACGTCCGAGATCAGAAAGTGGTCATTTTTTCCGCTCCGTCCGGCGCCGGCAAATCGACCATCATCCGTTATATGCTCGAACGTTTTCCCCAACTCGAATTCGCTATCTCGGCTACCAGCCGCGCTCCGCGCGGCACGGAACAAAACGGCAAGGAATACTATTTTCTCAGCCACGAAGAGTTCCTCCGCCGGGTAGAACATGGCGATTTCGTCGAATGGGAAGAGGTCTATGCCGGGACTTGTTACGGTACGCTGCACAGCGAGACCGAACGCATCTGGAATCAGGGACACGTCATCGTGTTCGACGTGGATGTCAAAGGCGGAGTAAACCTCAAACGACTTTTCGGTGATCAGGCGCTGGCGATTTTCATCATGCCTCCTTCGATCGACGAGCTTCGCCGCCGACTGGAAGGCCGGGGCACCGACGCTCCCGAAGTGATCGAAAAACGGGTCGCCAAAGCCGCCGAGGAGCTGACGTATGCCGACCGTTTCGACCGGGTGCTGATCAACGACGACCTGCAGCAGGCCGTAGCCAATGCCCAACAGATGCTGACCGAATTTCTCGCCCGATAATCCCCTGAACGTGGATGCCTGCGACACCATACTCTATTTCGGATCGTTCAATCCGCCGCATCGGGGCCATGTCGCCGTAGCGGACGAGGTGCTGGATCGTTTCCCCGCAGCCAGACTCTGGTGGGTCGTATCCCCGCACAATCCGCTCAAGAACGCCGAAGAGTTAGCCTCCGAACAGGATCGGTTGGCCATGGTACGTCTGGCCCTGCAAAGCGCCCGCAACCGCAATCGCATTGAAATCTGCACCCTGGAGTTCGAGCTGCCCCGTCCGTCGCTGACCATCCGAACGCTGGAAGCTCTCTCGGAACGTTATCCCGAACGGCGTTTCAGCCTGCTGATCGGCAGCGACAACGTCCCCGGATTCCGCCGATGGGTGCGCCACGAAGAAATTCTCGACCGTTATCCGGTATGGGTCTATCCCCGCGAAGGATACAACCCTCCCCTCGATGACTTTTCCCGACGTTTTCATTATTTGGAAAACGTTCCGCTGATGCCTCAGGCCGCGACCGACATCCGGGAGCTGATCGCCCACGGCGATGACAGCCGCAACGAACTGCCTCCGGGCATCTGGACCTACATTCAAACCCATGGACTTTATGGATACGCCCGAAAATAACCTGGAAACCCTCAACCGAGCACTGGAAGAACGCCCGAACGATCCGGCTCTACACCTGCAGCGCGGGAAAGAATACCATCGTGAAGGCCGCTTCGATCAGGCCTACAACGATTTCGTAGCGGTGCTCGCTGCCGATCCCGACAACGCCGAAGCCCGAGAGTATATCCGGCTGCTGAAAGAAATTTTCGCATTTCATTACGTCGATCTGTACAATCCCTGACAACTTGTCGGCAAAAGCATTACCTTTACGCCCCGAGAAAAACGCATATCTCATGAAACTCAATATCGCCCTAATGACCGGAGGCGATTCGTCGGAATGGCAGATCGCCCTCAAAGGCGCCCAGACCGTACAACAGGCTCTGGATCCCGCCCGGTACAATGTTTACCGCATCATGGTGCGCGACACACGCTGGTGGTACACCGCCCCTGACGGTACCGAATACGATTTGGACCGCAACGATTTCACGCTGACCGTCCAAGGAGAAAAAATCCGCCTCGACTATGCGCTGATTATCATTCACGGCACACCGGGCGAAGACGGCCACCTGCAGGCCTACCTCGATATGATGCACATTCCGTATTCTTCCTGCGGCATGGTTTCTTCGGTGCTCACGTTCGACAAAGCGGCCTGTAAACGGGCCGTGGCTGAAACCGGCGTCTATCTGGCCCGGGAAGTCCGGCTCAACCGAAACGCTCCGATCGATACCGAAGCGATCGTTGCCCAACTGGGACTCCCGTTGTTTGTAAAACCCAACGCCAGCGGCAGCAGTTTCGGCGTCACCAAGGTAAAACGCCCCGAAGAACTCGTCCAAGCCGTACAAAAAGCCTGGCAGGAGAGTGATCAGGCTCTGCTGGAAGAGTTCATCGAAGGGAGGGAAATCAGTTGCGGCGTTATGATCGCCGAAGGCAAAGAGTACATTTTCCCGATCACCGAACTGATCTGTGAAACCGAGTTTTTCGACTACGAAGCCAAATACGAAGGTCTTTCCCGGGAAGTGACCCCGGCCGATCTGCCCGCATCGGTCGTTGCCCAGGTCAACCGACTCACCTTGGCCGCCTACAAGGCCCTCAATTGCCGGGGCGTCGTCCGCATCGACTTCATCATCAAGGGGGAAACGCCCTATCTGATCGAAGTCAATACCATTCCGGGGATGAGCGCCCAGAGCATCATACCCCAACAGGCTGCCGCCATGGGGATGAGCCTGAGCGAACTGTTCGACATCATCATTCGGGATACCTGTCCGAAAGCCTGATCGCGAAGGGTTTTCCACGCCGACACGCTGGGAGAATCCCTAAAACGCACGATTCGGAATTTCCATTTAATAGGATATGAGAAACGCCCCGGGAATCTTTTCCCGGGGCGTTTCTCATATCCTTTCGACCGGAAGATTGTCTTCCAATCGACAAGCGACGGGGAAGAACTACTGCGCCGTAATTTCGATCACCCGACTGTTTTCACGACGGTCCGTCAGCACATTCAATCCCACTTTCATCAGATAATCACCGGAGAAGACCTTCCCGTCCTCGATCCAGGGAACCACTTCCACACCGGTTTCCTGATTGATCTCTTCGACCCGGTACATCTGATGAGGATCGAGCCCCTGCAAACGGACAGGGAATAGTTTTTCGGTATAACGGTTGGGGAAAAGATCGTAGGAGAACAAGACGGCCTTCTTCTGATCCTTGGCCACATACATCAGGGCGGCATGTTGACTTTCATAAGGCGACAACAAACGATACTGATCTCCTTCGAGCGTCACCGGAGAAAGACGTTTGAAATGGCCCACCGCCTGACGGCAGAAAGCGATTTCTTCGGGAGTCAACTTATTCACGTTGATGTCGAATCCCAGTTTGCCGGTCATCGCCACATCGGTCCGGAACTTCAGGCTCTGTTTTCCCATCGAGGTGACATGAGCCCCGATGCTTTTAGCCGGGAAGAAGTGCGAGAAACCCCACTGAATGAAGATACGGCGAATCGGATCGGTATTGTCGCTGGCCCAAAACTCGGTGAAATACTGCAGGGCCTCGTAATCGCAACGTCCACCGCCTCCCGAACACAACATCATCGGCACATCGGGATACTTCGCCTTGATCCGATCCAGCACCTTGTACAGACCCCGCACATAATCGATATAGAGATGCGACTGATTGTCTTTCAGATAGGGGGACATCGGATTGGTGATCGGGCTGTTGCAGTCCCATTTGAAATAGGCCAGGGTAGGGTTCTCGCTCAAGAGCTTGTCCACGACCCCGAATACATAATCCTGCACCTGAGGATTGCACAGATCCAATACCAGCTGGTTGCGGTAGAAATAGGGTTCCCGATCCGGGAAACGAATCACCCAGTCGGGGTGTTTTTCGTACAATTCGCTCTTCATGCTGACCATCTCGGGTTCGATCCAGATCCCGAATTTCACCCCGGCCCGATCGGCCTCGGCCACCAGAGCCTGCACCCCTCCGGGCAGTTTATCGTGAGTCGGATCCCAGTCACCCAACCCCTGTTTGTCGTTCTTACGCGGATATTTGTTGGCAAACCAACCGTCATCGAGCAGGAACATATCCACACCCAGATCGGCCGATTTGCGGATATAGGTTTTCAGAACCTCTTCATCGAAATCGAATCCCGTGCTTTCCCAGTTGTTCAACAGGGTCAACCGATCGCCATGACCGTCCTTGAGCTGATAGTTGCGGGCCCAGTCCTGCAAGTTACGGGATGCCTGTCCCGTTCCCGTTTCACTCAGCGTCCAGACAAATTCCGGCGTACGGAACACCTCGCCGGGTTCCAGACGATATTCCGACGCATAGGGATTAATGCCCGAAATCAGACGCAGCGTATGCCGGCTGTCCATTTCGAAGGTAAACCGGAAATTTCCCGTCCAGTTCAGCGTACCGAGCATTACCTCCCCTTCGTTTTCCCGCATCCGATCGCCGACACTCAGCACAAACAGAGGGGAACAAAACATGGCTGCCCGGGAGCCCAAACGCGTATCGAGCACCTTCTTGCCCGGCAGCAACTGCTGTTCACGCATCATGGCTTCATCGCCCCACGAACCGGTAAATTCAGTCAGATAATACGGAGGACCGCTCAGGTATAACATGGCGGAGGCTCCTTCATGCAATACGATGGCCTTTTTCTCCTCATGACGAATCTCCGTCCACATCTTCATCACGTTTTCCCGATCGAACGTCTCATAATAGAGTTTCACCTCCACCGGATACACTTTGTCCCGCAACGTTACGACCGTCAATCGAACATTGGGATCCGATTGAGGGACGACCTCCTGCGACACATAATCGAGCTGCATGCCGGGATGACCGTCTGCATGGGTCACCCGAATGGCCGGTTCGAAATAGTCGTTGCTCCCGTAGGCAAAATAGACTTCTTTACCCTGGGCGGCAGCCAACTGTTGAAGATCGGTTTCGTTCAAAAGACGGGGCCCCAGATAAGCCTGAGTCAACTTACCTTCCGGGGTGAGTCGCAACACCAGATCGGTCTGTTGGGTACCGATCCGGATCACGGAATCGCTCTGAGCCCGCATCGCCCACGGACAGAGCCACAAAATCAACAGGAATAAAAAGTATCGTTTCATAGGTTCAAATAATAATTCCTGTAAAAATAGCCAAAAATTTGTGATACTTTTGTCTCAAAGTCAAAAATCCGAACCGAAATATGATCCAAATCGACGATAAAATTGTCAGCATCGACCTGCTGAAAGTCCGGTTTTGCTGCGACCTGGCCCAATGCCGGGGCATCTGTTGCGTGGAAGGCAATGCCGGAGCCCCGCTCGAAGCCGAAGAGATCGATATCCTCGAACAGGAATACGAAGCCTATAAGCCCTATCTCACCCCCGAGGGCATCGAAGCCATCGAACGTCAGGGATTTATGGTCGTAGACAGCGACGGCGACTATACCACCCCTTTAATCAATGAGGCGGAATGCGCCTATTCGTTTCAGGAAAACGGTATCACCTTCTGCGCCATCGAACGAGCCTGCAAAGAGGGCAAAACCTCTTTTCTGAAGCCCATCTCCTGCCACCTCTATCCGATCCGCCTGTCGACTTTCGGCAACGGATCCATCGGACTGAATTATCACCAATGGGACGTGTGTTCAGGGGCATTGGCCTTAGGAGAAAAGCGAGGTATTCCCGTCTACCGGGCTGTTCGGGAAGCCCTGATCCGCCGCTTCGGCGAAGCATTCTACCACCAGCTCGAAGAGGCCGATCGTTTGTGGCAGGAACAAGAAAAATAACCGACACATATTGACTCAACAGACAGAAGTATCGCCGTTTTTTGCTATTTTTGTACGATTCCCTCTGCGGATGCCGAAAATTTCCCCGTATGAATGCCAAAACCTTTTCGCTCGCGATCTTACTGCTACTGATCACTTTGCCGCTGTCGGCACAGCGCAGACGCTCCTACAGCAGACCGGTTGCCCCCAAACTGGAGGATCTGCCCCGACGTCCGCTGGATACCATTCCCACGAGCGACCCCGAAACCCGCATCATCCTGTACAGCAACAACACCTGGAGTTATTTCCGTCCTTCTCTGCACAAAATGGATTCTCTGCCGGTTTATACCGAACATTGGGATACGACCGGAGTTTTTGCCTATAAGAGCATTCCCTACGAAAGCCTGCCGCCCATCGTGGAACTGAACCTGGTACAGGACCTCTCGGAATTTAAGGCGCCCATCACCGGAAAGGTATTCTCCAAATACGGTCCCCGGCGCCGACGCAGCCATAACGGCGTAGACATCCCGCTGAAAATCGGCGAACCCATTTATGCCACCTTCGATGGGAAGGTCCGTTATGCCAAATACAACACGGGAGGATTCGGCAACCTGGTCATTATCCGCCATCCCAACGGGTTGGAAACCTGGAACGCCCACCTCTCCAAGATCAATGTCGCCGTGGATGAATACGTCAAGGCCGGACAGGTCATCGGATTCGGCGGCAGCACCGGACGCAGCCGGGGCCCGCACCTGCATTACGAAATGCGGTATCAGGATCAAACCTTCGATCCGGAATTTATCATCGACTTCGAAACCGGTCAACTCAAATACCAGACCTTTGCACTGGAAAAATCGTATTTCAACATTCATTCCCGGGCTTCGGAGATTCTGGAAGAGGACGACGAATACGACATTCCATTATTGACCGATGCCGAAGAGGGAGACACCCTGGCATCCTCCAAAGACATCTTGGAACGCATCGCCGAAGCACAACAGAAAGACCGGCAACAACAAGCAAAACCGGCCGGAATCAACTCCAGCGAAGCCGTCTACCACACGATTCGATCGGGCGACATGTTGGGGAAACTGGCCATTCGGTATGGAGTCACCGTCGATCAGATTTGTCGTCTGAACGGTATCACACGCACGACGATCCTTCGGATCGGGCGAAAACTCCGCATCAAATAAGAGCCGCACACAGATTCTTTGATAGAGATTTTTTCTCTGTATACTAACCTTTTATAGGGGAGGGGGAGAATGTGCTCACAGGGAACGACTCTGTTCCCCAAAAAGAGGTGACGGTTTGGGTGTTTCTGATCGAATCGACACTTTCTCATTTCCCAACCGTCCAAACACCGTGTTGTATCAGATTGCAACACACCTGCGACAAATCCCCCGTTAGCGGACAAACAACCATTTATCCATAAATCGCCAGTATGGGGCCGTAAAACGAACGACAGGGCCTACGAGCAAGGCTGACACCAACGTACCTTCCCGAACGCCGGTGAAATTGTGCATGAACAGCAGCGAAACCAGACAAGCCAACGAAACCAACGTAACATCGAACCACAACTTGACGACCCCGAATTCCTTTTGCAGACGCTGAGCGATGACGCGAACGACATATTCTCCGGGATTCATCGCCACGTTCGCTTTTACGGCCCAACCGATACCGATCGACAACAAACCGCATCCCAACAACAGATTCAAAAACTGATCGGCGTAATGCACGGGATTCATACCGGCCAACACATGCATGCATAAATCGATGGAAAAACTGAAAAACAACACGAGGGGTATCTGAACCAATATTTCGCTGCGTTTGCGATTAAAGTTTTGCCAACCCATCACCGCCACTTCGATCAGAATGAAAATCATGTTTTGCAGAAAGGTATATTCCCCCAGGGTGTAGGGGGTAAAAACACTGACCACATAAGGCAGACTGGAAATGGGGGAGGTTCCCAAAAAGGCTTTCGTAATCAACACAACGCCCAAAGCATTGACAAACTGAGAAATCACCAACAGGCCATACCGTTTCACACACTCCTCTTTAGCCATCTTGTCTCCATATTAAAATCGGGTGCAAAGTTCGTTTTTTCCCAAAAAACCGATTTTTATAAAGCCGACTTAAATTCGTCAAATCCGAAACAATGTATCTTTGTACCCAAAAACTTTTGGGGAACATGAACACTGCTCAATCTTCTCTTTTCCGATACATACGAGAGAAAAAGTCGGGGCAGAACCTGGTAGATGGCGATGCCGTTTTTCTCGAGCTTTTCACCCGGGCGCTTCCGCCCGAACTCGATCGTCCGATTCTGTCGGGAGCCTTTTTCATTCTATTCGTCGTAAACGGAACGATCGACCTGTCGGCCAACTACCAGCAGCATTCCGTACACCGAAAGAGTCTCGTCATCCTGACCCCACGCACCATCGTCACCTGGCGAGCTGCCAGTCCGAATTTCCGAGCCTATGCGATCGGTTTCGATCCCAATTTTTTCGACAGCCTGCCTCCATACTCCCATTTTTACAATCAGTGGACCGCCTACGTCAGTGAACACGCCAGCCCGGTGATCGAACTGCGTGACGCCCCCTGGAAAAACCTGTTCCAAAACCTTTCGATGTTTCCCCGCATTGAAACCTCCCGGCTGCATCGAAACGGCATGCTGCGCTACCTGACCAACTTCCTGCTTCTGCAAATTGCCGACGTTTTATACGAAAACTGTACCCGCCCGAGCGGACGAATCGCCCACGCTACCGAATTGTATCAACAATTTCGAAAGTTTCTCGCCGTCCATTACAAACACGAACACAACATCGCTTTTTACGCGGACAAACTCTGTATCTCACCGACCTATCTTTCCCGGATCGTCCGTCAGGTAACCGGTCGCACCGTCAACCATCAGATCGCCCATAGACTATTGATCGAAGCCCGCTATCTGCTGGACTGTACCGACTGGCCCATCAAGCAAATTGCCGAAGAACTGCATTTTGCCGACCAGGCCTCGTTCGGCAAATTTTTCAAGGAACACATGCAGCTCGCGCCAAGCGCCTACCGGCAAAAAATCGGATTGGAAGAACCGGTACCGCCCCGTCTGTCATGACATGTTTCATACACCGACTTTCTATATCCGCCGAAAAACCCATCGGCCACAGGAACAATTTCGCCATCGATCAGCTACCATGCTTCGATCTGCTGGCTCCTACGGCTATTCCCAATCTACATTTAGGGAAGAGATTCCTTCCTACCTTCCTTCTCAGCTTTCCACCTCCTTCCATCGACCGACGAACGATCCTCCTGACGGGCCACAGCCCTTGCACTCAAAAACTGATACTTTCTTCCGTCGCACTTCCCGTTTCCGACCCTAACGAAAACGCCCTGCCTTTTCGGGGCAGGGCGTTGAAAAAACGATTCGGATCACTCTATTCGTGTGAAGCGAAATACTTCATAAACTGAGCCCGTTCGTAGGCGATCGGACTGCTTACCCGGCTGTAATTCAGCTTGCCGACCACTTCGTCGATCGATTCGAAGCCTTGTTGCTGCATCCAGGCCTCCAACGAAGCCGTAATCTTACCGATCGTTTCCAGCCCTCCGCGATACACGGCCGAGCAGACTTCGAACGCCCGAGCCCCGGCCAACAACACCTTGGCAGCATCCTCTCCGGTATGAACGCCGGTCGAAGCGGCAATATCCAGTGTCGGGAAAGCGGCCGACGTCATGGCGATCCAACGAATGCTGTTGCGCAATTCCGAGGAAGAACTGAAAATATCGGCCTCGGTCACTTCCAGAGACTGGATGTTGATATCGGGTTCGTAAAAACGATTGAACATCACCACACCCCGTGCGTTTCGGTGCGCAATGCCTTCCACCACGTTCAACAGATTGGTAAACCGCGAAGTAATCTTCACGGCCACCGGCAACTTGACTGCCGAAGTGACTGCAGAAACGATCGACAGGTAACGTTGTTCGATGGCCGCAGCCGTTTCGTCACGACGGGTAGGAAGCAGGAATACATTGATTTCCAAGGCATCGGCTCCGGCTTCTTCGATGCGACGGGCAAAATCGACCCAGCCGCCTTCGGCGACACAACTGATGCTGGCAATCACCGGAATCGACAACGCCTTTTTAGCGTCGCGTATCAGATTCAGGTACTGCCCCAGGTAATCTTCCTTGAGGTAAAATTGGAGGTAATCAGCTGCTTCGGCATAAGCCGTATAATTTTCCAGATGAGTCGTTTCGTTGAGAATCTGCTCCTCGAACACCGATTTCAACACGACGGCTCCGGCCCCCGAAGCCTCCAGTCGAGTAATTTTTTCCAGGGTCGAGGTCAGACCGCTGCTGCTCACGATCAACGGGTTACGCAACGACAATCCCAGGTAATTGGTCTGTAAAATGCTCATAATCTTATTGTAATATGGGTTTATTGATATTGTCTGGCTCCAAAAATCAGACTGCCGATACGCACCATGGTGCTGCCGCAATCTAGGGCCAACGGATAATCTCCGCTCATCCCCATGGAAAGCGTATCGAATTCCGGACCAAAATCATACGTTTGCTTCAAGCGAAGAAATATTTCGTGCAACCGTTCGAATTCAGCCCGAACCACTTGCTGTTCATCGGTAAACGTCGCTACGCCCATCACGCCCCGCAGACGGACTCCGCTGAGGCCTTTCCAGGCTCCCGAAGCCATATAATCAAACAGTTCATCCTCCTGCCAACCGTGCTTGCTCACCTCACGGGCCACGTGCACCTCCATCAGCACATCGATCACCCGATCGTTCCGGAGCGCCTGCTCGTGAATCGTCTCCAACAAGTGAGCCGAATCCACCGAATGGATCAGCACTACGAACGGAGCGATGTATTTGACTTTGTTGGTTTGCAGATGTCCGATCAGGTGCCACTGAATATCTTTCGGCAAGGCTTCATATTTGGCCACGAGTTCCTGCACCCGATTCTCCCCGAAAACACGCTGACCGGCGTCATAGGCCTCCATGATAATCTCAGGGGGATAGGTTTTGGATACGGCCACCAGCGTCACTCCGGCGGGCAGAGAGGCATTCAGTGACAGAATATGTTCTTTTATGGACATAACGTGCGGTCGTTTGACCGGAATTTTCTATTTTTGTTGACTTTCGACTTTCGAACCATCAAAATTAGCTAAAAAGACGCAATATGAAAAGAAAATTGATCGCATTATTTCTGGCGACCGCCCTGTGGCCGACTCTTCAAACGGACGCTTGCACCAATATCCTCATTTCCAAGGGTGCTTCGACCGACGGATCGACCATGATCACCTACACCGCCGACAGCCATCAGCTCTACGGCTGTCTGTATTATCATCCAGCCATGGAATATCCCGCCGGCAGTATGATGAAAATCTACGAATGGGATACGGGCAAATACCTGGGTGAGATTCCCCAGGTCGAAAAGACCTATTCGACCGTCGGAAACATGAATGAACACCAGCTGATTATTGCCGAAAGCACGTTCGGCGGCCGCGGTTTGGGCGATTCAACCGGACTCATGGACTACGGTTCGCTGATCTATACCACCCTGCAACGGGCCAAAACAGCTCGGGAAGCCATTCAGGTTATGGCCGATCTGGTCAACGAATACGGTTATTATTCCAGCGGCGAATCGTTTTCGATCGCCGACCCGAACGAAGCCTGGCACATGGAGCTCATCGGCAAGGGATGCAAGATCGTCGACGGTAAGAATGTCAATAAAGGGGCCGTATGGGTCGCCATGCGTGTTCCCGACGGTTATATCGGCATGCATGCCAACCAGGCCCGGATCACCACCTTCCCGCTGAATGACCCGGAAAACTGTTTGTATGCACCCGACGTCATCTCGTTTGCCCGCGAAGCCGGTTACTTCAAAGGCGAAGACAAGGACTTCAGTTTTGCAGACGCCTATGCGCCGCTGGAATTCAGCGGATTGCGAGCTTGCGAAGCCCGTGTATGGAGTGCCTTCAACCGGGTCGTGGACGGTGGGCTTCCGCAATATCTCGACTACGCGATGGGAATCGACGCTTCGAACCGCCTGCCGCTGTTCGTCAAACCTTCCCACAAACTGACCCCCAAAGAAGTCATGTGGCTCATGAGAGACCACTATGAAGATACGCCGATGGATATGCGTAACGATATCGGGGCCGGAGGTCACAACCTGCCGTACCGTTGGCGCCCGATGAACTTTACCGTCGATGGGGTAGAGTACCTCAACGAACGCGCCACGGCTACGCAACAGACCGGATTCTGGTTCCTGGCCCAGGGGCGCAGCTGGTTGCCCGACGTAATCGGCGGAATCATCTGGTTCGGGGTAGACGACTCGGGAACCTCCTGCCTGACTCCCATTTACAGCTGTACGAACCGCATTCCGGAATGTTTCCGCGAAGGAAACGGGCACATGACCGAATATTCGCCCACTTCGGCTTTCTGGCTCTTCAACCGGGTGACCAATTTCGCCTATATGCGTTACGACCTGATCAGTCAGGATATCATCAAAGTCATCCACGAAACCGAAGACCGCAATTTCGCCGAAATTCCGGCCGTGGATGCTGCCGCCCAATTGCTCTACCAACAGAATCCCCAACTGGCCGTTGACTTCCTGAGCAACTATTCGGTCAGCACGGCCCAGAACATGTTCGACCGTTGGAAAGAGCTGGACGAATACCTGCTGGTCAAATACATGGACGGGAATGTCAAGAAAGAAAAGGACGGCCGCTTCCTGGATAACGGAAACGGAAAAAACATTCCGGCCTCGCCCAACTATCCGGGATACAACGAAGCCTGGAAAAAAGCCGTAGCCGGCAGCACGGGAGACCGTCTGAAAGTCGTAAAGACTAAAAATCTTCCGGAATAATCCATCCGACTATCCGCAAATCAAGCCATAACGGTGCATGGAGGAATCGCCATGCACCGTTTTTATTGATTGCATTAAAAAAATAGTTGATTTTTTCGTCTTTTTTTAGTATTAATACAACATATTTCACCAAGAAAACATCCTGATAATACAAGGGGAGAAATCCGTGAGCCGGGAAAGTGAGACGACTTTTCGATCCTTTTTCACTACCTGTTAAAATCTCTGCCGCCATGCCCGACTCACTATGTAATCACATTCATTTTCGTCCTTACTGATCGTCCTGTACGTACGGAATCAACTTTCTCCATCATCCTCGTTCATCCATTATCCAATTATAACCCACTGACAAATCTAAATACTACAAAACCATGAAAAGAAGCACTACAAAGGGTATATTTTTACTCGCCGGGCTTTTTTTGATCATCGGCTGCGACAAACCGGCTCCCGAACTTTCAGAACCCAGCAGCCGAACGATCGACACCCCACAAGAAGAGATCACCCTCCCTGAAAATTCCGGAGGAGAAGACGATTTCCTCTCCTTGCATGAATTTTCTTGCCCCAAAGAGGGTGGATCCGTCGTTGTCACGGCTGACAGCAAATGGGAATTCCGCCAGATCGTCTATAATGAAACCGGATGTCCATACCCCTCCGAATCGTGGACAGAAGGTTCTGAAGAGATTAAACAACACTCTTTCCTTCCTGCGAACATGGTCGAATTGGAAGACGGAAGTACCATGTTCTACCAATACGAAGACGCTTTACGCATTCCTCCTTCTTTTAATCTCGTCCTCGGATGTGAAAGTCTCGAACCTGCCATACTGGGCGGAGAAGTTTATATAAACGGAGCCATTTCCGGATCCGCCAATACATACGGTTACCGGTACTACGGATACCGACCCGATCAATCTTACTTTGTAGGGGATGTCGGTTTATGGCTCTGCCGCATAGAAGGAGATTGGTTTACCTGCGAACGTAAACTGGAAGACTGGTTTGCGAACTACGAAAAACCCGCTCAGGTCATTACCGAAAAAATACCGGAAGGCACCGAATTTCTGGTCGATAAACCGAACAGCGAATACCCGTTCACGATTACCCTCGAAGCCAACCCCACTAACCAGGCGAGAACGCTTATCATCAAATGCCTGAATTTCGACGGTTTCACATTCGATCAGATCGTCATCCGACAGGAATAAACAGCATACCGATCGAAACACCGAGAATCTGATTTCATCCCGATCTCTCAAAAATCAAAAAAGTAAATCCCCTCGAGAAGGGGCCTTGACTGGAAAGGCATCAATCAGAAGACTATAAAACGCACATCAATAGTATTTGATTAATATTATTCCGGAAGAAAGTGAGCGGTTCCGTCTCACGAAGAGATGAAGATTGGAAAGCATTGTGGCACCTAATCGTTACCGCAATGCTTTCCAATCTTCGTTTTTAATGGATTGTTTTCAGTTTTTTATACTGAATCTCACCATAACGAATCGCTCTGACCAACTATGAACAATAAAGTTTTGAGCATGATGGAAAGAAGCACGTTTAAAGGGGGGGCCTCTCTGAAACGGCAAACAAACAGAACAGGAAGGTTCCTCATGCTCCGGTCAGAAAACTAAAGCTGAGGACGTACACCGTTCTTAAGAACGGAAGGATTCCCTCCGGTCCGTTCGCAGAATTTCATATCCAGGTAACTGACCGCAACCGAGGCTTTCCCTCGAATCGGCATCGCAGGCTGTCATGAATGTCCGTGGACACAATGGAAAGAGAGAACCCTCGTCCGGGTATAGGTATATTTTGAGGCCTCACGGACTTGACGATACCCATGAAAAAAACTCTTCTACGGGATATTCATACGAATGAACGGAGATATCTGGAGAGCGTCGACCATCGTCAGAAAATAGAAACCCATTTCGGGTCAAGTTGTTGCCGGTAACCAAACGGCTCGTAGAAAGGTATAGCCACTGACACGGGCCAGGAGGCAACGTGTTTCCGGTCAAAGATCGGGATGTAATGAATCTATCCTTGCGGCATATGCCCCTATGCCGGATCGTCTTTCAATCCGACGATACCCCCAACAAGGATTACAAATCATCCTCGGTCCCCAGGGTACTTCTACTCCATAAATCTCCTTGCCTGGGAATCGGTATGGGAACAATCCTGCTCCGTCAGGCCTCAACCAATACATGGTTATGACGCAAATGGCCTTTCGTTCAGCATCGTATGTTCAATCCGTTACGCGAGGAGGCTAAACACAAAAGCATTCCCTCGGTTGGGGAGTACAAAAAAGTAATAGAAGGGACATCCTGGCAGAAGGCAGACGATCACCGTTTTTCCACCGCTTCCAGTCCCCCGGCTGACAACTCCACATTGTATTCCTGCCCGCCGGGAGTGCGCAGAATGCAGCATTTGTGCTTGCGGTTAACCTTATATATCAGGTTGCGATTGAGCAAGAGGTTACGTCCGGCACGGATAAAGTACTTCGTGCCCAGTTTCCTTTCGATGACGCCAAGCCTTTCCAGCACAATCTCCTCGCCTTTAACCAACATGATGTTGGAATAATTGCCGTTGGCACGTACGTAGACCACTTCATCCTTGCCTGCATAGAGGGTACCGTTAAGGGTACGGAAAGGAAATTTTTCTGACTGTGCCTGGGATGGGAAGGAAGAAGATGGAGTCGTTGCATCCCGTTCCTCGATGCGGTGAATGGCTTTTGCCAGATCCGATACATTCACGGGTTTCAACAGGTAATCGGCAGCGGCAAAGCGAATAGCCTGCAGCAGGTACTCCGAATTGCTGTATGCCGTAGTGAAGATGATGTGAGGCAAAGGGATGGCTTCCTTCAGCTCACGCAACAACTCCAAGGTAGTGTGTCCCTGTAACTGGATGTCGAGAAAGAGGATGTCCGGTCTGTGGCGCAGGATGGAGGTAAGGGCGGCTTCGTAGGATTCGCAACAGTCCACCACCTCGATATCGGGATGATAGGTTTCCAGTTTCTGGAGGAGCGACAGGCGGGGCAACCGCTCGTCTTCGACGATGATGGCACGGTAATTTTTCATAGTCGGGGAGTTGGGTCAGAAATAGTTATAGTGGCTGGGAACGAACAACTCGAAGCGTGTGCCGCAGGCTCGACCCTCCGGGGTCTTGAGGTCGGTCACGGTCTGTACGATGTGTTTGTCGTTACGTTGGTTGTATAGTTCAATCTGCTGCTCCATGATGCTGAGTCCCTGCTTGGTGGAGGAAGAGGAAAAGGCGGCGGCGGCTTCGCGTCCCACACCGTCATCGGTAACGGCAATGTTAATGCCGTCCTCGCGGGTAGTGACTTCGATATCTATATGTCCGTTTCCCGGTTTGTTGCGAAGTCCGTGTTTCACGGCATTTTCGCAGTAGGTGTGCAATATCATGTTTGGCACTTGTGTACCGGTATCCACATCGGGCGCCACACGGATATGATAGGAAAGACTTTCGCCGTAACGCAATTGTTCCAACGAAAGGTAAAGTTTGACATACTGTATCTCGTCGCTGATGGAACGAGAGGGCTTGTCCACATCCAACAGGGTAGAATTGGTAAAACGCGAATACAATGACAGGTAATGATTGGCCTGAGTGACCGAGTGGGTCTGGATAAAATATTCAATCCCGGCCAACACGTTGGCATTGAAGTGGGGAATGGACTTCAAGCGGATAGACTTCACCAACAGGTTGTTCAGTTTGATTTCGCGTTGCAGCTCGTCCATCTTCCGACGGTCGCGCCGCTTGTAGTAGGTGTAAGACAGAGTCCAGATACCGCTGCTCAGTCCCAGTGCAATCGCCAGCCAGAACCACCCGTGCTGCCAAAAGGCGGGCAACAGGTGAAAGTCCACCCCGATGGTATCCGAGGAGATATTGCCCAGCAGGGCCGATACCTCCAAGCGGTAGCGTCCGGGCGGCAGGTTATTGAATTGTACCTCACGTCCGGTCTGCGGCTGCGACCATTGTTCCTGGAAGCCTTTCAGACGGTAACGGTAGCGTACATTTCCGGTGGCGGAATGAGAGATGGCGATGTAGGAGAAGCGCAGGTTGCGCAGCCCGTGTTCCAAGCGAATACGTCCGTCGGCACCGGTCGAGAAGGGCTGCCAGTGGACGTTGTCGGCCGACGCCTGCGCGGACAAAAGTTCCAGCCTGGGCGTGGTATACTGATAGACCAACTCACGCGGATGGAAAGACACCGTCTGGTCCACGCATGGAATCCAGACGGTACCATCGCCGGTCTCGGCGATGCGGGCAGCCAGGGGTTCGATGCCCGTGAAACCGTTGTACTGGTTGAAAAACATGGTCTGCAGCAGACGGTTGTCGGTGATGTAAAGCCCATCGGTGACAGCCACGATGAGAAAGTTGTCGCCCGTCTGATGAATCGAGCGTATCAGATTGCCGTAGCTTTGCACCAATACGGCGGAGTCGTTGCGCACGGTGTAGAGGTTTTCGCCCGAGGCAAAGAGGATTTCACCATAAGGATTGACGGTCATGGCCGTACAGACAATGCTACTGTCCGGCATGACGATGTTTCGGCGCTCTCCGCCACATAGGCGCACCACCCCGTAGGCGGTACCCACGTAGAGGTTGCCGTCCCCGTCAGGACAGGCGCAAAAGACACCGCGCAGGCCTTCATGTGTCTGACGAATGCCTCCACGTGCGTCGGTGATGTAGAGTGCCTGGCGGGTGGCCACGAGCAGGCTGTCGGCGTAGCTGCCCAGGAACTGGTAGTTGAGCCACGGCAGTCCCAGCCACCGGCATCCGCCGCCATTGCAGGCCAGCACATCACCCATGCCCAGCAGGTAAGTAGTGCCGCCTATGCGGGCCGTGCGGGGCAGGAAGTAGTTGTCCGACTCGCGAGGATAAGGAATGGGACGTAATTCAGCGGCATTCTTCCCCCTCAGAAGGCGCCCGTTCAGGGTCCCCGTCAGCAAACGTCCCTGAGCATCTTCGTCGATAGCGCGCAGGATGTCGTTGTGATCGCTCAGACGATGGTTTACGAAATTCAGCTGGAAGAAGTTATAAACGCCCTGATAGGTGGCCAGCCAGAGGTTGCCCTCGCGGTCGATACACATCTGGCGAATGAGGTTGATGCCGTCTACGATGTGCCTGACGCTGCCATCTTTCGAAAAGCAATACAGATTGTGGGCATCATGTATAAAAATGTTTCCCTTGCGGTCGGCACAGGCGGCCACGCCGTAGTCGGGTGCCAGGAAACGATAGGAGGCCAAGGGGCGTGCGCGGCCGTTCTCCACTTCATAGATACCGTCAGCCGCAAAAAGGTAGAGTCGCTCCCCGTCTCTCAGAAGTGAGTAGGATTCGGACACCTGGATGGGGGAGAGGGTGGTGCCATCGGTCTTGATCCGACAGACGTGACGAGCGGTGGGGATATAGAATATCTTTGAAACACTGTCCCAATAAACTCTATGGCAGAGGTCCATACTGTCCAGCGCAGGCGACTTCAATACGGTTTCCGCCCCTTCGTCGGTCAGACGGCAGACTTCGCGCCCGCGTTCCTGCTCGTCTTCCAGCAACACCCATCCCGGCGGCAGAGAATAGGCATTGAGGTTGTTCAACAAGAGTCCGCGCCCGTTCAGCGGCAGCGTTCGCATCTTCCCGTCCCGGTCCACCAGGTGTCTGCGTCTGAAGCCGAGAGCCCATATGCTGCCGTCCGTTCCGGGACAGAAGGAGAGAATATTTTCCTGCTTTCCTTTTAAATAAGGGATAAACTCAAATCCGTCGTAGCGTACGAAGCCGCTCAAGGTACCCACCCAGATATATCCTTTCGCGTCCTGCCAGATGTACTCGGTCAGCATCTGCGGCAGGCCGTCCTGCGTCGTGTAATGGCGGCGGGCATATTCCGAGGTGACGGTGACGGGCTCTGAAGTAGCCGCGGCACCATCCGGCGGCAAGATCGCCAGCGCGGCGAGCAGACAAAACAGGATGTAGCGTTTCGTATTCAAGCGGGATGTGTATTTGCCAGGGCTTCGCTGGTAAATATATTTTTTCCTGCCGACAATTCCAATCGTCTACAAGCCCCTTTCAAAAAAAACATCCGTTCGTGTATAGCATGCTTCCGTTCGTGTAAAAGAGGATGTCGTTCGTGTAAATGGGGTATTCAATCTATTGTGAATTAAAACCTTATAGATTATATTTAAATCAGCTGAGAGTTGCAACGCCCTAGATTTTCGGTGGCTCCGCCGTTCTTTTCCACAGGCAAACATCGGCACCTGCCACAGCCCCGAAAGAAATGCCGGAGGGGGAAGGAGAAACCGAGGGCGGTTAATGAACCGAAGAATCCCGAAAGGAACAGGAGGAAACAGTTATGCCGTACGAACGGATGCAGAAATTGAACCCGAACAAACGTAAAGCACCCCCCTTGTGTTACGCCACTCCCATCATGGGGGAGTGGCGAAAAGAACAACCCGATAAACTGACCCACTTCTGGCGGGCTGTCGGGTGGCCGGACAGCCACCCGACAGCCGGGAAGTAAAGAGTGGGAGCCGTGTTCCGGCAGAAGGAAAACATCGGATATGAATCGTTTCACAAGCATGGACAAAATGGGAAAAAACAGGTATACAACACTCCTATGGGCCGCCTGCCCTTCCATCGGGTGCGGAGGAACGGGTCGCGGGGAAACCGAGCTCCCGCTGGGCTGATACTCCCTCGCATCGAATGATTATACGCTCACTTAAAACTTAAGTGTCATGAAAACAAAATTTTACTTCCGACTCGTGATGCTATTCGCTGCCCTCCCCCTGGTGACGGCATGCGAAAAAGACGAAACGCCCGCTATCGACAAGCCGGATGCCCAGACGCAACTCGCCACTCCGGTCGTCACAGTGAATGTGGACAGGGACGCACAGACCATCATCGCCTCGTGGCCGGCGGTGAAGAATGCGGACAACTACCACTACAAGATTTCCGGAGACGAAACCGTGTACGAAACCGGGGAAACACGCCTTGAACTCCAGCCGTACAGTAAATTCGAGGAAGGCAGCCACTCCATCATGGTGTAGGCGGTCAGTACCGCCCAGCCCGATTTGTTCAGCCCTTCGGAGTGGGGCAAGAAGGACTTCTCCGTCGGAAGCACCCATGAAGACGGTAACTATGCATCCCTGTTCGATCCGGTGTTCGCCCGGGTGTTGCAGGAGAGAGAATATATTCCCGATGCGGAATATATCTCGGGGGATGATATGAAACATATTGCCGCGATTACCGAATTGGATGTTTCGGGGAGTCCTGATAACTACGGTCCTTTGACCTCTATGCGAGGGATCGAGTATTTCGAGTCGCTGAATATACTGTCTTGCCACTATAATCAGTTGACGGAGCTGGATGTAAGCAAAAACACGAAGCTGGAGGGGATGGCCTGCACGTACAATCAGTTGACGTCGCTGAATGTAAACCCGGAGCTGGAAAGGTTGGAATGCAGTGTCAATCTGTTGACGGAACTGGATCTCAGCAAAAACACGGAACTGACGATATTGGGCTGCGGTTACAATCAGTTGACGGAGCTGGATCTTAGCAACAACCCGAAGCTGGAGGGGTTGGCCTGCGGCTCCTCTCCTTTGGCAAAACTGAATCTAAGCAACAACCCGGGGCTGATTGAATTGGAGATCCCGGACAATAAATTGACGGAACTGGATCTCCGCAAAAGCCCGAATCTGACGAGGTTGGGCTGCCAAAACAATCAGTTGACGAAGCTGGATCTAAGCAACAACCCGAAACTGACGATAGTGTATTGCCAAGACAATCAGTTGACGGAGCTGGATGTCAGTCAGCTCACGGAGCTGGAACAGTTGATTTGCAATGAGAATCCGTTGACGGAGCTGGATCTAAGCAACAACCCGAAGCTGCAGTTGTTGCGCTGCACATTCACTGAGTTGACGGAGCTGGATCTAAGCAACAACCCGGAACTGACGGAGTTGAGCTGCGGCTACACTTATTTGGTGAAGCTGAATGTAAGCAACAACCCGAAGCTGAAGAAGTTATCCTGCTCATGGAGTAAGTTGACAGAACTGGATATCCGCAACAACCCGGAGCTGAAGACGTTATCCTGCTCATGGTGTAAGTTGACAGGGCTGGATATCAGCAAAAATACGATATTGTTAGAATTGGACTGCGAATACAATCCCGGCGATGGGGAAAGCACCTTCCCGATAATGACCTCGACAGGAGAGAGACCGTCCCATATACTGATTGGCGGGTGGGTGTACAACCAGAAATCCATTGACGTCGAATGGATAAAGGCGGAGTAACACCGATTTCCGCAAGCCGGAAAGAGACGGCATGATACTCGGCTCTGACTAAAACAACGTCCGTTCGGTATAAGCTAAGAAAGGACGGAGTGGCAGGTCTTTTTTACAGGGGAAGGGAAAAGTTTCAAGAGTTGCCGTGGCCATGAAACGATTGGTTTCAAGTTGGTTTCATGGCTTGAAACCATCGGTTTCTGCCGATGAAACCAATGGTTCTACCCATGAAACCCAATGTGTTCTGGATACAGAACGGATTATTGGGCGAATAAGGACGAAGGTTATAACGCACATCCTGTTCTGACTTTCTGATTCTTGATCTCCCAAAATATGATAAATACTAACAGCATGAACATGTATCCCATACTATTGTTGACGGCCTGTCTCTCCGCCGGGTGCGGAACGGCGAGTGGAGGGGACAACTCTTCCGGCAAGACCGCCCCAGTGACAACGCAAAAACACAAGCCTACGGCCACCGTCTATAACGAGGAGCGGTCCGTCACCCTGCACGACCCTTATATGCAGAACACCGAAGCGCTCACCATCAATTGTCTGCCCGGCTGGCAACTGGTGGGAAGGATTGACATCGAAGAGTTCCAACAGAGCAACGGCAGCATCAGCTTCCAGATCAAAGGCAGCGACGGCACGCGCCAGCTGGGTTTCTATACGGAACTGTGTCGGCCCTATTACGACGAGAACGACGGCGTACCCACCGGACAGCGCCATCCGCTGCTGCGCAGCATGAAACGTCCTTATACCAGTGCCGAAGGCTATCTGCGCTATGTAGCCGAATCGCAGTTCCCCGACGCCCAGGCCATTGAAGTCGTGGAAACGTCACCCTACGACAAAGTACCCGAGGCATTCCGCCAGCGTGCCGACCAGTTCGGGCAGATACGCCTCAACCAGTTCCGCCAGGGCTTGGCCCAGTCCGTCATGGGCAGCAGCTTCACACAGATACTGGCCGCCCGCTCCGATGCTGCCATCGTGCTCTATGCCATCACACTCAAGAACGGACAGAAACTGCTTCACGCCCTGAACGCCTGCTTTTTCATCCTCGATGTCCGCATGCCGGCAGGCACCCTGCGTACCATCGACCGCCGTATGTGGGAAGTGATAGGGCTCACCACCTACACCGCCCCCGATCAAAAGGGTATGGAACAGGCCGTCCAGGAGACAGAGCGCATGAAAGCCTCGCTGAAGATGAACGAGCAGTACGTACAGAGGTATGTCTCCATGCAGCAGGCACTCCTCAGCCAAATCCAGCAAAACGTGCGGGCCGGTATCATCCGCAACCAGCAGCAGGCCGCACGCCTCAGCGAGCAGATCCGGCAAAATGCAGCCGAAATAAGCGACATACAAATGTCTATGTACGAGAGTACCAGTGCCACGCAAGACCGTGTGACGCAGTTGCATAGCGAAGCCATCCGGGGCGTCAATCCCTACATGAGCAGTGACGGCACGGTGGTGGATGTGCCCATAGGCAGCGGCACACAGGTATGGAGCACGTCCGACGCCGGCACCATCCTCTCTTCGGACAGCTACTTCTTTAACCCCAACATAGGATCGACCCTTGAATACCAGGAGATGCAGCTGTTGCGCTGAGACCGTGGGATCAGAAGGACAGACCAACACCAATTATGTACTCTTAAAACTGCTTGATTATGAAAAACATGATGAAAGGAAACATCCATTCCCGTCTCGTGATGCTGGCAGCATTGACGATGACGATGCTCTCCTGCAGCAAAGATAATGACGATACCCCTGATCCGACTCCTTCCGGGAACACCATAGAAATTACGGATGGCTGTGCATTGAGATTGAACTCCACGGATCCATCGGTTGCCGAATACAGTTTCCATAACCTGATTCTTTTTGAGAAAGGGATCAACCCCAATAATTTTTATATCACCGGATCTGGCGAATTGGGAACCGGCTGGGTTTTGGGCATTGATTGTTGCTGCCTGAATGAAGAGGTTGCGAAACTGGAAAGAGGGGAGAATAGCAAAGAGTGCTATGACTTGTTTGTTTCCGGCACCTACACCTGGGACGGAAGCCAAGAGTACAAACACTTGCGCATTATGAATATTGCTTTCGATTTGTATGAGAATGACAAAAGGATAGAGAGATATCTCTCTGTTAATGGAGATATAAAGGCATGTACTGTCGAAATCAAGCGGGGCCATTTGGGCGAACAGTACGAATTTTCCGGGGAAATCACGCTCACGAACGGGAAGAAATTCGCGATCGCTTGGAAAGGCGGCAGGATCCAACATAGGTATTATGCACAGTAAAACACCTTGCACATAATCCCTGTTTTCTCCTTTTTCCAAAAAACAGATTATTCACCTTTTAATTGTTCGAATCATGAAAAGGATTTACTTGCTTATCGTTATGGTTTTTCTTGGGTTGAATGTCTATGCTCAAGATAACGGTTTCGGCGTACGTGCCGGTGTGAACATTGCCAGCATGACCAATTACAACTCCAAAGTGGGATTCCATGTGGGCGGCTTGTATCGTTTGCAGCTTTCGTCCAGTACCCCGATCTTTTTTGAACCGGGGGTGATGTTGCAATTCAAAGGAGGAAAACTCACCCGAGAAGGTACTTCATCTACGTTTAATCTGGCCTATGTGGAAATTCCGGCGACATTCGCTTATCGCATCCAACTCAATGATACTTGGGCCATTCAACCCGCTGTAGGCCCTTATTTCGCATTCGGTGTTTCGGGAACGCTCAAACAGTCTTTCATGGGACAGACCCAGAGTGGTGATCTGTTCGGTTCGAACGGAGCTCTGAAACGCGGGGATGTGGGATTGAAAATAGCATTGGGTGTATTGATCAATCGCGTATATGTTGGAGCCGGATATGACCTGAGCTTCGTTAACTTACCTAAAAACTATACAGAAGGCGATCCGAAACTCCGAAACGGGTCATTCTACATTTCGGCGGGGTACAATTTTTAATGTGCTATCTGACTAAAACAAACTGTATTTCGGGTTAAGCGTGGAGCTGATTTCGTCTTATTCAGGAAGAAGCTTCGGTCAAACCCCAACCAAATGACGATGCAATACCCTCGCGCATTGGGACAGATATAGGATACAGGTACACAGAATGGGACCTTTGCCATCGCCTAAATGAAGGAATGGATGCCGTTCGACGTCTTTGGGTTTTTGAAACCGGCCGATTTTCTACTGGGGAGCGTGCACAAACATTTTCTGGATGTCTGCTTCATCGTATATAGATTGTAGGAAACATGCTTGAAAAGAGGCTCGCTGACGAACCGACACCCGCCCAAAGGTATGGCCGATGTATAATACGCTCTTTTTAATCGGGATATGTAACATACTATAACCAGGCAGCCGGGGCACAAGTGATGGAATGTACTTGTGCCCCGGCTGCCTGGTATGGACCTGCCCATGACATTTGAAATCGCACTTCGACAGGTTGTCGATGATAAGGTTTCTCGTCATCCTTTCCGGAATGAAAAGCCGCCCGTTGATAATGATAAAAAGGCCTTGCCTCGTATCGTGCAGGATTCGGAAAGGGCGTGGTAAAAGATGCAAATAGCGGCAGCTCCCTCCGTCCGAAAGGGGACATTCATCCAATATTGAGAGAGAATAGCGATTCCTCACTGGCTGCCATCCTGTTGGCCCGGATGGTCCATTGGGGAGGAGTCGGGACCTGGCAGGGACGACAGGAAAGGGGAGAAAAGGGGGCCGGGGAGGAAACGTGGTCAGTCTGAGAGGTTCATCTGGAGGCAGACATAAAAATAAGATAATCAATGCCAGAAAATTGTCATTTCGATGGTATCGATCGTTTTTTACGGTTTTTAAACCTCTTCTTGCCCTGACGAACATCGGCATACAACCAACCCATCGAACCGTTGCTTTTTCGTCTCCTCGTCCCATTCATAAAAAAATGCAACAGCCCGATTGCTCAGACTGTTGCATCGCTTTATGGACTTTCCTGACAAGATTTCCCTTTTGATAAATCTTTCTTCGACTCGCTATTCGATTTTGTGCGCACCCTGCGAAATCACCACTTCGATGATGCGGGGTTCCCGTCCGAATTTTTCCTGATATTTGGTTTTGATCTCCTGCAGATAGGCATCGTAAGCCTCCGATTTGACCAGATTGATCGTGCAACCGCCAAAACCACCTCCCATCATGCGGGCACCCAGTACCCCGGGATTGGCATGGGCGATGTCGGCCAGAAAATCCAGTTCCTGACAGCTCACTTCGTAATCCTGACTCAGCCCCTTGTGCGAGCCGTTCACTTTCTGACCGAAAGTCACGTAATCGCCTTTTTCCAAAGCCTGACAGGCATCCAGCAAACGTTGGTTTTCTTCCACCACAAAACGGCAACGGCGATACACCACCTCGTCCATTTCGCCTTTGTAACGATCGAGCATCTCCAGAGTCACATCCCGCAACGATTCCACGCCCGGCACATGGGAAGCCACTACAGCCACCCCTTTTTCACACTGTTCGCGACGGACGTTGTATTCCGACGAAGCCAGCGAGTGTTTCACCCCGGTATCGAACAAGACCACCTTGCATCCGGCCGCTTCCGGATCGAACGGTTCGAGTTTATACTCCAACGAACGGCAATCCAGGCGGATGATCTTGCCTTTTTCCCCGAACAGCGAGGCGAACTGGTCCATGATTCCGCAACGTACGCCGACATAGTTATGTTCGGTCATCTGGCCGATTTTGGCCAGTTGTGCCCGGTCGAAGCCTAACGAAAAAAGATCGTTCAGGGCAAACCCGACAGCGCTTTCCAAAGCCGCTGAAGAGGAAAGACCTGCACCCAGTGGCACATCGCCTCCAAAGGCCATATCGAATGCAGGTACCTGCGCCCCGCGTTTTTCCATCTCTTTGACCACCCCGTAAATATAGCAGGCCCACTGCTGGGCGGGTTTTTCACCGGCCATGTCCAGCTCGATCGCCTCGTCGTAATCGACGGAATAGAGACGACATACTTTCCCGCCATTGGGTTTGACGGCCACGTAGATCGCCTTGTCGATGGCTCCGGGCATCACGAAACCCATGTTATAGTCGGTGTGCTCGCCGATCAGATTGACCCGACCCGGAGAGGCGTACAGCGAAGCTCCCTCGCCGAAACGCGCTTTGAATTTTTCCTGCAATTGTGTCTTCATGTCGTATAGTTTATGGCTTTTATGCATATAACGGATCCTCTCGGATCACTCGTTCCAATACACTTCGTCGGGATATTCCACCCGACTGAGAAACAGACCCTGAGGAGGGACCGACGTCCCGGCCAACCCCCGGTCGCCCCCCTCGATCACCCTCCGGAAAGCCTCCCGGGAGAGCTTGCCCCGACCCACATCCAGCAAGGTACCCACAATCGCCCGCACCATATTCCGCAGAAATCGGTCGGCCGCAATCGTAAAGACCCACAAACCGTCCTGCTGCTCCCACCGTGCCCGGACCACATGGCAAATGTTGGTGCGGTTGTTGGAATGCAGTTTGGCAAAGCTGGTAAAATCCTCATACGTCAGCAAATCGGAGGCGGCTTCATTCATGGCCTCCCCATCCAACGGCCACGATAGGGTATAGGCCCGATCGCGGGTAAACGGGTTTTTCCGGGGAGACACATAATAACGATACTCTCGAAGCCGGGCATCGAACCGGGCATGGGCATCATCCCGGACCCGCCGAAGCGCACTGACCGCGATATCGGGCGGCAAAACGGCATTCAGGTGGTAACAAAAATCGACCGGAGAGAGTATCGGCTGCACCGTATCGAAATGAGCTACGTAAAACGAGGCATGTACTCCCGTATCCGTACGACCGGCCCCAACCACCTCGGTGGGTGTCCGCAGGATCGTGGAGAGCCCCTGCTGCAAAGCCTCCTGGACCGAAGGCGAATGCGGCTGGATTTGCCAGCCGTTGTAGGCCGTACCGTCGTAAGAAAGTTCCAAAAAATAGCGCAACTCTTTCGATTTTCTAACAAAGATAACCATTTTCGCCAAAATCCCCCGGGAAGCGGAAGAAAGTTCACCGGGATAAAGTTTTCTTTTCTCGGGAAATTAGCGTACTTTTGTTGGGATAATGCATGGCGAGATATGATCGAGATTTCCGTTCTCGCCGACGTTGCGTCCGTTTCCTCCGTTCCGAAACGACACATCCTGCAAATTTAACCGTTCACTATGAAAATCGCACTGATAGGTTACGGCAAAATGGGGAAGGCCATCGAACAGATCCTGCTCTCGCGGGGTCACAGCATCGAGCTGATCATCGACAAAGACAATACCCGGGATCTGAATGCCGAAAACCTGCGGAAGGTCGATGTCGCCATCGAGTTCTCCACCCCGCAAACCGCTTTCGAAAACATCTCGATCTGCCTGGAAGCCGGCACTCCCGTCGTATGCGGAACCACGGCCTGGCTGGATCGTTTCGCCGAAGCGGAAGAGCTCTGCCGCCGTAAAAACGGGGCATTTTTCTATGCTTCGAATTACAGCATCGGGGTCAACATCTTCTTCGAAGTAAACCGTCGGTTGGCTGAACTGATGAACCGCTTCGAAGAGTACGACGTTACCCTCGAAGAGACCCACCATACCCAGAAAAAAGACGCCCCCAGCGGTACGGCCATCACCGCCGCCGAAGGTATTCTCGACAACCTCGACCGCAAAACCCGCTGGATATGCGGGTCGACCACCGTTCCCGAAGAACTGGGAATCGCAGCTATCCGCCGCAGCGTCGTTCCGGGCACCCACACCGTCATTTATGAATCGGACGTGGACCAGATCGCCCTGACCCATACGGCCAAAAGTCGGCAGGGATTCGCCGTCGGGGCTGTACTGGCCGCCGAATTCATTCTGGGGAAAAAAGGTGTTTTTTCGATGAAAGACCTGATGCAAACCAATGCCTGATCTCCCTATGAAGACCCTCAAACAACTCTGGAGCAACAAGTGGGTGAAATTCTCGCTGGTATCCATTCTTTATATTTTGTGGTTCGTCGTCTGGACCGGAAACCTGTGGATGCTGCTGGGCGAAATCGTCCTCTTCGACCTCTACATCTCGAAATATTTCTACCGGTTCTGCTGGTCGAAACACAAACAACGCAAACAGGAAAACAAAACCTATCGCCGAACCGCAGAATGGATCGAAGCCATTTTATTTGCCACGATCGTAGCCAGTCTGATCCGTATTTTCTTTTTCGAAATGTACGTCATCCCGACCTCCTCGATGGAAAAATCGCTGTTAGTGGGAGACTATCTGTGTGTCAGCAAAGTAGCCTATGGGCCTAAAATTCCCAACACCCCGCTGTCGCTTCCGCTGGTCCACAATACGATGCCTTTTTCGCAGACCAAAAAATCGTTTGTGGAATGGATTTCCTGGCCCTACCACCGACTCAAAGGCCTCGGCCCGGTAAAACGTTACGACGCCGTGGTCTTCAATTTCCCGGAAGGCGATACGGTCATTCTGGAAAATCAGGCGGTCAGCTATTTCGAAATGTTGCGCCAGTACCAAAACATGTACGGCCCCCAGGAGGGCAGACGTCGTTTGTGGGAAAACGGAACCATTATCGAACGCCCGGTCGATAAACGGGAAAACTACATCAAACGAGCCATCGGCATGCCGGGCGATACGCTCAGCATCCGCCATAGCCAGGTTTACCTCAACGGACGCCCCCAAGAGGAAATCCCCGGCATGCAATTCGTCTACTTCGTCCGGACCAACGGGACCCCCATTTCAGCAGATGCTTTTGAACAGATGGGCATCGCCAAGGACGACATCAGTTACAACAACGCCGATCAGACCTACACGCTGCCGCTGACGCAGGAGAACGTGGAACGCATCCGGGGCATGCGCAACATTACCGAAGTGATCAAATACGAAGCCCAGGGATGGAACCCCTCGATCTTCCCGCACAGTGAACAGCCTGCATATGCCTGGAACGAAGACAATTTCGGGCCGCTGTGGATCCCGGCAAAAGGGGCAACCGTTCAACTGACCCTGCAGAACCTGCCGCTGTATCGCCGGATTATCGAGACCTACGAAGGACACACCCTCCAGGTGGACGGCGATCGGATTCTGATCGACGGAAAACCGGCCGACAGCTATACATTCGGCATGGATTACTACTTTATGATGGGTGACAACCGGCACAACTCGGCCGACTCGCGTTTCTGGGGTTTCGTCCCCGAAGACCACATCGTGGGCAAGGCCTCTTTCATCTGGTTGTCGCTCGACAAGGACAAGAGTTTCCCGGCCAACATCCGCTGGAAACGCCTGTTCAAAGGAGTTGAATAACGAACGAATCTATGGAAGCACCCGCCGACACCTATTATACGCTGTCCGGTGAGGCAGAGGCTCTTTACAAGGACAAGGGAAGCAAGTTTCTCGCCTACGCCTACCCGGTAAACGACGAGGAACAGATCCGCGAACGACTCGACGCCCTGCGTAAACGCTACTACGACGCCACGCATCACTGCTATGCCTGGCGTTTGGGCCCCCGAGGCGAAACATTTCGGGCCAACGACGACGGCGAACCCTCCTCGACAGCCGGCAAACCGATTCTGGGACAACTTCTCTCCCGGGAAGTCACCGATACGCTGGTGGTGGTGGTACGCTATTTCGGAGGCACGAAACTGGGGGTTTCGGGGCTGATTACGGCCTACAAACAGTCCGCCGCCTTGGTGTTGGATGCCGCACAGATCGTTCAGCGCACCGTCGACCGCACGGTCGAAATCCGGTTCGGCTATCTGGTCATGAACGACGTCATGCGAATCGTCAAGGAGATGCAACCCCGAATCCTCGAGCAGCAGTTCGACAACCTTTGCCGAATGAGGCTCTCGATCCGAAGTTCGCAATACGACACCCTGACCGGACGACTCGCTCAGGTCGAGGGTATGGATATGGAAACAGACTAAACGACAGTTACGTTAAACCAATAACCTTATATCAAACGATTATGGGGAAGAAAAATTTGGTGTCCATCAACGATTTCACCCGTGAGGAAATCATCAAAATCACGGAGCTGGCCGCACGCTTCGAAGCCGACCCGCATCAGCAGGTACTGGCCGGAAAGGTGATCGCATCGCTCTTTTTCGAACCGTCGACCCGTACGCGGCTCAGTTTCGAAAGCGCCATCAATCACTTAGGGGGTCGCGTGATCGGTTTCTCGGAGGTCAGCAACACCAGCCTCTCGAAAGGCGAAACCTTCCATGACACCATCACCACCATTTCGAACTACTGCGACATGATCGTCATGCGCCACTACATCGAAGGCGCAGCCCGTTATGCCGGAGAGATCTCCCGGGTTCCGGTGGTCAACGCCGGGGACGGAGCCAACCAACACCCCAGCCAAACCCTGCTGGACCTCTATTCGATCAAAAAAACCCAGGGACGCCTCGACGACATCAACATCACGATGATCGGCGACCTGAAGTACGGACGTACGGTACACTCGCTCCTGCAGGCCCTCTCGCACTTCAACCCGACCTTCACGTTCGTCGCTCCCGATGAGCTGAAGATGCCCGAAGAGTACAAACGATTCCTCGATTCCAAAGGCATTCCCTACACCGAAACCCGCGAAATCCTGCCGGCCATCAACGATGCCGACATCGTCTACATGACCCGCGTGCAACGGGAACGCTTTTCCGACCCGATGGAATACGAACGCATGAAAAATGTTTACGTGCTCAAGAACGACATGCTTCAGGGCACCAAACCGAACATGCGCATTCTGCATCCGCTGCCCCGCGTCGGAGAGATCGATCCGGATGTCGACTCCAATCCCAAGGCCTACTATTTCCAGCAGACCGAAAACGGAGTGTACACCCGTATGGCCATTATCAGTTATTTGTTGGGCGTTGTAAAATAAGAACAATGAATATGGAACAGAAATTTGAGGTCAGAGCTATCGAGAACGGCACGGTGATCGACCACCTGCCATCGGACTCGCTTTTCAAGATCATCTACCTGCTGGGGCTGGAAAATGACACCCATCGGATGACCTTCGGGAACAACCTCGAAAGCAAACGCATGGGGACCAAAGCGATCATCAAGATCACCGACCGTTTTTGCCAGCAGGACGAAATCAACCGGATCGCCCTGTTCGCCCCGATGGCCTCGGTGAACATCATCCGGGACTTCAAGGTGGTGGAAAAACGTCAGGTCGAAGTACCCCGCACCATCGAAGGGTTCGTCAAATGCGCCAACCCCAAGTGCATCACCAACGTAGAACCGGTCAAGACTTCGTTCACCGTGCAGGAAACGGACGGCGAAATTTCGCTGGTGTGCAAATATTGCGAAAAGACCACCCATCAGGACAACATGAAGCTGGTCAAATAGCCCCTGATGCGGCAGAGACTCCATCCGGCACAGGAATCGCCTTGCACACAATCCTGAGCCGGATTTTTCCGTTTCCTAACGGCATGCTTGAAAATCCATGAAACCAACCGAAGAAGTCAAAGAAATACACGTCAAGGGGGCGCGGGTCCACAACCTCAAAAACATCGAGGTCAGAATTCCCCATAACCAACTGGTGGTCATCACCGGGCTGTCGGGATCGGGTAAATCCACCCTGGCTTTCGACACCATTTTTGCCGAAGGTCAGCGACGCTACGTGGAAAGCCTCTCGGCCTATGCCCGCCAGTTTCTGGGCAAAATCAACAAGCCCGACGTGGACTTCATCACCGGTATCGCCCCGGCCATCGCCATCGAACAAAAGGTCAACACCCGCAACCCTCGTTCGACCGTAGGAACTTCCACCGAAATCTACGACTACCTTAAACTGTTGTTCGCCCGCATCGGGCGCACCTATTCTCCGATTTCGGGCGAAGAGGTCAAGGCTCATTCGGTCAGCGACGTAGTCGACTACATTACCTCCCTGGAAGCGGGGACCCGGGTGCTGGTCACCGCCCCGTTGCGACTCGATGCCGGACAGGGGTTGATCGAAAAACTGACCCTGCTGGCCAAGGACGGTTTCCAGCGTATATATGCCCAGGGCCAGATGCAATTCATCGAAGATGCGGTACAGGCTGCCGACTCCTACAATCCTCAAACCCTGAAGATCGTGGTCGACCGCGCTCGCGCCGGCCGGGACGAAGAGTTGATCAGCCGATTGGGGGATTCGGTCAGCACGGCTTTCAACCTTTCGGACGGTCTCTGCGAAGTCGTGCTTCAACAGCCGGAAGGAGAAGACCGGATTGTGGAATTTTCTTCGCGCTTCGAACGGGACGGACTTACTTTCGAACACCCCAGCGAACACATGTTCAGCTTCAACAATCCGATCGGAGCCTGCCCCCGCTGCGAAGGATACGGCAAGGTGACCGGCATCGACGAAGATCTGGTGGTGCCCGACAAGACCAAAAGTATCTATGAGGATGCCATCGCCTGCTGGCGGGGCGAAACGATGCGGACCTGGAAAAACGAGTTGGTGATGAATGCCTCGAAGTTCGATTTTCCGATCCATCGTCCGTACTATGAACTCTCCAAGGCCGAAAAAAGCCTGCTATGGACCGGGAATCGCTATTTCCACGGGCTGAACGACTTTTTCCGCTACCTGGAATCGGAACGTTACAAAATTCAATTTCGGGTGATGCTTTCGCGCTACACCGGGAAGACAATCTGCCCGGATTGCGGAGGGGGAAGACTGCGTAAAGAGGCCCTGTATGTCAAAATAGACGGGAAAAATATCGCCGAACTGGTCGCCATGCCGGTCAGCGAACTGCAACGATTTTTCGGGGAGTTGACCTTGGACGAACGGGACCGGCAAACCGCCGCCCGTGTATTGACCGAAATTACCTCCCGTCTGGACTATCTCTCCGAAGTGGGGTTGGGCTATCTGACACTCGACCGGCTCTCCTCCACCTTATCCGGTGGGGAAAGTCAGCGCATCAATCTGGCCACCTCGTTGGGCAGCAGCTTAGTGGGATCGCTCTACATTCTGGACGAACCCAGCATCGGACTGCATCCCCGCGACACGAACCGACTGATCGGCGTGCTCAAAAAGCTGCGGGATTTGGGAAATACGGTCATCGTGGTCGAACACGAAGAGGAGATCATCCGAGCCGCCGACACGATCATCGACATCGGTCCCCGAGCCGGATACGAAGGGGGAGAGGTGGTCTTCGCCGGTCCGATCGACCAGCTGATTCATGCCCGGCGCAGCCTCACGGCCCAATACCTCACGGGGCAGGAGAAAATCGAGGCCCCGAAACATTACCGCCCATGGAACAGCTACCTCGAAATCAAGGGGGCCCGGGAAAATAACCTCAAAGGGATCGACGTCAAATTTCCTTTAGGCGTCATGACCTGTGTGACGGGAGTCAGCGGAAGCGGCAAGTCGTCCCTGGTTCGGGACATTCTCTATCCGGCCGTACGGCGCGAACTCTACGAAACCGGCCTCAAACCGGGCAGCTTTGCCGGACTGGAAGGGGATCTGCACCGCCTCGGCGGCATCGAGATCATCGACCAGAATCCCATCGGGAAATCGACCCGCTCGAACCCGGTCACCTACATCAAGGCGTATGACGACATCAGGAAACTGTTTGCCGACCAACCCTACGCCAAACACAACGGAATGGGACCTTCGACCTTCTCGTTCAACATCGCGGGCGGACGCTGCGAAGAGTGTCAGGGTGAGGGGGTCATCAAAATCGGCATGCAGTTCATGGCCGATGTGGAACTGGTCTGTGAATCCTGCGGAGGCAAACGCTTCAAAGACGAGGTACTGGAGGTCAAATACCACGGGTATTCGATTTACGACATCCTGGAGATGACCGTCGATGCCGCCGTCGAATTGTTCAAAGCCCATCAGAAGGAGGATCCAATCAACAAAAAAATCGTCGAAAAGCTCAAAACATTGCAGGATGTAGGGCTGGGCTATATTCGTCTGGGGCAATCCTCTTCGACCCTGTCGGGCGGGGAAAGCCAACGTGTCAAACTGGCGTCGTTCCTCATCAAGGAAAATGCCACGGAGCCCATCCTGTTCATTTTTGACGAACCGACCACCGGTCTTCACTTTCACGACATACGAAAACTGTTACGCTCTTTCGATGCGCTGCTGAGCAAGGGACATACGATTCTGATCGTCGAACACAACATGAACGTCATCAAATGCGCCGACTGGGTGATCGATCTGGGTCCCGAAGCCGGAGACGCAGGCGGAGAAATCGTGTTCGAGGGTACGCCGGCCCAACTGATGAACTGCGAACGCAGTTATACGGGACGTTTTCTGGCCCGACACGAGGGGATTCGCCCTCCCGGGGAACCTCAATCGCTACCATACCAACGATAAACAACCATCGTGCGGAAAACCTCCGCTTATGAACCATCGCCATGGAAGAATTTACACGATACGTACTCCCCAACGGCATCCGCTGCCTGCACAAACAGGTACGCTCGGCCGTCACGCATTGTGCCCTGACGGTCAATACCGGCAGTCGGGACGAGTTGGAAGGTCAACATGGATTGGCCCATCTGCTCGAACACGCCTTTTTCAAGGGAACGAACCACCGCAAAGCGTTTCATATCAATTGCAGGCTGGAAAACCTGGGGGGCGAACTGAATGCCTACACCACCAAGGAAGAGACCGTTATCCATACCACCACGCTCAAAGGCGATCTGGGAAAAGCGGCCGAATTGCTGTCGGATATCGTTTTTCACTCTGTTTTTCCGGCCAAAGAGATCGCCAAAGAGAAAGAAATCATCGTCGATGAGATCAACTCTTACAAGGATGCTCCTACGGAACGCATCTACGACGATTACGAAGATCTGATCTTTGCCGGCTGCTCGCTGGGACATAACATCCTGGGCAGCAAAAAATCCCTGATAAAATACACCCGGGAAGACCTGATCGCCTTCGTCGAACGTACCTACAACACCGATCAAATGGTCTTTTCGGTGATCGGCAACCATTCCCCCAAGCGTTTTCAGGAAATTTGCGATCGCTACTTCGCCGACATTCCGACCAATATCCGCCAATTTGTCCGGGATGTGCCGCCCCGCTACATGCCTTTCACCAAATTCATGAACCGCAACAATCATCAGGCCCATTGCGTATTGGGGAATCGGGCCTACAGCCTGCAGGATGACAAACGTATCACGCTCGGACTGTTGACCAATCTGTTGGGCGGCCCGTCGGCCAATTCGTTGCTGAACCTTGCCGTGCGCGAACGAAACGGACTCTCCTATACCATCGAGGCGAATTATACGCCCCTGAGCAACACCGGATACGCCTCCATCTATTTCGGAACCGACAAAGAAAACGTCGAGCAATGCCTCGAGATCATCAATCGGGAAATCGGGAAAATCCTGGAAGGGAATACCAGCGAACGGCTGTTGTCTCTGGCCAAGAAACAGTACCTCGGACAGATGACCATCGCCATGGAAAGCAACGAAAACTACATGCTGGGAGCGGCACGCAGCTATTTGCATTACAACAACATAGACAGCATGGAATCGTTCCGCGAAAAGATTCTGGAAATTACCCGGGAGGAGCTCACCGACGTAGCCCGCGAAATCTACGGACAAGGCATTTCGACCCTTATTTACCGTTAAGATGGACGCTCTCGAACGCTATATACTGGAACACATCGACCCGGAAGACGCCCTGTTGCAGGAACTCGATCGGGAGACACACCTGCGCATGATCCAACCCCGCATGATTTCGGGGCATCTGCAAGGCCGTCTGCTGGAAATGATCGTTCGGATGATCGGGGCCCAACGCGTGCTTGAAATTGGCACATTTACCGGATATTCAGCCATTTGCATGGCGAAAGGTCTGAACGAGGGTGGGGTGGTGCACACCATCGAAATCGACGACGAACTCGAAGAACTGGCCTCCGGATATTTCCGGAGGGCGGAACAGAACATCCCCGGACGAATCATCCAGCACATCGGGTCGGCGCTGGATATCGCACCGGCGCTGGGGATGACTTTCGATCTGATCTTCATCGACGGCGACAAACGGGAATATCCGGCCTATTACCGTATGGCCATGGATTCGCTCACTCATCGGGGCAGTTACCTGCTGGCCGACAACATCCTCTGGTACGGGAAAGTCATCCAGGAGACTCCGGCGAACGACCGGTTTTCACAGGCCATCAAAGAATTCAATCGTTTGGTCAAAGAAGATCCCCGGGTCGAAAACGTAATTTTGCCCATCCGGGACGGACTGAATCTGATCCGGGTTAAATAGATTCGGGGCAGATCGATCGGAAATCAGGACAGCAGGGTAGAGCAGAGACACCCGGCTTCCCTTCAAAAGGCACCATCATCCATCAACGCATCGGCATCCTCTTTATGGGACGGGTTTCCCCAACCGTTTTTCATACGCCATACGGGAGCCCCGCGGATAAAAGACCTCTCCGCAATAAATAAAACCGCATTTTTCCAATACCCTGCGCATACGGGTATTTTCAAGATGGGTATCGACCCGAAAACTGGGTATTCCTTTCGCTTGGCTCATCGCCTCCACTTCCCGCATCATACGGGTGGCCACCCCACGACCTTGACAGTCTTCCGCCACAGCCAAACGATGTACGACCACGAACGGTCCCTCACTCAACCACCGTCCCCGAATATGCGCATAGACCGGTTCTCCATCAAAAATAACCGCGGCATACGCCATGACGATCTCGTCTTGGGACAAAACCCATGCATATCCCCGGCGCATATCCTCCTCGATATGACAGGGCAGAGGATACGTATCATCCCATTGGCGCCGTCCTTCCCGCTCCATAAGCATTTTGGCCTGGCGCATGATCTCCCCAATGCGGGGAAGATCCGTCTCTCGAGCCGGTCTGAAAATATACTGTTCCATGATCCGTCTGTTTAAACGTACGAGAAAGGGGTACTCCGGGTATGAAGCCTACGTGTATGCGGCACCGCTTCCCGTTTCAGAAGAGGTTCGTACACGTCTTTTCGTAGAAATCAATCCTGATATTTGGGTCGGAAAACCTCGCTGTACAAAACCGCCATCCGAGGATCGAATCCCGATTCAAACGGTGTATCGGGCTCGTCTGTTTGGGCAGCCATGGCGGGATCTTTGACCGTCTCTACCTGCTGCAGAGAGGGCATCTGCACCGTTTTGTCCGGAGTCATGGACGTTACGGTCCCTTCCCGGGAGCGAATCGGTTGCCCCGTGGCGACCTTGGGCTCTGCCTCATAGACCGGTCCCCGAGGAGCTGCCGGCTTCCCTTCGGGCCCCTCGGAATCCGCCGAAAAGAGTTCTTGGGAAATAGGCTCATGAGGTGTATCGTCCGACGAACGTACCTCCGGAAGCGGCCGTGTCGGCAGTGTTGCCGGAGCAGCCGGCTTCGAAGCCGACGATGCATCCCGGGAGGGAGTCGGTGCAGGCTGCGACGGGTCCGGGGTCTGGGTCTGCAGTTCCCGCATCAGATCCTCCCACGGAGACTCGTCGTGCGGAAAAGAAGGATCCTCTTCCTGCCAAGCCTTCTTCTGCCGCATGCTGATGATCGCCGAAACAACCAACGCAATGATTACCGGTAACAGACCTTCCATGCTTCCCGCTATTCTTTATTGTTTTCAACCCGATTTACCTTTTCCACGCCCTTGATCTTGCTGACCTTCTCCATAATCATCTTCAGGTCCCTGGTATCCTTGACGTACAGGCTGATTTTCCCTTCGAAAATCCCGTCGTGGCTCTGAATATGCATCTCCCGGATGTTGGTTCCCAATTCCCCGGTAATCACCTGGGAAAGTTCCATCAGAATGCCGATACGATCGATCCCCCGAATTTCGAGAATCGACAAATAAGACATCGCCTTATGACTGGCCCAAGTCACCGGCGTCAGGTTGTTGCCGTGCTGGGTCGCCAACTTGATCAGTTCGTTGCAACTGCGTTTATGGACATCGATTTTCCCGGTTTCGGGATTCATGTAACCCACCACTTCGTCGCCCGGAATGGGATTACAACACGGTGCAATGACAAATTCGGGTTCCTGCTCATCGTGATCCTGATTGATCAGTTTCTGACGAGCCCGTTTCTTCTCGTCACCGGTCAGGAACTTGAACGGATTGGGCAACTGCAGGGTCCAGAATTTCAAAATCTTGCTGGCTGAATTTTCCCGCAGGATCTTTTCCACCCCGTCCAAATTGATAATCCCGGCTCCCAACTGACTGTAAAACTGGTCCTTATTCGTACAGGAGTAGGCCGGTAACAATTTGCGGAATACCCGGGCACTGGGCATAATGCCGAACTCCTTCATCTTCTCTTCGAAAAGCGTCATCCCCGTCTTGATGCTGTTGAGCTGATCCTTTTTCAGGTAGCTCTTGATCGACTGTTTGGCCTTGGCCGTTACCACGTGCTCCAACCAGTCGGCTTTGGGTTTGACATTCTGCGACGTGATGATTTCGATCTGATCGCCGCTGGCAATCGGGGTAAAAATGGATTCGATCTTATGGTTGATCTTCGCTCCGATGGCACTGTTGCCGATCTTGGAGTGAATGTCGTACGCGAAATCCAGGGCCGTCGCTCCGTTCGGCAGAGTTCGGGATTCCCCCTTCGGCGTAAAAACGACGATTTCCGAGGTATAAAGGTTCAACTTGAAGTTGTCCAGAAACTCCACGGCATTCTCCGTGGGGCTGTTCAGGGCATCGCGCACCTGACGCATCCAACGTTCGAACTCCCCGTCGTCATGCCCGTCGTTCCCCGCCTTGTATTTCCAATGGGCGGCAAATCCCCGTTCGGCAATCTCTTCCATGCGTCTGGAACGGATCTGCACCTCGACCCAAACTCCATCGGGACCCATAACCGTCGAATGAAGCGCTTCATAACCGTTGGCCTTGGGAATATTCACCCAGTCGCGGATCCGGTCGGGCTTGGGTTTATAAATATCGGTCACCAGCGAATAGATATGCCAGCATTGGGATTTTTCGGGAATCTGAGGTGAAGGTTGGAAGATAATCCGAATCGCGAACAAATCGTACACCTCTTCGAACGGAATATTCTTGCGCTGCATTTTGGACCAGATCGAATAGACCGACTTGACCCGACCCGCAATCTCGAAATCGATGCCGTTGTCCCGCAATTTTTGAATGATAGGTGCATTGAATCGCTCGATGAAACGCGCACGATCGGCTTCGGTCGCCTGGATTTTCTCTTCGATCTGCCGATACTCTTCCGGGAAACGATACTTCAACGTGAGGTCTTCCAGTTCGCTCTTGATCAGATACAACCCCAGACGATAGGCCAGGGGAGCGAACAGGTAGATCGTCTCGCTGGTGATCTTCATCTGCTTGTTGACCGGCATGCTGCCCAACGTACGCATGTTGTGCAAGCGGTCGGCGATCTTGATCAGAATCACCCGCACGTCGTCCGAAAGCGTCAACAACATTTTCCGGAAATTTTCGGCCTGTTCCGATGCCGCGGTTTTGAACACCCCGGACATTTTGGTCAGACCGTCCACCATGTTGGCGATTTTGGGGCCGAACAGGTTTTCGATATCTTCGACCGTATAGTCGGTATCCTCGACCACATCATGCAACAGGGCCGCCACCACCGATTTGACCCCCAGTCCGATTTCATCCACCACGATCAGGGCCACCGCCAACGGATGCAGTATATACGGCTCTCCGGAACGACGACGAACCCCCTGATGAGCCTCACGAGCCAAAAAAAACGCCCGTTTAATCAGATTTTCGTCCTCCTCGTTCTTGCAAATTTTCCGGCAATGTTCCATCAAGACGCCGAAAGCGTCATCGATCATGCGTTCATCTTGCGGACTGTATTCCATCGTACGACTTCTAACAACGATTATTTAGTCGAAGCCAACGCTTCGCGAACCTTGGTTTCGATCTCGGCCATCAGCGCCTCATCCGACTTGAGCAATTCCTTGACGGCATCACGACCCTGTCCCAGTTTGCGGTCTCCGTACGAGAACCACGAACCGCTCTTTTTGATGATGCCGTTGTCCACCCCCAAATCGATGATTTCACCCAACTTGGAAATGCCTTCGCCATACATCAGATCGAACTCGGCCCGACGGAACGGGGGCGCCAGTTTATTTTTGACGATTTTCACCTTGGCCCGGGCGCCGAGCTGTTCCTCGCCGTCCTTGATCACCGAGGCCTTGCGAATATCGATACGCACACTGGCGTAGAACTTCAGGGCATTCCCACCGGTCGTGGTTTCCGGATTGCCGTATACCACCCCGATCTTATCGCGCAACTGGTTGATGAAGATACACACCGTACCGGTCTTGCTGATGCTGGCCGTCAGTTTCCGCAATGCCTGCGACATCAACCGGGCCTGAAGCCCCATCTTCGATTCACCCATCTCGCCTTCGATTTCTGCTTTGGGCGTCAGGGCTGCCACCGAATCGATCACCACGATATCGATGGCGCTCGAACGGATCAGATGATCGGCGATTTCCAAGGCCTGTTCGCCGTTATCGGGCTGTGAAATGAGCAATTCGTCCACATCCACGCCCAATTTCTGAGCATAGGTACTGTCAAAGGCGTGTTCGGCATCGATAAAGGCCGCAATCCCACCGGCTTTTTGAGCTTCGGCAATGGCATGGATCGCCAGGGTCGTTTTCCCCGAAGATTCCGGACCATAAATTTCAATGATACGTCCTTTGGGATATCCGCCGATACCCAGCGCCATATCCAACGTAATCGACCCCGTCGGGATCACCGGAACCGACTCCACGGCCTTGGCACTCATCTTCATGATGGCACCCTTACCGAAATCCTTCTCAATTTTATCCATCACGGCGCCCAACACCTTGAGCTTCTCCGGATTGATCTGTGCTTTTTCTGCCATAAATATATATTGGGTTTTCTCTGTTTTCCAAAAAACAGGCAAGCGTCAACCTGTCGTACCGCTTCCACGGAGCCTACACGTACATCCGTTTCATCAGTCTTTCCGATAGGCTTCCACAATCTGATTAAAATGGTCTTTGGTCTGTACCTTGTCGAACACCCGTTCGATCACACCCTGCGGATCGATCACAAAAGTCGTCCGCAGAATTCCCATATAGGTACGTCCCATAATTTTTTTTTCGCCCCATACTCCGTAAGCCTGAGCGATATGTTTATCGGTATCGGCAATCAACGGAAAGTTCAGCGCATGCTTTTCGATAAATCCCCGATGCGACTTCGAGCTATCGGGACTTACGCCCACCACTTCGAATCCCATCTTCAGCAGTTCGTCCCGACCGTCCCGCAAACTGCAGGCTTCAGCCGTACAGCCCGGCGTATTGTCCTTGGGGTAAAAATACAACACCAGCTTCTTGCCGCTGAAATCGTCCAGCGATATTTTACGATCATTCTGATCGACCCCTTCAAAACGGGGGGCCGGATCTCCTACTTTCAACTTGGTCATAACCGACTCGATTTGCAGGTAAATATACGAATAAACCCGGAAAGAAGAAAAGTTTTCCCCGGCTCTTTGCCCGGAAAAACTTTCTCCGATCACTCTATAAAAGCCCCTTTATGAACGGGCCAGTACTTTTTTTTCGATTTCTTCGATCTGATGACGGAACACCTTGTCGGTTTCCATCAAATTCGAAATGGCTTTGCAGGCATGCAGCACCGTTGCATGGTTCTTGCCTCCGATTGCCGCCCCGATGATGGTCAACGGAGCTTTGGTGTGCTGCTTGCTCAGATACATGGCAATCTGACGGGCCTGCGCGATTTCCCGCGTACGGCGAGGAGAGTTGAACGTCTCGGCATCCAGGTTGAAGTGTTCGCACACCACCTTCTGAATATGTTCCAAGGTGATCTCCTTCTGATTGAACTGTACGTAAACCTTCAGAATATCCTTGGCCAGCGAACTGGTAATCTTTTTTCCCAGGAAAGAAGCATTCGCCACCAGGGAAGAGAGTGCCCCTTCGATTTCCCGAATGTTGGCGTTGATATTCTGCGCCAGATAATCGATTACCTCTTCAGGCACCTCCGCGCCGAGGCGAGAGGCCTTATTGCGGATGATCTTCACTTTGGTCTCGTAATCGGGCTGCAACAGCTGAGCCGACAGGCCCCATTTGAAACGAGTGATCAGACGCTGTTCGATATCCTTCAACTCCACGGGCGGTTTATCGGAGGTCATGATCAACTGTTTACCGGAAAGGTGCAAATGGTTGAAAATGTTGAAGAAAGCGTTCTGCGTCTTTTCCTTGCCCGAAAGTTCCTGAATATCGTCGATAATCAGCACGTCGAGCATCTGGTAAAAGTGGATAAAGTCGTTGATTTCCCCCGAACGCACGGCATTGGTAAACTGAGCCTGAAATTTGTTCATGGAGACATAGAGCACCTGCATTGACGGACGGCGCTGTTTAACCTCCATGCCGATGGCCTGCGCGATGTGGGTTTTCCCCAATCCCGAATCCCCATATATATAGAGGGGATTGAAAGGCGTTGCCCCCGGTTCGACCGCCACCGAAAAACCGGCCGACCGACACAGTCGATTACAATCGCCTTCCACGAAAGTATCGAACGTGTAATGGGGATTGAGTTGCGGGTCGATCACCAGCTTGCGGATGCCCGGAATGACAAAGGGATTCTTTATATTTGCCGTATTGGTTTGCGTCGCAAAAGTATTGATGGCCGTCATATCGGCTTCGGCCACTACCGTTGCAGGCCGTTCGGCCCGAGGCACGGCATAGCGCAATTTGGTTTTTTGGCCGAATTGCTGGCGAATGATGGGAGTAAGTAACGGAATGAAGTGTTTCTCAATATGATACACGTAACTCTCGTTAGGAACTTTCAACTTCAGCGTTGTTCCGTCGAAGCCCAGCGGCACAATAGGCTTGAACCATTTTGCGAATTCTTCGTCCGAAGTACGCTCTTTGATTTGGGACAAGCAATGTTGCCATACGTCTCCGTATGTGGGATGATTGAGTGACATGTAAGTGGGTTGTTTTGCATCACAAAAATTGTAGATAAATTTGACAAAAAAAACATGGACTCATCTTGTTTATTCAGGAAATAATGTTATAGACAATGGAGGTCTCTTCCCCGGGGAAATTTTAACGAACTGATATAGAAGATTTCATTTTTTTGCCTATCTTTGTTTATAGAAACTTTTAGAGGAACAGCATTTAATCCATAAGAAAAAACTATAATCATTATGGCTGACAATTTGGAAATTTTGGTGCGCCAAAAAGCGGAACAATGGCTGAACGGGCCCTACGACGAAGAAACAAAAAAGCAAGTTAAAAATCTGATAGATAACGATTTAAAAGAGCTTACCGAAAGTTTTTATAAAGATCTGGAATTCGGCACCGGAGGCCTGCGCGGTATCATGGGAGTCGGAACCAACCGCATGAATATCTATACCGTGGGCATGGCTACACAGGGACTGGCCAATTACCTGAAAAAAGCCTTCCCGAACGAGAAAATCAAAGTGGTCGTATCGCACGACAGCCGCCATAACAGCCGGGCCTTTTCGGAACGCGTAGCCGCCATATTTGCCGCCAACGGATTCTCGGTTTATCTGTTCGATTCCTTGCGTCCCACCCCCGAGCTGAGCTTCGCCATCCGACACCTCGAATGCAAAAGCGGCGTGATGATCACCGCCTCCCACAATCCCAAAGAATACAACGGCTACAAGGCATACTGGTCCGATGGCGCTCAGGTGACGGCGCCCCACGATACCAACATCATCGAAGAGGTCCAAAAAATCACCTCTCCCGACCAAGTACTCTCCTCGGGAGGTGAGGGCAACATCACCATCCTGGACGAAGCCTTCGACCAAATCTACCTGGATGCCGTCCACAGCCTTTCCTTATCGCCGGAAGCCATCGCCCAGCACAGCGACATGAAAATCGTTTATACCCCCATTCATGGCACCGGCGTCGTGCTCGTACCGGCCTCCCTGCATAAATACGGATTCCGGAACGTCATGACGGTACGCGAACAGAATATCCCGGACGGCAACTTCCCGACCGTAGCTTCACCCAACCCCGAAGAACGGGCCGCCATGACCATGGCCATCGACCTGGCCCGCAAGGAAAATGCCGAACTGGTACTGGCCACCGATCCCGATGCCGACCGCATCGGAGTCGCCGTACGGGACGAAAACGGAGAATATGTCTTGTTGAACGGGAATCAGACCTGTTCGCTGCTGCTGTACTACATTGTCAAACGCTGGAGCGAACTGGGCCGCCTCAACGGTCGGCAATACGTCATCAAAACCATCGTCACGACGGAACTGATCGGTCGTATCGCCCAATCGTTCGATATTCCTTATTACGACTGTCTGACCGGCTTCAAATACATCGCCTCGATCATCCGCAACCTCGAAGGGAAAGCCCAATATATTTGCGGAGGGGAAGAAAGCTATGGCTTCCTGGCCGGTGATTTCGTCCGCGACAAAGACGCCGTCAGCGCCTGCTCGCTGGCAGCCGAAGCCGCAGCCTGGGCCAAATCCCAAGGTCTATCCCTGTATGAACTGCTGAAGCGCATTTACGTCGAATACGGGCTGTTCCGCGAACAGATGGTATCGGTCGTACGGAAAGGCAAAGAAGGAGCCGAAGAAATCCGTCAAATGATGAGCGATTTCCGCGCCCAACCACCCCGTACAATCGGCGGATCTCCGGTCGTCATCCTTCGAGATTACCAGACCTCATTAAGTACCGATCTCCGAACGGGGGAAAGCAAGCCGATCGAACTGGAAAAATCCAATGTACTGCAATTCCTGACGGAAGATTCGACGATTGTATCGATTCGTCCTTCGGGAACCGAGCCCAAAATCAAATTTTATTTCGGCGTTCGGGGCGAATTGGACGACACGGCTCATTTCGACCAGGCGATGAAGCAACTGGATGCCCGAATCGAAAAAATCAAAGAAGAGCTAAAACTGGTATAAGCCTCATTTTAGGGGCAAAATTTAACAGACCGTGCGACTGGGGCATTTTCCCGTCAAACATAAAATAATTAACACAATGGCGTCTTTTCGGGCATTACGTCCACAAAGCGTCGCATTAACAACCAAAACTCATGGCAACCATATTCACTCGTATCATAAAAGGCGAAATTCCCAGCTACAAGGTAGCCGAGGATGAACATTATTACGCATTTTTGGACATCAATCCCCTGACACCGGGGCATACGCTGGTTGTTCCCAAACAGGAAGTCGATTATCTGTTTGACCTGGACGATCGCACCTTGGCAGAGATGATGATCTTTGCCAAGAAAATTGCCCGGAAAATAGGGGAGAAAATAGCCTGCAAGCGGGTAGCGGTCGTCGTTTTAGGGATGGAAGTACCGCATGCGCACATTCATTTGATTCCCATCAACAGTGAAAAAGACGTCGATTTTCATCGCGAAAAGCTCAAATTGACTCCGGAAGAGTTTCAGAAAATTGCCGACTTGATCCAGATGTAAACTGCTTTAAAACTTATTTATCAAGGCGTTCCGTAGGGGACGCCTTTTTTATTTAACATAATTAATCGGAAAGATTTTACCTGAATCCAAATTGCCGATAAACGGGAGAGTAGGGGAGCGAAATGCTCCAAAACTCTCCTTTTTTACGTTCCGTGAATTACATGTGTATAAATTATAATACATAAATCTCCAGTGATGATTTATATTTGTAAACACATTAACAAAATGCTATTTTGTTACAATTGTATTAACACTTGTAACACGGAAATTCAAAACCCAAAAAGCATACACTATATCACAAGTTAAATTATTGTTTGTATTTTAAATAAAATACTAATAATCAGTGTATAATAAGATTGATTTAAAGTAACGATTCCGGTTATTCTTTAGAGCTATACTCGTTTCTGCTCTTCGCCTACCACAAAATCACATTTTTCTATTCATTAGGTTAAATTCCAGCATATTACTGATTTTATATCAAGATAAACTTATGGTAAACACAGGTGTACTAACATTCGTATTGGACTATTTCAGGTGTGTTACAAAAGTAATTCAGTAAAATGTGCTTGCAGGAGATTATTTTTGTAAATTGACGCTTGCTCGGATTTATTATTTTGTTTATTTTTGTGAAAAATCCGAAAAATGAGGGAAAGACTCGAAAAATTCATCCGAACAGAAGGTTTGACCCCTTCCCGCTTCGCAGAAATCATGGGTGTGCAACCTTCCAGCATTTCGCATATCCTGGGAGGACGTAATAAACCGAGTTTCGACTTTATTGAAAAAATGTTGCTCCGCTTCCCCAAAGTCAATCCGGATTGGTTGCTTTTGGGGAAAGGCCCGATCTACCGATCTACTGAAAATTCGCTGCCGGAAAAATCAACACCCCCATCTATTCCCATTACCCAAACTCCGACCTCGACGGGTACCCTGCCGACCCTTCCTTTCGAGACTCCAGTCTTGCCGAAAACTTCGGCGCCCGAAACCGCTGAACAATCGCCTATATCGACACCTTCCCAAGCCGATTCCGTTTCATCGAATTCTGAGACACTTAAAAATGGAGCGGAGCCGACCCGCAAATCCCGGTTGGATATCTCTCAAATCCCGGAAGAGACGATCGAACAAATCGTCATCTTTTTAAAAGACAAAACGTTTATTTCGTACCGCCCGAAATAAACGTTTCCCAAGGTCACCTTCCTGAAATCCGGATACAGACTTCGATAGATACATCGTCCAAGGACCTCGCACATGAGGCCCTTGGATTTTCAGGGGGAGGCATTTCTCTTCCGAAAACGAAAGAGGGCCCCGTTATAATTCATGCCGAAATCGGGCCGCCAGGATTCGTCCGTAGCGCACTCCGCTCAACAGAAGCCTAACAAATGAGGATGCACAACAGACGTCGAACCGGATCGTGGATGTCATCAGCCCTTTCGACAAGCCCATGAATCCCGCCGATAAGATCCCAATGCCCTTACTGACCGGGGTACTGACCCTCGCGCCCTCCGGGGAACCCAATATACAATCAGCCCGGCTCCCGACATTCCGGATCATTCGCTCGAGATTCGCTCCGCTCAATCCCCTGGCAACGAATTGGACGTATAAGGTCCCATAGAGCCACCGATCTGCGCCGAATCATTTTGCCCCCTGGCTTCTCCCGTGAGGCGAATCAGAATGTATATACGACTAAAACAGGATTATGATCCGCGGATAACTCCAGCGGACGCAGTTCTTGGTAATTTTCCAGGTAATCAAATGCATCTATGCTGGTGACGAAGGCATCTCCATCCGTGCAAAAAATATCATGTCCCAATACGGACGATTGCTCACTTTGATGCTGAACCATAAACTGCCGTTCAGTCTGTTTATCATAAAACCAGCTATACCTCGAAGATCCCATGTTAAAGCATAGCGCTATGGTATTCGATATTTCATGAAATTCGAGAAATGCAATTTTTCCCTCTTCCCTTAAGGTTTTCATGGTCAAACTGGTGTTTCTCATATTGTCCCATTGATCCAATTCCGAATCTTCAGGCCACTTATTCCCAAAATCAAATGTATAGTAAGGGTGGATGCTTCCATCTTTATGCAGTTCAAAAATCGTAGCGTAGAAATTCGGAACATAATAAAGCTTGTCCTTAAATCGAACGAATTTTTCGCGGGCGGCTAAATCCGAGGAATATTTAAAGGGAATCTCCTGGGAGATGAGTTCACCGGAAAAATCATTCAATTGCAAGGTCATTCCACCAGCCTCATTCGGATTAATGATATTAGAGTAAATAATGCCATTCCCAATCCCGAATTGATACCCGGGAGAAAGGATATTCAGATTATCGACAAACTCTCCGTCTAAATTGAATCGCATAAGCCTTTTTCGCATGGGATCTTTGACGTAAATCGTATCCTGATAAACCGTAACATCTGCAATAGAAAGATATTCCGAATTACTTTTGCCCAGACGATTAATGACTGCATGGATTTTACCGGCTTTATTAAATATAATGACTTTTTTCTGGTCGTGAACAATAAAGTAATCCCGGGTAGAAAGCACAGAATAATAAAGCCCGATTAAGGCATCCTGTCGCGTTTCCAGAGGAATTATTTCGACTATTTTAGACGGAAAAACTGCCTGTTCTTGAAAAAGTATGGAGATTATTGTAGGAGAAGAATTTGAACGATCTTCGCCGCAAGCAAGCAGTAAAACCCCGAACAACACCATGAAAACTTTCTGCATATCCATTCAAATTTTAACATACCTTTTTTGTCGTAGTAGATTTTCCTCACAACGAATCGATTACCCAGGAAATTCCGCACCCAAACGGGCACTTGTAATAAAGATACAAAATTTCCAGCCATCTTTTCACATACGATCCCCACTCCCCGATGTTATTTCCCCAGCTATTTGCCATAACACGGTCCACATAAATTATAATTGATCCTATATCAGATCAGCTACAATTTGATTTTTATCATATTAATCCTTACATTTAGACAAATTTTATAAAATTTAACATTATGAAACCGAATTTATGTATCAGCGTTACGGTATTGCTGGCTATGATGCTGAGTGGGTGCGAAAAAGACGAGAAAGATGGAGACGAAACCTGGCCACCTTACTCGGATTATTTTATTCGTTCTTATGTCGATCCTCCAACTCAAGAAATGGTAGAAGCGACCGTTTATCCCTCCGTTGTAGAGGGTGAACCAAATGTCCCTCTCAATCCTATCAGGCTAATATTTGGATATAAACAATCCGTTGATCTAAACTGGGAACAATATCCTTGCTGGGTAATCTCTCCGGAACAAACATGGCTGGACCGTAAAGCCGTATGCGATTCATTGGCTAAGGCGCATCATGACACCGAATACAAACGCAGCGGAGAAGTATTTGGTTTTTGCCAATTCGTACGTACAGACCATATAGATGTAATCTCAGACACCGACTACGATGCGGCCCATCCGGCAGGAACTCCACTGAATGACATTGTGGATATTCAATTTTTCTCCGCCGAAGACTACTTGAAAAGCGGTTATCAAAAAGCCATGTATTTAGGAGAAACTACCTGCAAACCAAAATCTTACAACAGTTTCTTCAAACAATATGAATTTTCGACCAGTGTAAGCTACTTACAAGAATCATTAGAAGAGTTCAATCGACTTAAACGAAAACTACTGTATTTCGACTTTAGATTTTTGTTCCGTTCGGATCCCGTACATACAGCCGAACACACTTTTACAATCGTCTATCGCAATGAACAAGGGTTAACCCTGACCGGTCAGGTAGGTCCAGTGTTATTAAAAGGAACCGAAT